>CAZEPS010000013.1:0-34543 GCA_964514165.1 uncultured Leptospirales bacterium
TTCAAGTACGCCCTCCTCGTGGTGCACCGGGCTCTGGAAAGAAGCGGCATCGTCGTATCACGGGAACTGGCGCCACGGGTCGCCGTTACCTTCAGCACGGCCGTCGGGGGGATCGACGCGGTCATCGACGCGGACCGGAAACTGGTAGCCGACAGCAGGCTCCCCCATCCCTTCACGAACCCGAATTCATGCATAAACATGGTGGGGGGAAAGGTCTCAATACTCACCGGGGCCACAGGGCCGATACTTTCGACCATCACGGCCTGCGCCACCGGGAGCACCTCCATGATCATCGGGGCCATGCTCCTCGGCCAGGGCCTGGCCGACGTGGCCATATGCGGGGCGGTAGACTTCTCCCTGGTGGAGCCGATTGTCGGGGGGTTCGCCTCCATGAAGGGGGCCTTCACCCCGAAGGGGGACGGCGATAACGATCCCGCCCGGGCGAGCAGGCCATTTTCTATCGACCGGCGGGGGTTCGTTGTGTCCGAGGGTGCCGGGAGCGTCATCCTGGCCACGAAAGATTTCGCCGGGGCCCACGGCCTCGACTACTCGATTGAGCTCGGGGGATGGAGCATGACCTCGGACGCCTGCCATTTCGTGGCCCCGAACTTCGACACGGTGAAGCGGTGCATCACCGAATCGATCGCCGCTGCCGGCATCGGCCCCGAATCGATAGACGGGGTCAACGCCCACGGCACCTCCACGAAAGTCGGGGACGAGGTGGAGGCCCGGGCCCTGAACGAAATCTTCGGCGGCAGGGTGCCCCCGGTGACCGCGAACAAGTCCCAGATAGGGCATGCCATGGGGGCCTCGAGCGCCATTGAGTCGATTTTTGCCATGGAGGGGATGTCGCGGAACATACTCCTTCCGACGATAAACTATACCCCTGATCCCGCTCTGGATATGGGTTCGGTAGTAACAGCAACAGAAAATAAACGGCAGGAGTTCGTCCTGAAAAACGCCTTCGGTTTCGGGGGCTGCAACTCCTGCATCGTTTTTCACAGGATACGATAAGATGAAAGCCCCATTGAACAGAAAGGTATTCGTCATTGGTTACGGGGCCGCGACCCCCCTGGGGATGACCTTCCCGGAATCGTGGGAGAACGCGGCCGCCGGGAAGTCCGGTTTCGATAAAGTGACCAGGTGCGAGGTAAACTCCCCCTGCAGCGTTGTGGGGGAGATCCCTGGCTGGGACCCCCTCAGCCTCGACTTCGTGGACGAGAAGGAGGCATACAACTGGAACGCGGCCTTCGTGATTCTCACCATGGCCGTGTGCAGGGAGGCCCTGGCCCACGCGGGACTGGAGATGACGGCGGAAACCGGCCCCCGGACCGCGTGCCTCGTCGGCTCCGCCATCAACGGATGCGACTCGTTCCGGATCGCGACGAGCAACCTGGAGAATCACGGCCCCTTAAAAGTGAGCCCTTACCTCCTCCCGAACCTGTGCGCGAACCTCCCGTCGGGCAAGGCGGGAATGCTCATGGGATTCACCGGGCCGATCTTTTCGCCCCAGGGGGCCTGCGCCTCCGGGAATCACGCCGTCGGCATCGGGGCACGGATGATACGGGACGGGGACTGCGACTTCGTCCTGGCCGGTGGGGTGGACACGCCCATAATACCGGAGATAATCCACGGTTTCGCAAACATGAACGCCACCCTGAAGGTGACCGGGAAGGACCGGGCCTGGGGCGATCCAAACCAGGCGTCGCGGCCCTTCAGCGCAGACCGGAAGGGGTTCGTCCTCTCCGAGGGAGGGGGCGTCCTGGTGCTGGCGGCCGAAGAGGCGGTGAATGCCCACGGCCTGACCCCCATGGCCGAGGTCCTCGGCATCGGGTGGACATCGGACGCCCACCACTTCACCAGGCCGAACCCGGACACCATTGTTATCGCCATCAACCAGGCCATCGAGGACGCCGGTCTTTCCCCCGGGGACATCCAGTACGTGAACGCCCACAGCACCTCCACTCCCCGGGGCGACAGGGCCGAGGTTGAGTGCCTGGAGCGGGTATTCGGGAACCACCTTCCGAAAATCCCCGTGACCGCGAACAAGTCACAGATTGGCCACACCCTGGGGGGCGCGGCTGCAATCGAGGCGGCCTTCCTCATCGAGGGGATGCGCCGGGGCGTCATGCTCCCCACCATAAACCACGTTCCTGATCCTGAAATGAAGGATATCGACGTGGTGCCCAACGAGATCCGGAAGCGTGATCACGAAATAGGGCTGAACAACGCCTTCGGTTTCGGGGGGACCAACTGCTGTGTGGTCTTCAGGGGGGTATAAATGAAACCTGCTCCCTTCGTGACCGAACCGGCCGGGGTTAACGGACCCTGCGTGCGGGACAGGACAACAGGCCTGGTGTGGCACCGGTGCGAAAAGCGGACCCTCTACGCTGACACGGACCGGTCAGCGGTCGTGTACCACGCCAACTACCTGCGCTACTTCGAATTCGGCCGGGCGAGCCTGATGCGTGACACCGCCTATCCCTACCGAGAGATAGAGGAGAGCGGGTACGTGTACCCGATAATCAAGCTCGGCATCGATTTTTACAAGCCCCTTTACTACGACCACCTCATGGCCATACACACCCGGCCCTCATGGATCGAGCGGGTCAAGCTCCAGTTCGACTACACCATCCTCGACGCTGAAACCGGAGACCTCATCTGCACCGGCTTTACCCGGCACTGCGCCCTCAACGAGAAGGGGAGGCCCGTGGCCATAGACCCGAAGACCGTGCATCTCTGGGAAACCTTTCCGAAATGAGCGAACTACTCTCCATACCGGCCGCCATCGAGGTCAAAGAGTACCTCCTCGATCACCGGTTCCTGGGGAAGGCCGTTTTACCGGGAGTGGAGTCCATGGAGCTCATATCCCGGGCCGTTGCTGAACGGTTTCCCGGCATGGACGCCAGGAGAATCTACGACGCATCCTTTCTCCGGTTCATCGAACTCAAGCCTGAAGAGAAATCAGTACCGATAACAATCGAGTTTTCCGATGACGCTGATGGGGTCAGAGCCTCCCTCGTTTCGACAGTGACAACGAAAAGCGGCCTGGCGCGGAACCGGGTCCACGTGACCCAGTCGTACCGGCGTAACCACGAGCCAATACGTGAACTCCCCCTGGACCGGGCCGCCGCCCTGGAGGGAGTGGTCTTTCCGGTACAGAAAGAGAGAATTTACGGGGCGTGCGTCCCCTTCGGCCCGGCCTTTCATAATATCGCCGGGAGCCTCCGCCTCACCCGGTCCGGGGCGGCATGTGCCGTTTCCGGGGGGCTGGATACCGGCGCGGGACTGGTGCTCGGGTCCCCCTTTCCCCTGGACGCCGCATTCCACGGCGCCTCGGCCTGGGGGCAGCGGTACGCCCGGTTTCTCCCCTTCCCGGTGGGGATTCGTGAACGGGTCGTCCTCGAGCCGACGGGGCCCGGGGAGGGGTATCTTGCCCGGATTGTCCCGGTTGACCGGGGCTCTGACCCCCTGGTATTCGATATCTGGATCTACGACACCGCCGGCAGGCTCCGCGAGGCGAGTCTCGGGGTGCGGATGACCGACGCCAGCGGGGGGAGACTCAAGCTCCCGGAGTGGATCACTGACGGGGCGAATAAAACCGCGATTTTCGTGAAATCGTTCCCCCCCCACACCGTGGTGGAACTCGGCAGCCTGGCCCCTTTTGCAGAGGAGGCCCTGGCCGCCCCGGAGCGGGAACCCATGGCACGGTGCGGCGAGAAGAGAAAGAAAAGCTTTACCGCGGGACGGATTGCCCTGAAGCTCCTCTGGCGGAAACTTTCCGGTAACGAGTCCCGGGACCCGCGGGAAATCGTCACAATTAATGATAATTTAGAGGAGCCGGCCCTTCCGGGGCCGGAAAGTACCGATAACAATCGGTATTCCCGCACCAGAAACGGCGGTTTTGCTTTCAAAGCGTCGGATTTTACCGATAACAATCGGTGCTCCCTTTCCCACGACAGCCGGTTCGCCTTCGCGGCGGCGTCAAAAAACCGGATCGGGGTCGACGTGGAGAAAATATCGGAGCGGGTGCTCAAGAGCCGGCGCCTGTTCATGAAGGAATCCGAGTCAGCCCTGGCGGAAACTTCCGGCCTTGACGGGGCGGAGGCCTGCCTCAGGGTCTGGTCCGTGAAGGAATGCGTGGTCAAGGCACTGGGGATGAAACTCCCCCAGGCCTGGAGGGAAACCGAGGTCACCGCCATCGGCGCGAAAAAAAGTAGTGTCAATATCAGCGGGATCGATTATACTGCGTTCCATGAAACCGTGGAGGGCCACCTCTTCACCGTTCTGGAGATTGGGGAATGATTCTGAAGCTTATCGCTGTGATTGTCATCGCCTACCTGGCCGGGTCGGTGAATTTCGCCATACTCATGTTTAAACTTCTCGGGAAGGAGGATCCGCGGACAATGTTCAGCGGCAACCCGGGGACCGTGAACGTTTACCGCCAGGCCGGAATTCCCTGGGCGGCGCTGGTGCTGCTTCTCGACATGGGCCGGGCCGTGGGGGTGGCCGCCCTGGCATACTACTTTATTCCGGCGGAGTATCTCTCTATCGTCGCGTTTTTTCTCGTCCTCGGGAACCGGTACCCCTGCTTTCACGGCTTCACCGGCGGCAAGGGGGTGGCCAACTATCTCGGGTTCACGGCATTCTTATCGCCCCTTACGGCTGGGATTTCATGCCTGGTGTGGATAACAATCTACGGGATTGTCCGCATAACCTTCATTCCTTCGTTCCTGATGGTTCTCACCCTCGGGGCAGGTTCAGTGTATGCCGTGTCCCGTGACCCGGTGTTTATCGCGGGGGCCGCGGTAACAGTCTTTTTTGTCATGGTGAATCACCGGAAGAACGTGGTGGAACTGATACAGAAGCAGTCTAATCCGTGAGTTTTTCGCCGGTAAGGACCTCGACCCCGAGGCCGCTCTTTCGGGCCAGGCCGCTCAGCACCGTGCCGGGCCCGCACTCGACGAAGCGCTCCCCCCCTAGTTCTTTCGCGGTTTTCATGGAGTCTTCCCACATAACCGGGTTCCAGAGCTGTTTTATCAGTTTTTCGCGTATTTTATCAGGGTCATCTTCAGCTTTGCCGGTGACGTTGTTGATGAATATTCTGTCAGGTTTGTTAAAGGGTACTTTGCCCAGGTAATCGCTGAACTCCTCGGCGATCGGTTTCATGATGGATGAATGAAAGGGGGCTGACACGTTGAGCTTCACGGCAACGCCGATTCGGTCGTTATTAATCATTTCCACCGCCTGTTCCACCGCCCTGTCTTCCCCGGAGAGAACTACCTGGGCCGGTGAATTATAATTGGTTATTTCGATAACACCGAGCTCACTGCAGGATGTAACAACTTCGTCGAGGAGCTCCCGTTTCGCCCGGTTCACCGCTGCCATCTTCCCCGGTGTTTTGACCGTGGCCTCTTCCATGAGCCTGCCCCTGGCGCTGACAAGTTTAATCCCTTCATCGAACGTCAGGACCCCGGCGTGAACAAGGGCCGCGTACTCGCCCAGGGAGTGCCCCATGACGATGTCAGCCCGGTAGCCGAGCTTCTCGGCTTTTTCGACGAAGGCGATGTCCATGGCAAGGAGAGCGGGCTGAGTGTTGGAGGTGCGGGTCAGCTCGTCTTCGGGGCCGTTGTCGATTATTGACGTGAGATTGAACCCGAGGATTTCGTCGCAGACGGCGAAGAGCTTTTCCTGCCCGGAAGTGAGCTCCCCGAGCTTTTCCCGCATGCCCACTGTCTGGGCCCCCTGGCCGGGGAACATGAAGACTGTTTTCTTATTAAAAAGAATCATCAAGGTTATATCGTATTAAAGAGTTTTCGTATCTCGTCCCGGTCAAACTTTCCGGCAGAGGTGACCGGTATCCGGTCAACTATTTTCAGCCTCCGCGGTACCGCGTAGGACTCCAGTTTTTTTACGAGCTTCCTTTTTAAATCTGCCAGGGCAAGGCCCGTTTCAACCAGGGCTGATATCTCGTTCTCCCGCCCCCCCTTCACCGGGAGTGAAATCACCGTCGCGTCACGGACGTCAGGGATCTCCTTGATCTTTTCCCGGATGTCTTCGAGGTCGACCCGCTTTCCCGCCACCTTCACGATACCGTCAATGCGGCCGTGGAGGATAAAGCCGTCGTCGGAATCGTGTTCCGCCAGGTCTCCGGTTTTGTAATATCCGTCACCGTCCCGTTCAAGTTCCGGGGAGAGGAAATCGGACCGTACCATGAGGCGCTCTCCCTCGATTTTCCAGTCGACGATGTCAAAGGGCCTGAACGACGTATAACCGTGCTGCCGGCACCGGATGGCGATGCCCCCGGTCTCGGTGGAGCCGTAGATCTCGAACACACCGGTTCCGGTATTTTCGTGAAAGGCGTTCCCGTGCTGCTCGTCCAGCATCCCTGCCGAGGAGAAGGCATAGCGGAGGCTGTTTCTCGGTATCCGGTAGTTACCAAGGAGCTTGTAGTGGACCGGCAGGCTCACGAGGAGGGTAACCGGAAGGTCCGTGAGCCCGGAGATTATCTCCTGGGGGTAGGTCCGGGTGCTGCCGATGACCCGGGCCCCGGATACTAGCGGTATCAGTACCGAAAATAGGAGACCATAAATGTGCTGAGGAGGGGCCGTGCTCATGATGAGGTCGCTTTCAGTGATGTTGAATTTCTGAGCCTGGTAAAAGCTCTCTGTAAGGAGATTGCGCGCTGTCTTGGACCAGAACTTCGGCTTTCCGGTTGTGCCGCCGGTGAAGAGCCTGACACACATCTCGTCCGGCTTGCGAAGCTGGGGGAGTTCGGTCCCCTGTTCCGCTATCACCGGGACGACCGCCTCTACCCCTTCTGGTACCGCGTCATGGTCGTCGGTGATGGCCCGTGAAAAGGGTACCGTCTCACGGATCTCCCGGAGGGCCTCCGGCGAACAGGAGTGGGGGATGATCAGTTTCGGCCCCCCGGAAAATGACGCCATGAGCGAGGCGGCTATCAATGAACGGTTATCGGTGCATACGCACACCGGGCCTTTTTCACGGAAACCATCAAACAGGGCGATGATGCTCATGGCGAGGCGGTAAACATCTTCCCTGGTCGTTGACTCGTACAGGTAGGCGCCGGCCACCGGTCCGGGCCCCTTGAGCAGCTGTTTGAAACAGTTGTCAAACATGCTGGTTTGTTTTGATATCCTGGCGTTGTTCATATATCTGCTCTGTGGTCTTTTTCTGGTTTAGTGAAACAGTTGCTGCATCCCAGGCAAGGAAGAGTTGACAACTGTGCATACACTTTATGGATATAGCAAGAAAAAAAAGTTATTCCCTGACATCATTATTTTCAGCGACGATGGCCATGACCGCCTCCCTGCCGATAAGCTTCTCCACCGCCATACGGGTCGCCCACTTCATGAAGATTATAGAGTACTTTGCCCCGGCAAGGTACATCCCGAGCATGAAAACAAGATGGGAAATGCCGTAGATTATCGCACCCCCCAGGATGACGATAAGTGGCTCCCTGAGGTAGATTGACACTATGCCGAGGCCGGTTATGGCCGGCCATCCGATTACGTAGCTGAGCCCCATGAAAAAAAGGCCAGAGATTATTCTCATGTCCGGTTTTTTCTTAAACGCGCTCAGGTCAGCCTGCTCCCGGATCGCGCTTCGCACGTAGCCTATTCTGCTCAGCCGTTCGCCGATTATTCTTGATATTTTCACCATTTACCGCCGGTCTTGTTGCGAAAACCTGTTCAATTAATATCTTGACAAATATCCTATCAAGCAAAAAAAATATCCGGCATCTTAACAGATAATTCATTATTCAAAAACTTGACGGCAAACCTTCGGGTGCGGAACGTATTGCGTTATTGGAATAATTTCCAGGGATATTTCACATTGATATGAAGAACAAAACAGAAAATGGCACCGTTGTCATTGGCAGCGATACGGTAACCATAGAAGATATACTTCGCGTTGCAAAGGGGGAGGCGCGGGTTTCTGTCAGCAGCGACAAACAATTCGTGCAACGGATAGAAAATTCGCAGAAAAACCTCATGTCAGCCATAGAACGGGACGTCCCGGTTTACGGGGTAAACACCGGTTTCGGCAAATCGTGCGGGAAGCGAATGCCCGGGGGCTTCGCCGTGGAGAACGGCATAAACCTCTACCGGTTTCACGGATGCGGCACCGGGGATCCCCTCGGATTAACCGAGACCAGGTCCACTATTATATGCAGGATGATCTCGTTCGCGAAGGGATATTCCGGGGTGTCGATGGAACTCCTGGAGGGAATGGCGTCCCTCCTGAACGAGTGGGTCACACCGGTGGTCCCCTCGGAAGGATCGGTCGGCGCCTCCGGCGATCTCACTCCCATGTCGTACTTCGCCGCTCTACTCGCCGGTGAGCGGGAGGCTTATTACAAAGGAAATATTCTGCCGGCAGGCGAGGCCCTTGAGGCCGCCGGGATCAAGCCCTATGCCTTCAAGCCGAAGGAGGCCCTGGCAATGATGAACGGCACCACGGTTATGACCGGCATCGCGGCGGTGATGATTGACCGGGCGGAGAACATTTTACGGTCCGCACTCTGGGGGACGGCCCTGAGCGTCCACGGACTAAGGGGGAAGCGGGACCATTTCCACCCGGTCATCTCCCGGGTCAAGCCACACCCGGGCCAGGGGTCTGTCGCCGAAGCCCTCTACTCCCTTCTCGAAACCGGCACTTATCAGGAAGACCTGGAGTGCGGTGAACTCGACGCCCTTCAGGATCCCTACTCGGTGCGGTGCGCCCCCCAGATACTCGGGGTGCTCCGGGACTCGCTCGGGTGGATACGGGAATGGGTCGAAATTGAGGCAAACAGCTCTAACGACAATCCCCTCATCGATCCCGATACCGGAGCGGTCTACACCGGCGGCAACTTCTACGGAGGGCATATCGCCTTCGCCATGGATTCATTGAAGGCGGCCCTGGCCTCGGCTGCCGACATGTGCGACCGGCAGGTGCAGCTCCTGGTGAATCCCCATGTGAACCGTGAACTCCCGGCCGACCTGATACGGGTCAATGGTGAGCGGGCCCTGTACAACCACGGCTTCAAGGCCATGTCCATTGCAGCGTCCGCCCTGGCCGCAGAGGCGTTGAAGGCGACCATGCCGGCCGCCTCGTTTTCGCGATCAACCGAGTCCCATAACCAGGACAAGGTGAGCATGGGGACCATTGCCGCCCGGGACGCCGAGCGGGTCTCTACCCTGGCGGAACGGACGGCCGCTATTCACCTCCTGGCCGCGGCCCAGGCCTGCGAGATACGGGAAACCCTGGAGGCCAGGTCCTCCCTGGCCAGAATCGTTGAGAGAATAAGGCGATACGCGGAACCCCTGTTTGAGGACCGTTCCATGGACCGGGACATCGAAGCCGTGGCTACGGCGATCAGAAGCGGTGAACTCTTTGGATAAGAACACGAAAAGGCTCTGTACGAAGGGCCGGAGCGAACAGGCCGCGGTGAACACCGGGGACATGAAAATGGTGTTCAGGGTACCTGATGAAATACGGGAGGCTATAAGTTTTTGATGGAACATAATTTCGCTGACGCCTGTATCGCCGGGGTGGAGCGCCTCTCGGCATGGACCGGTCTTCTCGACCGGATAAACGTATTCCCCGTGGCGGACGGTGACACCGGGAGCAACCTCGCAGTAACCCTGACCCCGGTCCGGTATTTCGATAATTACGAAACGACAATTCACCGTCTGCTTCTTTCAGCCAGGGGGAATTCGGGGAACATCGCGTCCGGGTTTCTCTCCGGTTTTCTGAAGGCAACGTCCCTCGCCGATATTCCCCGGTACGCCCGGGAGGGGAGGGACGCCGCGTACCGGGCGGTGCGGGAGCCGAAGCAGGGGACCATGCTCACGGTCTTCGACGCCCTGGTGGAGGTATTCGACACCGGCGTCCTCGGCCGGGACGACTGGGACGAAGCGATAACAACCGCCCTCGAAGACGCGGTGAAATCGACCCCCGGGCACCTTCCCGCACTGAGGGAGGCGGGGGTTGTCGATTCCGGGGCCCTGGGGATCTTCATCTACCTCGAAACGTTTTTCGTCACCCTGAACGGCTCGAAGCGCGAGTACCGATCGATTCCCGACGCCTTCAGGGGGTACCTGGACATTGACTCGTCCTTCACGGCTGTTGAGGAGGATGGGTTCTGCGTGGACCTGGTACTCGAGGTTGACGGGAGCACCGATGATCTGATGGAACGCCTCGAGGAGTTTGGCGAGGAAACGGTCGTCATCGAAGAGGAGAGGTTCGTCAAGGTCCACCTCCACACATCCGAGCGGAACGCGGTGAAGGAGAGAATCGCCGAACTCGGGAGCATCGTTGGGTGGTCCGACGACGACCTTGCCCGGCAGACCAGGGAGTTCGTCAACGCAGGGGCGGTGAACCGGAAGGTGCATGTCGTGTCCGACGCGGCCGGTTCCCTTACCAGGGAGGACGCCCGGGTGTACGGCTTCACTCTCCTGGACAGCTACATTACCCTGGGGGAGCGATCCCTTCCTGAGACCCATTTCTCCCACGATGAGCTTTACGCGTCGATGCGCCGGGGCATGAAGGCCTCCACCTCCCAGGCGTCGGTTTTCGAGCGGCACCAGTGTTATCGGAGCGCCCTGGAGGTGTACGAAAACGTTCTCTACCTCAGCGTCGGCTCCTACTTTACCGGGAACTTCGACGTGGCAGCCGAATGGCAAGAGAAGCACGACCGGGACGGCAGGTTTACGGTGATCGATTCCACCACCGCCTCGGGACGCCTCGGCGCCATTGTCCTGGCGGTCGCCAGGTACGCGAAACAGCAGGACGACTTTGAACGGGTGACCGCATGCGCCCGTCGCGCCATCGAGGCCTGCGACGAATACATGTTTCTCGAAAAGCTCCACTACCTGGCCGCCGGGGGGAGGCTCTCGAAATCGAGCGCCTTTTTCGGGGACATGCTCAGGATGAAACCGGTCATCAGCCCCATGGCGGACGGGGCCAAGAAGGTCGGTGTCGTGCGGAGCAGCGGCGAACAGCTCGAGTTCCTCAGGGAAAAACTCGCGGCCGGCCTGGAGCAGGGGACGTCCCCCTTCGTCATGCTGGAATACACCGATAACAAAATATGGGTCGAGGACAACGCGAAACCCCTGGTACTGGAACTGTTCCCCGGGGCCGAAATAAAAATGCAGCCCCTGTCGCTCACCACCGGTGTCCACACCGGGCCGGGGACCTGGGGGGCCGCTTTTCTCCCGGAGCACGTCTACAACTACGGGAAGGAGTGAACGTCATGAGCGATAAGAAGCGTGTCGTGGTGACCGGCATCGGGGTAAGGACCCCCCTGGGGAATTCCATGGAGGAGCTTGCCGGGTCCCTGAAAAATAACGCGAGCGGCATACGGGTGATGCCCGACTGGGACGAGATAGAAAGCCTGCGTACCAGGGTCGCCGGCGTGTGCGGCAATATCGACGAGAACGACATCCCGAGAAAGCACCGGCGCACCATGGGGAGGGTCGGCGTCATCGCCTCCCTCTGCGCGTCTGACGCCATTACCGACTCGGGCCTCTCCCTCGACCAGATATCCTCCCCTGACTGCGGCATATCCTTCGGCTCAACCGAGGGGAGCTCCGGGTCCATGGAGGAGTTTCTGTCGCAGATCCTGTCAAACAGGAGCCTGAAGGGGATGCCCTCGTCGAGCTACCTTCAGTTCATGAGCCATACCTGCGCCGCCAACATATCGAGCATGTTCCAGATAAAGGGGCCGGTCATCGCCTCGTGCACGGCCTGTGTTGCCGGCTCCCAGGGGATAGGTTTCGGCTTCGACGCCATTATTCGCGGGCGGGCCAGCATCATGATAACCGGCGGGGCAGAGGAGATGCACTTCATGGACGCCGGTATCTTCGACATCATGCGGGCCACCTCCACGAAGTATAACGACCGGCCCGAGCTCACCCCCCGCCCCTTTGACCGGGACCGGGACGGCCTGGTCGTCGCCGAGGGGGGAGGGTGCCTCATCCTTGAAGATTACGACCACGCGAAAAAGCGGGGGGCGAGAATTTACGCGGAAGTAGCCGGCTACGGGACCAACTGCGACGGCACCCACCTTACCAACCCGAGCGCCGGGGGGATGGCCGGGGCCATGGAAATTGCCCTGAAAGACGCCGGGCTTTCGGCTGATACAATCGATCATATAAACGCCCACGCCACCGCTACGGCCGCCGGAGACGTGGCCGAATCAAAGGCGACCAGCTCGATTTTCGGCGACAAGACACCGATCACCGCCTTCAAGGGATACATGGGCCATACCCTGGGGGGGTGCGGCGCCATCGAATCGGCCATATCCATCATCATGATGGAGCAGTCGATCATGTTCCCGACCCGGAACCTGGAAAACCCGGACCCGGAATGCGCCCCGGTGAATCACGTCATGGGGGATATCCGGGAGGGGAAGGTAGACATTTCCATGAACAATAATTTCGCCTTCGGGGGCATAAACACATCCCTGATTTTCACGAAGGTGTGACCCTTTTCCGGGAAATCAGCGGTGAAACGTTATTTTTTCGGTCTCTGTAAATAATCCGCATTTTTACGTCCCTTTGCCTGTTTTATCGTAACAAATACTACACAAAAACTCTTATCATTAATTGTCTGAAAAAGGCACTTGAAGATAAACTTGAAATATAAGGAGGAAATGATCATGAAACTTCTGGCAAGTCTGATTGTATATATGACAGTACTCACCACCGCGGCGACGGCATTCGCGTACACGGTAAGCTGCGGCGAAGGAAAGGACAAGGACGGCGATTCGGCAAAGAGCATCTTCGACTCGGGAATCATGGTTGCAGCATCCGGTGGCAAGGATGATTCCGAAAAATCCGGGGATGATTCCGACAGCGGAGTATCCATCGAATTTCCGACCCGCTTATAGAAGATAAAAAACCGCTCACCATAACCATACAAATCTATACACCCATGGTCTTATGAGAAAATTGTAAGGCCATGCTTTTATGCTTCTTCCTTAAATTACTATACCCCAAGATAAAATGTGCTGTTGTGACGATTTTTGACGGGGCTGAATCGAGATAGCTTTTTACTTTGTTCTTATAAAGCTTTCTCCTTGACTGTTTATGCAGTCCCGGTTACATTTTTATGCATAAATACATTTCACTTGCGGAGGGACGTTCCATGAATGGAAGGGCCTGCCTTATCGCGGTATTTGTCATATGCTGCGCAACCAGCGCAATCGGCGCGGACCTGAACCGGGAGCTCATATCCGCCGCTGCTGCCGGTAACCTCGACGAGGTGAAGAACCTTCTCGCCTCCGGGGCTGACGTGAACGCGGCCAGTGACAAAGGGAAGAATTCCCTGGCTATGGCCAGGGAATTCTATCAGAAAACCGGTACCGGGAGAAAAATAGACTACCAGTTGACCATTGCTGTTCTCCACCGGGCCGGGGCCCGGTGAGGTAACCGTGAAAATCAGCGACATCAACGACCGGGGCAGGTTCGCTATAGTGATACCGGTCTTCAACCATGAAAAGATGATCGGCCACGTCATCGAAAAGGCCCTGGAACAGGGAATCCCCGTCATCGTGGTTGACGACGGATCAACCGATGCCACGACCGAAACAATAAGGCGCTTCGAGGGGATAACAGCCCTCAGGCACGATGAAAACATGGGAAAGGGGGCGGCCCTCCTTACCGGTTTCCGGGAGGCCGCGAAATCGGCCGACTGGGCGATAACAATCGACGGGGACGGCCAGCACGATTCCCGTGACGCCATAAATCTGGTCCGGGCCATCATTCCGGGAAACAGGCCCATTGTTCTCGGGGCGCGCCAGGGCATGACCGGGGAGGACGTCCCCTGGACCAGCAGTTTCGGCCGAAAGTTTTCGAACTTCTGGGTCCTTGCCTCAGGGGGGCCGTCCCTCACTGATACTCAGACCGGCTTCAGGATATATCCCCTGCCGGAGGTTCTCGAGCTTAAGGTGAAGAGCCGGCGCTTCCAGTTCGAGGTTGAGGTCCTGGCCCGGGCGAACTGGCGGAGGATGCCCGTGATCGAGGCGCCCATAAGCGTCGATTACAAGGCTGGCGGTGAGCGGGTCTCCCACTTCAAGCCATTTACCGATTTCATGCGAAATTCCCGGACCTTCATGGGTCTCATTTTCATGAGGATCTTTATTCCCCGGTTCATCCGGAAGCGGATGTGACTGTTCAAGGCTGTAAATGGCTTGTCCCCCGGGAAATCAGCTGTAACAGGAACGGGTGCCGGGTTTTGGTTCTTTAATCAATTAATCACCTCATTTATTGGACAAATTGTTATTTGCATTACCAATTTGTCCATGCCTGATTATTGTATTACCATGTTCACACGTATTTTATGATTCTGGACTACTTTGCGCATTAATAAACCTTAAGGAGCCTGAAGCACTGGCGGGTAGTCCTTTTCGCTGACAGATTTTCGTGTCACTGATTTTAGGTGAAACCGTAAAATACTAATGTATCTGATCTGTCTTTCTTTCCTTTGTACAAGTGATCCTGGTCCTTGTCACGGTCCCGATCTCCTGTCCATTCCTGTATTTCCATGATATCAGCTTCACGCTATGCGTGAATAACGGTTCATGGTGTATGGTAATTCTTAATAGACCCCCCGGTGAAAGAAAATATACTTGCAATACCGGCAGATGTTCTTTTTCTAACATGAAAATGCATGAGTATGCATAAACCATATAAAAAATCATTCTCAGAAAATACAACAGCCAAACTGGGATTAATTCGTGAAGAAATCAAAGCACACCATTAACTATACCGCCATAGTTGTCACCCTGGCAGCAACGGCCGCGCTGCTTTTTATCGGCGTCAGGGGCCTCAGGTTCGAGACGGACATACTGAAGTCGATGCCGAAGGACGACCCGGTCATCGCGGACGCGTCCTGCCTTTTCAGGCACCATCCGATGCAGGACCGTGTGGTCGTCGATCTATCACTCAAGAAGAAGGACCTGAACCTCCTGGTGAACGGGGCCGACCGAATCGAGGATGAACTCGAAAAGAGCGGCCTCTTTAAAGAGGTCGGCATGGCTGAAATGGAAGAGGTCTTTCCCGCCATCGTCAGCCACGTCGTCGGGAGCCTCCCGGTCCTCTTCAACGAGGAGGAACTCCGGGACCGGGTGCTCCCCCTTTTGGAACCGGAAAAAATAGACCAGGCCATGGACCAGAACTACCGGGCCCTCCTCGGCCTCGGGAGCATCGGCCAGGCGGAATACCTGGAGCGGGACCCCCTCGGTTTAAAAAACATCATTCTCGAAAAGCTGAACACCCTGGTCCCCACGGACAACGTGCAGATTTACGGGGGCCACCTGGTCTCGTCCGACGGGGAGCACCTCCTCATCTCGGCCGAACCGGTTACCTCGGGCACCGATACCGGTTTCGCCCGTAAACTTACCGCACTGCTCGAAAGGGTGTCCGAGGCCATCAACAGTGACAAATCAACGGGTGAGAACCGGTTCATCGTGACCCCGGTGGGGGCCTTCCGTGCCGCGCTCGACAACGAGACCACGGCGAAAGAGGACACCCGCCTGGCCATAATCCTCGCCACGGCCGGTATCGCCCTCATGCTTCTCCTGGCCTTCCCCCGGCCGTGGATAGGGCTCCTCTCCCTGATACCGGCGCTCTTCGGCACCATCATGGCCCTCTTCGTCATCTCGATATTCCGGGAGTCGGTATCTCTCCTGGCGGTCGGTTTCGGCGGGGCCGTAATCTCAATCACGGTTGACCACGGTATCGCCTACCTCCTGTTCCTGGACCGGCCCCATGCCACCTGCGGCAGGAACGCCTCCCGGGAGGTGTGGGCCGTGGGCCTCATCGCGGCGGCAACCACCATCGGGGCCTTCACGGTTCTCTTCATCAGCGGCTTCAACATCCTGGCCCAGATCGGCCTCTTCGCTGCCCTCGGGATCCTCTTTTCGTTTATATTCGTGCACACCATTTTCCCGGTGATCATACCGTCCCTGGCCCCGTCAAAAAGAAAAGGTGATCTCCCCCTCCAGCGGTTCGTCAACCTCCTGGCCCGGGCCGGGGGAACATACAAGGCGGTCGGGGCATTCGTCTTCGCGGGCATCATGCTCTTTTTCGCCAGGCCCGACTTCAGGGCTGATCTCGCCTCCATGAACACGGTGAGCAGCGAGACCCTGGCCGCCGAGGAGCTGGTTTCGAAGGTGTGGGGGAACATCTTCAGCAGGGTCTACCTCATGGCCGAGGAGCCGGGCATCGATGAACTGCGGGAGAAGAGCGACACCCTCCTCGACAGGTTCGATTCCGAGCGGGACCGGGGGGTGCTCTCGTCCTACTTCCTGCCCTCTGTTCTCTTCCCCGGGGAGGCTCTGACCCGGGAAAACCTGTCAGCGTGGAAAATCTTCTGGACCCCCGGGCGAAGGGCCGCGGTCAGGGGCCGCATACAGAAAAATTCGTCACAGTACGGGTTCGCCCCCGGCGCCTTCAGCCCCTTCTATGATCTGATGAATACAACGTCAGCGGAACCCCGGGAAATCCCGAAAGAGTTCTACGGGTTCCTGAATATCGCCGAATCCACCGATAACAATCGGTTTATGCTTTTCTCAACGGTCATTCCCGGGGATTCCTACGACGGGGAGGACTTTTTCGCCCGGTATTCCCGGGATGAGGCGATAACAATCTACGACGGCAGGCTCTTTTCCGAGAGAATGGGGGAGCTCATCTCGAAAAGTTTCATCAAAATGATGATAGTTATCGGTATCAGCGTGGTGGTCCTGCTCCTTGTTTTTTTTCTCGACGTCAGGGTGACTGTCATCGCCCTTCTGCCGACACTCTTCGCCTTTGTCGCGACCCTCGGTACCAAGAAACTCCTGGGCCATCCCTTTGACATTCCGTCACTCATGCTTTCAATTGTTATCCTCGGCATGGGGATAGATTATTCCCTCTATTTCGTACGCTCCTACCAGCGCTACATCGTTGACACGAACCCGCTCCTCGGGCTCATACGGCTCGCGGTATTCCTGGCGTCCATGTCGACCCTCATCGGGTTCGGTGGGCTTGCCGTGGCGGACCATACCCTGCTCAGGAGCGCGGGGATAACCTCCCTCCTCGGGATCGGCTATTCCCTTATCGGGGCCCTCGCCATACTGCCGCCCCTCTGCGCCCGGTATTTCGCCCGGGACGGCGACGAGCCGGAGCCGGCGGTTGACGAGAACGGTATCCGGGCCAACGTGCTGAAGCGCTACCGGAAGCTCGAGCCCTTCCCCCGGGTATTCGCACGGCTGAAGATGAAGTTCGATCCGATGTTTCTGAAAATAGGGGACTTCGTCCGCGATCCGAAGGTCATACTCGACGTGGGGTGCGGCCACGGGGTCCCGTCGGCGTGGCTCCTGGAGACGAACCGCACGGCCCGGGTCATCGCCATGGACCCGGACCCGGAACGGGTACGGGTCGCGCAGCTTGTGTTCGGCGACCGGGGCCTCGTGGTGGAGAAGTCCGCGCCGGAACTCCCGGAGCTCCCGGAACCGGTTGACGCGGCACTCATGCTCGACATGGCCCATTACCTCGCGGATGACGAGTTGATAAAAACAGTGGAAGGCATACACGGGGCAATGGAAAAGGGGGGCATCCTCGTTCTCAGGGTGACAATCCCGACTGAAAAGAAGATTCCCCTGCTCAGGCGGGTGGAGGAGTTTCGCCTGGCCCTGAACCGGCGGTCGCCCCAGTACCGTTCCGTTGATGATCTGAAGAAGATCGTCGCCGGGGCCGGTTTCGGCAGCGTCACTACCGAGCCTGACCTTAAGGGCAGGGAAGAAATATGGTTCATTGCGGCGAAGGCCTGAAATGAAAGGGTTCCTGTTTCGAACATTCATGGTCATCGTCCGGTACGGGGGCTACTGGATCACCGCCCTCGTCACCTGGTTCATCGTCACCGGCCACTTTTTGTTCATCCCCTCCCGGGTCAAAACAAGCGTGAATTTCTACCGGGCCCTCTTTCCCGGGAAAAGCCGGCTTGCCCGCCTCCGCATGGCCTGGCGGCAGTACCATAATTTCTCGAAGCTCTACCTGGATCGTTTCTTTTTCTCGGGCAGCGGCGACGTTATCTGTGACTCAGAAGGGTGGGAGCGCCTGGAGGAGGCGGTCGCAAGCGGCGCCGGTGGGATAATCCTCATGTCCCATATCGGGAACTGGGAAAGCGCGGCGCGGCTTCTCAGCGACAGGGGGCTCCCCCTGATGCTCTTCATGGGGGCGAAACAGAAGGAGCAGCTTGAAAAAAACCAGAAGGAAAAATTGATGGAACGGGGGCTGACAATAGTGGCGGTCCGGGAGGACCGGGATGACCCCTATGCCGCTATCGAGGGAATCAGGTTTCTCAGGAAGGGAGGGCTCGTCTCCCTGACAGGTGACCGGTTCTGGGGGAGCGGCGGCCGGTCGGTCACGGTCGAATTTGCCGGCCACCGGGTGAACCTGCCCGAGGCGCCCCACATGATAGCCCTTCTCTCCGGCGCGCCGCTCTTTTTTTTCTTTGCCTTTAAACTCTCGAAGAGAAAATACCTGTTCCAGATTACTGATCCGTACTTCGTCAGGGCGAAAAGCCGCGGCCACAGGGAGGCGGCAATACGGGAATCGGCCCAGCGTTACGCGGAACTTTTAGAAAAGAAGGCCCGGCAGCGGCCCCTGGAGTGGTACCACTTCGAGCCCTTTCTCGGCGCGAAGTCCCAGGGTTCCCCGAGCGCGGAATGATCAGTTCACCCGGCCGAAGCGCCTTTTCGCCAGCTTCCGGTCCCGGGGGCGGTAGGTCCCGTCGGCCCGCTCCTTTTCCACCACAGCCTGGAAAAGCCTGAACATCTTCATGTTCTGGGACTCGTCCCGGTAAAAGGTGTCCCAGGCCGAGCGGAAGAGTTCCTGGAGCCTTTCCGGGGTCATCTGCTTCGGCTGGAACACGACCCGGTCCGCGGTGTAGTCGTTCCAGTCGCGGTTTAAAATGCGGTTCTCCTTCACCAGGTCGTCCCAGGCTTTCGTGTGCGGAAAGGGGGTGAGGATCGTGAACTCGGCCAGGTCGAGATCAATTTCAAGAAGAAAATCGATGAGCCGTTTGATGTAATCTTCGTCGTGGGAATCGAGCCCGAGCAGGATGGTCCCCTCGACCCCGATGCCGTGGTCGTGGTAGCGCTTAATCCTCTCCCTGATATAGTCGGATGTGTCGAACACCGCCTGATACACGTACCAGGCCCCGGCCCGGGCCGCCAGGTCCAGGACCTCGGGGTCGTCTTCGATCGGGTGGGAGCACCATTTTTTCTTCATCGGGATCATTTCCCTGAAGAGATCCTTCTCCCATTCCCTGTCCTGGGCCAGAGAGTTGTCCACGATGAAGAGCCGGTTGTTGTCGATGGTCTCGAGCTCTTCGAGGACCCGGTCAATGGGGCGGGGCCTGAATTTCCGCCCGCCGAGGTACGACACGCAGCAGGGATAGCAGTTGAACCGGCACCCCCGGGAGGCGTGGAAAAGGTCCACCATCTGGATGCCCCGGTAGTTGTAGAGGTCGCGCTTCAGGATGTCACGTCGGGCCGGGCCAACGGCCTCGATGGGGGGATGGTCGGCAAGGAAGTCGTAGACCTTCTTCAGGGAACCGATCCTGAAATCGTTGAGGATTTCCTCCATGCGCCCCTCTGCCTCCCCGAGAAAGACCGCGTCCGCGTGGAGGGCGGTCTCCTCGGCGTGGAGCATGGTGGCGATGCCGCCGAAGACGACCTTTTTCCCGAGACTGCGGTAGGCGTCCGCGATCTCCCATCCCCGCTTCACCTGGCTTGTGAGCATCATGGAGATCCCGATGAGGTCAGCGTCGTCGCCGACGGCGAGTTCGTCAACGTTCTCGTCAACGAACTCGATTTCAACGTCTTCGGGCATGGCGGCCGCCATGGTTACCGGCCCGTGGGGGGGGAGGTGAAATTCGGTCTGGCCCTCGAGCTTGCGCCATTTCGGGTATATCAGTTTAAGTTTCATGGGTACCTGGCCTGTCAATTATGGTTTTTCGAATGTTCCTGACGGAAGGGGCCTGTTCAGGATGACGCTGGTGAAAGTCAGCAGGGTGTGGTTGCCGTTCCCCTCGTCTATTTTCACCCGGCTGATGACCCCGGGCCGTGATGTCAGGGTCAGTTCTATGGCGCGGACGTACCGGGACATGGACTTCCGTTTCGGGGTGAGGACGATCCTGTTTGTTCCGCCGGTGACGAGCTTTGCCTCGAAATCGGGGTTGGCGTCGAACTTTCCGTTGAGCCACATGATTATCTCCGAAAAGACGATGCGCATCGACTGGAGGCCGGTCGCGGTATCCTTTTTGAATGTGCCGTTTTCCATGACGTATCTCTCGACGTCGCCCCCGTGGACGAGGAGGACGCTCTTTTCGGGGGAGGTGTATTCCCACCTGAGGGAATCGGGGGCACTGAAGAGCATCCTCCCCCGGGAGACCAGGGGTTTTGCCAGCATCTTCATCTCTTTCCGCTGGACGAAGTCCGCCTGTATGGAGGATATGCCGCCTGTTGACTTTTTCAGATCGTCCCAGTTGTTTGCCCAGGAAATGAAGAGCAGGGGCGCGGCGAGAAGGATAAGTGTCCGTATGGTATTTTTCATATACAGCCTGTTAGAACATCCCTCCGTTGATGGCGATCACCTGTCCGGTGATGTATGAGGCGTCGTCGGAACAGAGAAAACGCACCACCTTCGCCACCTCTTCCGGCTCGCCGATCCGGGCCATGGGTATTACCTGTTTGATCTGGTCAACCGGGGCCCCGCTGATCATCTCCGTGTTGATGAGCCCCGGGGCGACAACGTTCATCCTGATCCCGAGCCGGGCGACCTCGGTGGCCACGGACCTGCTCGCCCCGATGAGGCCGGCCTTGGCGGCAGAATAGTTGGCCTGGCCCCGGTTTCCCGTAAGGCCGGAGACCGACGACACGGTTATGACCGATCCCCGCTTTTTTCGGATCATCTTTTTTAACACCGGCCTGGTCATGTTGTAAAAGCCCTTGAGGGCCGTGTCAATGACATCGTTCCACTGGCCGTCGTCCATCATCACGAAAAGGCCGTCCCGGGTTATCCCGGCGTTGTTCACCAGCACGTCGATCGACTCGAACCGGGAGGTAAGGCCGTCAATGAAGTCCTGTGCCGCGCCGGTGTCGGTGACGTCGAATTTCGCGTGCTCGCCGTTCCCCCCGGCCGCCTTTATCATCTCAAGGCTCTCTTCAGCGGCAGCGTCGTTCGACCGGTACGTAAAGGCGATGAAATATCCGTGTTTCGCCAGTTCCACGGCGATCGCCCGGCCGATGCCGCGGCTTCCGCCGGTTATGACCGCCACTTTCTGGTTATTATCGCTCATCGGCTGATCCTTGTTGTTTTTTTCCGGAAACATCCATGGGACAAACGCTCTTCGTTCAGGGCCTGAAGACCTGTATCGTTATCTCCCCGAGGATTTTACCGCCGTCGGCGACGGTCCCCTCGGACACCTGGTACTTTTCCGACACGCTGTACTTTCCCCTCACCGTGACGGTGAGTTTCGTGTTGACCGAAATTTCGCTCACGAAAAACTCGGCGCTCTTAATTCCAACGAGCCAGCCCCTTCCGCCGTCGTCGCGTTTTTCCCGGGCACGCCATCCTTCCCCGAAACTCGTTGTCTGGGCCACCAGTTCCACCATGATCGCGGGATTGACGCTGCCGTTCTCAAAGGACGGCCACTTCTCTGTCACGGTCGTTATTGAGACAGTCTTTTCCTCATCGACCTCGATGATTTGGTCGATCAGTTTCATCCTGTCCCTGTGGGGGATATGTAATTCAGCGTCAAATTCTGCCATAGAAACCCGGATATTTCTGCCCGTGAGGGATCATTTCGGAAACAGTGGTGAATTACCGTATATCGATCCATCTTTTTTTTGATGTCAAGATAAAAAACTGGAAAGAATGTCAAGATTATCATATGGGCCTCTGCAAAAATAGCTCGCGGTCTGCGGAACTCGCCTGCGATCTGCTTGTATTTTCAACGACGCTTATGACATTCTGTCAAACGTTCACAAACATCGCAGGCTCAGACAGTCCTCGACCACTCGCTAAATTTCGCAGAGGCCTTCATAAGGTATTGCATTACATCGTTGAAATCAGGTTGATTGTTATAATTATGTAAACAAAAAAATCTTGACATCAGTGGGTAAAAGAATTGTGTATTAATCTTCTTCTGCATAATGAAATTATTTTAAATTGCTGTAAGGATATACGCATGGATGATCTCAAGAGCCTCATTGATGAACTGAAGGTCAAAATCATAGATACCCTGGACCTGGTCGACGTTACCCCTGATGATTTCGAGGACGATGTCCCCTTTGTGGGGGGCGACCTCGGTATCGACTCGATTGACGTACTCGAGCTGGTGATGATGATTGAGCAGGACTACTCCGTCAAGATCGACAACAAGGAAGTCGGAGAGAAGGTATTCGCCTCCCTGAAGACCCTGGCGCAGTATATACAGGATAACAGGCCCGGCAACAGCTGACCATGAGAGTATTCATTACGGGTACCGGAATCATCAGCGCGCCCGGCAATGGGATCACCTCAACCCTGGAAGCCCTCCGAAGCAACAGAACCGGAATACGGCCCCTTACCCTGTTCCCCGCCTCCCTGGAGAACCAGCCCCCGGTGGGCGAGATCGCAGTTGCCCTTAAGGGGCCCTGTCCCCGGACCCATGAACTGGCACTGATCGCGGCGAAAGAGGCGATGAAGGATTCGCCCCGTCCCCCGGACGCCATAGTCCTCGGGGTGACGACCGGCGGCATGCCCCTGACCGAAGAGCTCATCCGGGACAAAAATTTTTCCAGCGATGAATACCGCTGGCACGGCCTCGGCACCGTGGCCGAACTCCTGGCCCGGGAAACCGGGTGCCGGGGGCCGGTGATAACCATATCCACCGCCTGTTCCTCCGGCACCGCGGCCCTGAAGGCCGCCATGGAACTCATACGGAGCGGCCGGGCGAAGCGGGTCCTGGCGGGCGGGGCGGACGCCCTCTGCCGCCTGACCGTATACGGGTTCAACTCCCTCCAGCTCCTCGACCCGGAGGGGGCCAGGCCCCTGGACCGGAACCGGAAGGGGATGACCGTTGCCGAGGGGGCCGCCATGGTCCTCCTTGAGGACGGGGAGGGCGACGCCGCCGTGGCTGTTGCCGAACTCCTGGGGGCGGGCCTCTCGTGCGACGCCCATCACCCGACCTCCCCCCATCCCGAGGGGCTCGGGGCCCTGAAGGCGATGGAGCGGGCCCTCGAGGACGCGGGCCTTTCATCCGCAGAAATCGACTATATAAACCTGCACGGCACCGGCACCAGGGACAACGACCTCTCCGAGGCCAGGGCCGTGGGGGCGCTGTTCGGGAGCGGGCCCCCGCCGCTCTCATCGGTCAAGGGGGCCTTCGGCCACACCCTGGGGGCGGCCGGGGCCGTCGAGGCGGTGGTATCGGCCCTGGCCATTGCCGGTGGATTCATTCCCGGAAATACCGGCTGCCGAGAAGCCGACCCTGAACTCGGGCTTGCGCCGTTGCTGGAACCGGCGGCGCGGGAGGTGCGGACGGTACTCTCGAACTCGTTCGGGTTCGGGGGGAACAACGCCTCCTGCGTAATCGCGAAACCGGGTGCCGTACAACGTTCTACCGCGATGAGCAGAATCCTTCTCATGAAAATACTCGGGGCGTCATGCGTTACCGGCGCCGGAAATACCGAGAAGACCCTTGAAGCGGTTAAAGGGGGAGGAGGATGCCGGGGGGTGCTCCCCCTGGCCGAGGTTTCGGAACACCTACCCCCGAAGGAAGTTCGGCGCATGAAGCGCCAGCCCCGCCTCGTGCTCGCCGCGGCCGCGGCCGCGTGTGAAAAGGGCGGCCGGGTGCCGTCGTCGGTCTATCTCGGCACCGCCTGGGGGTCCGTTTCCGAAACCGGCGATTTCCTTGACCGGCTTTTCGAGACAAATGAACAGTTCACGAGCCCCATAGACTTCACCGGATCGGTCCACAACGCCCCGGCCGGCCACGTGGCCATGAAGTACGGCTCCACCGGGGCGAACGTCACGGCCACCGGGGGCGACACCTCTTTTGAACAGGCCATCCTCTGCGCCGGGCTCACGGGGAAAGAGGGTGAGACCATCATGCTCGTCGGGTGTGATGAATATCACGGGAAACTCTCGCCGGCCTTTGACCCCTCCATGGGAAAAGGGGATGTCCCCTCTGACGGGTGCGGCGCGTTCCTTGTCGAAGCGGGGGGTGACGCCGGGCCCGGTATCTCGCACATCTTCTTCGAAGCGGCGCATGAATCGGCAGTCGACAACCTCATCGCCGCGTCCGGCGGCGGTGAAAAAATATCCGAACGGTACTCGGCCCTGTTCGCGGGCATCCCCCTGGAGTTTCGCAAAGAGGGGGAGGGGCTCCTCGATGAATTCATGACAAAGGCCGGGTTCAAAGGGCCGGTAATCGATTACCGGAAGATCACCGGGGAATACCCGGCCGCGTCGGCCGTGGCCGCGGTCATTGCCGCGGCATGCGTCGAGCGAAACGAACTCTTCGGAAGGTTGTGCGAAACCGCCCGAAGCCTCGATGGGAAGGGCGTCCTCGTTGCCGGTTTCGGCGGGTACGTGACCGCCTTCGAGATAGTTCCCTGACAGGGGACCGGGGAGACGTTTCACACGATGAAGAAAAAGGCCACCCTGTGCCCCCTCGCCCCGGCCCACCTCGCCTGGCTCGGGGCCGTCCAGATAGCGGCGGTACTCGCCTTTGTCAGCCCCGTTCTCGCCGCCGTCCCGCTTATCGTTTTTCTCGTCACAGCCCTTGGCGCCCCCTTTTTTCCGCGTTTCGGCTTTTTTCTTCCTATTATCAGCAGGGGGAGCGGTTCCCGGAGGGAGGTCGCCCTCACTTTCGACGACGGCCCTGACCCTGAGGTGACCCCCCGGCTCCTGGAACTTCTTTCGGCGCGTTCCGTGCCGGCGGCCTTTTTCCTGGCGGGGGAAAAGGCCGAGCGTTATCCGGAACTGGTTGACGATATTCTCGGGCGGGGGCACGAAACAGGCAGCCATTCATATTCACATGACGTGCTCCTCATGGTCCGGTCCCGGGAACGGCTCCGCCGCGATATCGCGAAGGGGCAGGAGGTTTTCAGGAAACACGGCACCGTTCCCCTGGCCTTCAGGCCCCCGGTGGGGATAACGAACCCGCGGCTCTGGCGGGCCCTCCTTGAAGTGGGGATGTACTGCGTCAATTTCACCGCCCGGGCCCGGGATTTCGGTAACCGGCGGGTGGGGGGCATAGCCCGGCGGCTCATTCGAAAGGCGAAGCCGGGGAGCATCCTCCTTCTCCATGACGTGAATCCCGGCGATAAAAACAGTCTCGAAGCATGGTTCGGGGAGGTGGAGCGCCTGCTCGACGGCCTGAAAGAGAAAGATCTCACGCCGGTTTTACTTTCCCGTGTCATCGGAAGGCCGGTGATGAAGGGGACAGGGGGGACCGGTACCGGCGCGGTATCCGGTTTCTACGACGGCCTCGCCTCCCGGTACGAGGAGGAGCAGTTCGGCTCAGGGATTACCATCGCCCGAATGACTGAACATGAAATCGTCACGAACCGCCTCCCGGAAATACTGGAACGGGATCACCGGGTCCTGGAGATCGGGGCCGGTTCCGGGGTGTTCACCCTCCCCATGGCCCGGCTCTGTAAAAAGGTCACCGCTGTCGATACCTCGGAATGGATGCTGGAAGTGCTGAAAAGGAATGCCGCCCATAACCGCATCGAAAACATCACTGCCGTTGCCGCCGACTTCCGGGACCTGGAGCCTGGCGAAACATTCGACGCGGTCTGTTCGTTCTCATCGTTTGAGTATATCCCTGACCTTGATGGACTGTTCCGGAAAATCTCCGGCATCCTCGCCCCGGGGGGAGTCCTCTACTTCACCACGGCCCACCGGTCCTTCTTTCGATTTTTCACCCAGGTCGGCAACGCCATGCGCCAGGGGATCTGGCTCCACGCCCGGGGCCGCCGCCAGGTACGGCGCGCCCTGGAGAAGTCGGGATTTGGTCATATTGAAATCGAGACCCACGTCTTGAAGTCTGTCATCACCCGGGGAATGCTCATGGAGGTGAAGGCGGAGAAGGTGAGATAAATATCCAATTCCCTGTAACTTCGGATTGTGTCTATTTTTTTAACCCCGCCCGGCTTCCGATCTTAATAAAATGCGAGACCTATTCCGTTATATCGACAATAACGATAGAAATATCGTCATCAATAATACCCTCGGAGAATGATTTCAGGTCTTCCACCAGAGTTTCAACGCATTCTTTTGCAGATCTGTTCCGTGTTTTAATTATCAGTTCCTGGAGCCGGCGTTCCCCGTAGAGCTGGCGGTTCCGGTTGAGGCATTCAGTTATACCGTCCGTATAGAGGACGATGCGGTCGCCCTTGTTAAGAGGCTGCTCTCCGATCGAGTAGTTAAGCCCTGATTGCCAACCGAGAGGGGTCCCCTTTGTATGGAGTTCTCGGCATGACGTTCCCGACTCGTTAATAAGAAGGGCCGGGTGATGCCCGGCGCTGGAGAAGTATGCCAAGTTGTTTTTTGTATCAATGGAAAAGACGAAAGCAGTTATAAAATGGGACATCACCGATGATTCACATATGATTTCATTCATCCTGGAAAGAATTCTGCTGGGGGTCATCTTGAGGGGATTCATCTGGTTGAAGCTCAGTTTCGCGATGAGGGCGAGAAAGGCCCCGGGAACACCGTGGCCGGAAACATCGCCGATAATGAGTGTCAGGTTCTCTTCTGTTTCTATGAAATCGTAAAAATCGCCCCCCACCTTGTCAACCGGGATATATGAGAAGACGATCTCAATGCCGGGATGCCGGGGCGGATCGGACGGCAGGAGTTTCTTCTGTATCAGTCGGGCTATCTCGAGCTGGTTTTCAATTTCGGTGTTCCGTTCCGTCAATTCACGGGTCCGTATGGTTACCTCGTTTTCCAGCTCCCTCCTGGCCTTTGCCTCTATCTGCTGCATCATGGAGACCTGGTCCGCCATGAAAAATGATACGAGGATAACAAGGCCGGCCACGCCGAACTTGAGATATTCGAAATCAGGGACCAGTGAATAGGCCCGGAGCACCTCTATGAGTACTACCATGAGGATCAACGTGAAACCGAGATAGACATAAAGGTACTCCCACCTTTTCCTGACAAGGGTCTGGAGGAGGTCCCGGAAGACCGCCAGGGATATATACACTATCACGAAATGCCAGGCGATTCTGGGGATGGTCCAGTGCCTTATCTCCGGTATGAAGGTAACGGCTACGGCCGCGGCAACGAGCGCGGCAACAGCGATTTTATCCGGAATATTTAACTTTTTCTGCATGACAGATCTGAAAAAAAGAACCATGGCCCCTGTCCCCGTAAGGCCGCTGTAGTACTGAAGATGATGGAAGAGGCTGAAGTTGTCGGTAAAGAGGTACTTTATCTGCCCCTGGCAGAAAATATAGAGGCCGAAAGAGAAGGTTATAATTGAAAAAAGCTGCTGCTGTTTTTTCAGATTTGATGACCTGAAGGAAAACAGCAGGAAGTATATTCCCAGGAATGAATATATGCCAATCAGGAGGATGTCCAGGGAAAGCTGGATAAAAATAGTGTTATTTATCATTGGACCGGGGCCGATGTAATAGGCCCCCCAGATCATGCCGGCTGAATCGTTGAGATACCCTCTCATGCGCACTGCCAGGGTGTTGTCGCCGCCGTACCGTATCAGTTTACGGGGAATGGAATAGGCCCGGAGGCGGTCAAAGGCGTGGGATTTTTTCGAGAAGAGATCACCCGTTCTGCCGATCAGTTTTCCGTTGAAGTAGACCTCGTCCGCGTCATTGATTTTTCCGAGGACTGCCACGCAAGACGTGTCTTTTTCTTCAGGGAACCTGAGTGTTATCCGGTACCAGGCGAAACCCCGGTGGCCGGGAAAAAGGTCCATCAGGTTGCCCGGGACACTGGCGGTCTGCCACCCTGAGTCATCGTAGCCGGGTTCCCGGTATTCCAGGCGGTCCCCCTTTTTGACCCTCCAGTTGCCTTCCAGGGAGGTGATTGCCTCAGCCTCTACCGTTACTGTGGGATTCCTGTTCTCCTGGGTCACTTCTGCCATGGCCGGATTTATCGGCAGCAGAAGCCATACCAGCAGTGTAATCCCGGTGAGTGTTCTCATCTTTGTAATCGATTGGTATTTCAGGGTTTAACCTCTTCAGTAACCGTGATCCTGTTCCACTTCAGGCTTACGCCGGCAGTGTCCTGTCGGGTAATGTTGATTCCAAGTACCGATTTTATTTTTTTTTTTGAAAACGGTACAAGAGCTATATTTATTGCGCATTATGTTAAATACTCATATGACTCAGCAATAACTTTTTGCCGGTAGAGGACATCATGTGTTAAAAATAAAGTTTACATCCGTATATAGTCATAATATTATAACTATATACGGATATTGGGTGCTTGGATGAAAAAAATTTCAAAATCAAAACTGAAGCCGGTGATGCTGAAAGTTTTTCGCGAAATTGAACAGACAGGAGAAGAGCTTGTAATTACAGATCATGGAAGGCCGGTGCTGAAGGTAATACCCTATAAAACCGAAAAGAAAGATACTCTCGATGAATTAAGGGGGACGGTCATTAGATACGATGATCCTTTTGAACCTGTCGACAGAATTATAGTCGCCACGGCCCGTGTTATGAACATGAAAATTCTTACGAAAGACGACAGGATTCTTGACTATAAACATGTCAAGTCAGTCTGGGAATAACGATAAAGATAACGTCTCCCGCACTTCCTCAACGAACCCTGACAGGGAAAAATCAGGGTCCCGGTAGTCGAAATGGAATTTTCTGACCAGACTGATTTCTATGGTGTTGTCGATGCAGGTGTTGAAGAGGCTCCTGCCGGGGCGGTAGAGCCGGTCCGTGTTATTTATCTTGAGGAGATGAACCGGAACATTGCACCGGCGGGCTATCTTGAAGGCGCTTTTGTTGAAGTGGCCAAGTTTACCGTCACGGCTTCGGGTCCCCTCGGGGAAAACAAACAGGACCCCCCCGGAGCGTATGTACCCTTCAAGTTCTTCGACCCGGCGTGTCATGGCGCCCCCCCGGCTGCCTTCCAGTGATGACGAGATATACCCGGCACTGTCTAAAATCGCCCCGAAGACCGGCACCTTGAAAAAGGTGTGTTTTACGATGGTCTTCTGATTTTTAAACAGGTATATCATGAACAGGGGGTCGAGATAGGAAATGTGATTGCACACAACGATTGAAGAGTCTATGTTTATAACATCCGGTTCTATGTCGTACCTGAGGCCGGGAGTAATCAACCTGAGGAGGCCGAGAAAGCTTCTCACCGAGAGGTTCAGCACCCGTTGAATGGAACGCTCCCTGTCACTGCTGAACAGTGCCGCGAAATAGAGCGGCGAAAAGATTATAATATTTATTATCGAAAAGTAGATCCAGAGACAGACGGTTACGAGGAAATCGACCGGCAGGGTCAGGGTTTTTTTCAGCGGCCCCTTTCCGCTGAGATCACTCATATCGCCTGAGAATCACCGAGGTGTTGACCCCGCCGAAGGCGAAGTTCTGAATCGCCGCGGTGGTAATCTTCTTTTCGGTGAGCCGTGTCATGTGGTTTATCATGGCGCACCGTTCGTCAACCTTTTCCAGGTTGATGGTGGGGGCGATAAACCCTTCTTCCATCATGTAAAGGGTCATGATTGCCTCGATTGCCCCGCAGGAACCCATGGTGTGTCCCATGTAACTCTTCAGGGCGGAGACAGGGGGTTCGCCCCCGTATACCGAATGTATGGCCCGGGCCTCGATAATGTCCCCCATGATCGTGGCGGTGGCGTGGGCGCTGATAAAATCGACGTCGCCGGAATTGAGTTTCGCGCTTTCGAGGCTCGTCTGAAGGGTCCTGACGATGCCGTCCATATTAGGAAGGATAAGGTCCCCCCCGTTGTTGGTGCACGAAAACCCGACGACCTCACCCAGGATCGGGGCGCCCCGTTTTTTCGCGTGTTCGAGCTCTTCGAGCATGAGTGCCCCGGCCCCCTCGCTCACGACAAGGCCGTCCCTGGCGTCGTCAAAGGGCCGGGGTGTTTTTTCCGGGGTATCGTTGTAGGAGGTGGAGCATGCCAGAAGGTTGTCGAACACGGCAACGGTGGTGGTGTCGTACTCGTCCGCCCCTCCGCAGATCATGGCGTCCTGCATGCCGTACTTTACCGCCTCGTACCCGTACCCGATGGACTGGCTCGAGGTGGTGCAGGCGGTCGACGACGAGATGACCCGGCCGGTTATGCCGAACATTTTGGTTATGTTGACCGCCGTGGTATGGACCATTGACTTCAGATAGTCGACCGCGCCGATGGAGGTGTAGTTCCCCTTGTCGCCGCTGAAGAACTTTTCGTATATCTCACGCTGGACCGTGGGGCTTCCGTGGGTGGAACCGAAGGCGACACCGATTCTTCCCGACGCAAGGTACTCCCTGTCGATACCGGACGCTTCGATCACCTCTTTCGCGACCTGGCAAGCGTAGTATGAAACCGGCCCCATGGTCTTACGGTGGTTCCGCTTGAAGTCGTAGTCAATCTCGTAATCAACGGTGCCGAACACACCGGAATGAATGAAATTCCCGAGGAGGGGATCTTTCCTGAGTGGCTTTACCCCCGAGGTCCCCTTATTCAGGCTGCCGATAATCTCGTCCCGGGAGTGGCCGACCGGCGTAATCGCGGAGCATGCTGTTATGACGACTCTTCTATCCATTGTGCCCGTACATTAATTCCCGCTTATTTAGACGACTCGGCCCTGTTTTTGACTATCCCCTCGACATAATCGAGGATGTCGTTTATGGTCCGAATCTCCATGGCGTTTTTCTTCTCGTCCTGGGTCAGTTCCGTTCCGAGCATGTTCTCGATCTCACGGAGCATCTCCAGGGCGTCGATGCTGTCGAATTCGTAGGCCTCTCTCAGGTTCGCGTCAAGGCCGGGGTTCTCGATTTCAAACTCCGATTCAAAAAATGAAACTATATGGTTTAGTATTTCATCGCGTGTCATGCTCTGGATTCCTCTTATGATATCATTTTGTTAAAGAAAAACATGCACCCGGTTACAGAGTTTCCCTATCATACTATTCTTTCTATAACTTTTTTTCGTTCGATCGTAAAAATGATTGCTCTCTATCGTAAATTCTGTTAATATATTTGGCACTAAAAACAATTAACAGGATACAGTACCATGATTAAAAAAATGGCTGTTCTACGCAAATTAAAATTATGTATCGCCGCAATTTTAATTTTCAGCTGTACCGCCTGCTTCCTAAAGACCGAAACCCCGATACAGACAATCCATTACCAGACCGGCGCCGCGCAGTCTGAAAATCTCATCATATTTCTCCCGGGGCGGTTCTCGAAGTACACCGATTATGACGCCAAGGGGTTTATCAACGCCATAAAGGTTTCGGGAATATCCGCGGACGCGGTCGCTGTGGACGCACACCTCGGCTATTACGTGAAACGTATTCTCCTGGATCGGCTCCTTGAGGACGTGGTAAAGCCCGCCAGGGAGAAGGGTTACCGGCGGATCTGGATAGTTGGGGCCTCCATGGGAGGGACCGGAGCGGCCCTCTACGCCCAGAAGTACCACGACACGGTAGAGGGTGTCTTTCTTATCGCCCCCTTCCTTGGCGATCGCGAGGTCATCGACGAGATTAACGGGGCCGGGGGAGTCCGCCTGTGGGTGCCGGTAAAGCCGTATAAGAAGAAAGACTACCAGCGGCCCCTGTGGGAGTGGTTCCAGGTCGTGGTCAAGGACCAGGAGAGCTACCCGGTCATCTGCTGCGGCTACGGCACCGGGGACAAGTACGTTGACCATATAGCCGCGGTCACCATCCTGGCGAAGGAGCTACCGGGGGGGCGTATCTATACCGCGCCGGGGGGGCACGACTGGGAGCCGTGGCTCGTGTTGTTTAACAGTTTTCTCAAATCAGGGGTCTTTCCCGGGGAATAATACCGATAAGAATCGGTGGTTTTCGTAGATCCGGGGCTGATCCGGGGAAAAGTACCGATAAGAATCGGTGGTTTTTGACAAAAGAGTATCAGATATCCCCTTCACTCGTACGCGGTATCAGTGCCGACGCCATTAAAATAACCGCTGTCGCAAGCAGCGTCCACCCGAGCCAGGTGGATGCTATGGGAAACACCGAGTTTATGAAAAAATACTCCATGCCGGCAATCCAGGCAAGCACCGCGGCCATGACGAGTGAAAGCCCCGCCTCAATCACCCGCACCACACGGTCCTCCCGGGCAAAGGGGGCGAACCGGCGGTTCCCGGATAACAATCCCCCGGCGAGGCGCCAAACCTGCCAGGCCAGGGCGATACCGGCAAGCGCCATAAGCATGAGAAGGATCCGCCTCGCCGGTATGATGATGCCCATGCCGATATCGGAAAACCCGCGCCACTCGGCCCAGTCCCGGAGCACGTGGGCGAAGAATGGCCAGCTCCGCTGGCTGTTGGCGATGATAACAATGCCGTCCCCGGTCTCCGGCACTGCGTGAAAGTCGGTCATCCACCCGGAGCCCTGGCCCCCGTGGGAGACCGCTTTCGCCCCTCCGTTGAAAATCTCTATGAAATAACCAAGCCCGTAAGCGTCGAAAACCAGGCCGTAATACCCGGGGATATCCACTACCGGCTTGTGAAGTTTCCTGATGCCTGTATCACTGAGCACCGCGGTCCCGGTGCCGGGAAATTGGGGCATGCCTGCGGCCGCGAACCGGGCGATGTCGTCGGCCGTTGAGAAGAGGCCGCCGGAGGCCCTGCCGGGGTACACGTGGACCGGCACCGGGTTTCCGCCGTAGTCGTAGCCATGGGGCACCGGCGGGTCGAAGTCTTCACTCCAGGTGAAACTTGAACTGTTCATCCCCAGGGGAAGGAGGACCTCGTTCTCCATGTACTCGTCGAAGTCACGGCCGGTCACCTCTTCGATGATGAGCTCCAGGAGGTTGAAGCCGGCGTTGGAATAGTAAAAGGTCCCCGGTTCGCGGAATGGGACAGCGTACCCGTACAGGCTTTCTTCTGGTGAGGGGACCTTGCCTTCCGGGGAGTACCGGTCACTGATGTTTCCCAGGGGGAGGCCGGCGCTGTGGCTCAGGAGGTGCCGTATTGTTATCGCCTCAACCGGATGGTTCGATTCAGGGAACTCCCAGGTTTTCAGGTACCGCACCGCCGGGGCGTCCAGATCGATTCGGCCCTGTTCCACGAGTTTCATCACCCCCCAGGCGGTAACCGGCTTAGAAATCGATTCCACCCGGCAGACCGTGGCCACGGTCATTTTTCTCTTTGCGCCAAGGTCGGCGTATCCGTAGGCCTTTGACCAGGCGGGGGACCCCTTCGTAATAACTGTTATAATCACCCCGGGAATATCGTAGCTCTTCATCAGGGAGATGATCCGTTTGTCGAGACGGGCGGTGAACTCTTCAAGGGGGATGGTCTGCTGATCCTTCCCGAACGCTGGCATGGAAGGGCATGAAGCCGCGAGAGCTATAGAAAAAACGAGAGTGGGGAGAGAATAGTTCAAAAGGCGGAAGAACGCTGATGATGCGGATATGTTTTTCATGGTTTGTACCCCTGAATTATACCAGAGTTTACTCGAAATAATGCGCGTGCTCATTCAAATTTCCTTATGAAGTGGCGTATTGTCCAGCCAAATATGCACGGCCGGCATCATCTGTTGTACTACCGGTTATTAATGCATGTGATGCATATACGTAAACGCATCAGTTTCTTATTATAGAATAAGGAAAATGTTTTTTGGCCAGACTGGCAATGAAACAGCAAATTCTAATAAGGAGGAAAAGCTTATGGCTGACAATATATTTACACCAGTGAACAATAACACCGTTATGAGAGGAACGCTTCAGAGCGTGCGAAACAGGATTCAGAATTTTATCCGCAATACGGAACTTCCCCTGGAGCAGATACTTGACGCGGCCGAGCGGGCCCGGCGGAACAACCTGCCGGGAGAGGAAATCCTTGCAAAAGCGAGACGGGCTGACGGTAACAACCTGCCTGCCGAAAAAACCATGGCTGCGGCCAGGCAGGGGAGGCGCGATAACCTTCCGGCAGAGAAAATTGCCGCTGTCACCAGGAAGGGAATGGAGGTGGAGTTCACCGAAGAACTCCAGTGTCGCCGCAGCGATGGGTGTGTGGTCCTGCTGGAGTTGGCCGGTCGGCGGCCGGACGAAGCCGAATCGAAGCTGATCGAGCTCGCCTCAACGCTTCACCCGACCATAGAGACATGGCTGGATCGGCAGATCCCTGATTGACCCGGCTCAGCGCCGTGCCCTCCCGGCTGGCGTCCGTCCGGTGTGCGTCTTGGGCTCGAAGAGAAACAGGAAGACAGTCTGCGGACCCGGTGCACTCGCGGACGCCGGCATGCCCGCCAACTCGCAGGGGCGAGTGCTGCCGCCGGCCGTTGGCAGTGTCGAGACCGGTAGTCTCG
>CAZEPS010000014.1:0-32327 GCA_964514165.1 uncultured Leptospirales bacterium
AACTATAATTGTCTGCAGAAAAATTGATAAAAAGTCAAGTTGAATGGTGGTGTATGAGATAAAAAGATAGAAAAAAGAGCATAAATGGTTGACAAAATACGAAACAAATGTATAGTATGCCGAAATAAGAGGAAGGAGGATAAACGAATATGGATTATATCCGGTATACGAAATACATTGAACCCTTTCTAAAACATTATAATAACAATCCGAAATACATCTCAAACAAAGAAATAATAGAATACATCGAAAATAATCACTTTCAAAACAATTATTCAGCCATACAAGCTTTCACGGAATATTATGCTGAGATAAATACCCACAGGTCTTCTATAGAAAGATATGCCAGGAAGCTGGAAAATACCATGCCCGTGGATTCTGTTATGCCAAGGAGATTTACCGATTTCAATGAAAGTCTCAAGCTTCGCAAGTACAGCCCCCGAACGGTAAAAATCTATACTGCGGCTTTAAAATCGGTTCATGGGTGGTTAAAGGAGAATTATCATATTTCTCTCGATGATTTAACCAGTGATATAGCTGTGCGCTATTTTCTTTTTCTTGTCGAAACGGTTAGTGCATCGTATTCTACGGTGCGAATTCACCGGTTCGCTGTATCATACTATTTTTCTGATATCTTAAAACGGCCAATCGATCTCTCCTTCATGAATAATATGAAAAAGGACAAACATCTTCCCACTGTATTAACAAGAAATGAAATAATGAAAATTATAAAACAGATAACCAATCTGAAACACCGTCTCATGATCTCGCTCCTCTATTCATCCGGGCTCCGGGTGTCCGAAGTCGTCAATATCAAGGTGGGCCATGTGTCTCTTGAAAACCTGACCCTTCGGATCTACCAGGGTAAGGGAAAGAAAGACCGGCTGACTGTTTTCTCTGAGAATCTGCGGGAGCAGCTCGAAGAGTTCATGGAGGGCAAATCAGCTGATTCATATCTGTTTCCATCAGAAAGCGGTAAGAGGGAAAAACTCCATGTCCGCACCGTGCAGACGGTCTTTAAGAGGGCCCTGCGTAAAAGCGGCATCCGAAAAAACGCGTCCTGCCATGATCTCAGGCACAGTTTCGCGTCTCATCTCCTGGAATCAGGGACTGATTTACGGTATATCCAGATGCTTCTCGGCCATAAAAATATCGCCACAACCACGATATACACAAGAGTTACGACACCTTCTATTCGCGGTATCAGGAGTCCATTATAGATACGGCGGAAAGGGATCGTGTCGAAGGTCGCTATTATGCAATTACTCTATTTCTAAGGCTATTTTTATTGAATCATTGAGTAAGAGTATTTTTTCTGGAGATAAAGTTCCGATAAAATCAGTCAGCATAATTTTAGGAATACTTATCAGTTCATCACAATATATACAACTATCATGCTTTAGTCCATCTTCAATACCAACCGGAACTTGTGTTGATATAGCGTGATAATTTGAATAAATTGGGGCGCAGATTAGAGTTGAGAATTTTGAATCAATTAATGCTTGTCTGCTTACAATGACGAAAACCCGATAATTTCTGGGATCATGCTTTGAGCCTTTATAAACCCTGTAAAGGTCACCACGTTTCAAGATTTAACCTGGTACAATAATATCTCTTCAGCTTCCTTATTTAAATCATCAGAATTATTATTGATTATTTCTATGTCATTTCTATCTCTTAAATTCTGTTTTCTATGTTTTAAATAATATGAAATTGCATTCTCGATAAAGGTAGATCTGTTTCCATCAGGAGAAATTATAGTATCAATTTCACTAAGAATAGATTCAGAAAGTGTTATAGATGTCTTAATTTTCATACTACTAGTATACTACTAAATAGTTTTATTGTCAAGTGCTCATAGGTTCGTTATGCATATGTGAGACTTTCGCCTAATGTCCCCGGCATAAACGCGGCTTGCACAGAATAGGAATGAGTTTGTCATACTCAATAGATAACCTGTACCGGCTTATCTTCAATAAGTCTGAAGGGGCTGTGAGAAGACGGTGTTTACTGAACTTAATTCCAGCCGGGTTTTTGGGTCACTCCAACCCGATGACCCGGTGAAGCTGCAGGTTCAGCCGCGCCAGAAGGCCGTGGCCGAGGATGAGGCGCGCCAGTTCGGCCGGTTCCATTTCGCCGCTGCCCGGGGTGAGGTTGACGACACAGGGTATGTCCCGGTTTTCGGACATGAACTCGCGGGTGAAGTCAAAATCCTTCTGATTGGAGACGACGAACTTGAGTTCGTCTGTCGTGGTGAGGTGCGACAGGTTCGAGGCCAGGAAGGACCCGGCCTCGCCGCTCGAGGGGGTCTTCACGTCTACGATTTTTCTCACCCCCCGGGAAACCGCTTCGAGTGAAAGGCTCCCGTTGGTTTCAAGCTGCACGGTATGGCGCAGGGCGAACAGTTTTTCCAGGAGTGCCGGGGTACCCTCCTGCGTGAGGGGCTCGCCCCCGGTGACGGTGACGTGGTGGGTGCGGGGGTATTGTTTCATTTCGGCCAGAACCGCCTCCAGTGGCATGATGGTCCCCGTATTGGGTTGCCGGGCCCGGGGGGTGTCGCACCAGCGGCAGTTAAGGTTGCACCCGCCGAGCCTGATGAAGAGGCTCGGGAACCCTGCCAGGGTGGTCTCCCCCTGGATTGAGTAGAATATTTCGCATACCGTGAGATCCATGGTTTTTATCATGCATACACAGGGAAAAAGTCAACAGAGAAAACACATACCAGGATTATCGACTTTGAGATCGAGGTCGACGACGCGAAAAAGCGGTACGGGGCCCGGGCTTTACGGATTCTCAGAGGGCGTCCCAGGTCTGTTTGAGGCCGTCGACCAGGGCGCCGAAGTGGCTGAGGGCGTTCTCGACCGGCTCCGGGCTGGCCATGTCGACGCCGGCCTCCCTGAGCTCGTCCAGAGGGAACATGCTCCCCCCGAGCCTGAGGAACGAGAGGTAGCGGTCCCGGGCCGCCGTGTCACCGGCCAGGACCCTTCGGGCCAGGTCTATGGAGGCGGATATGCCGGTGGCGTACTTGTACACGTAGAAGGCCGAGTAGAAATGGGGAATTCGAAGGCACTCGAGGGTCAGAGCCTCGTCGAGCGCCATGGCCTCCCCGAAATAGTCTTTCAAAAGCGAGCGGTAGATGTCGCGGAACGCCTCCAGGGTGAGGGGCCTGTTTTCTTCGGCCAGTTGGTGGGTGATCTTTTCGAACTCGGCGAACATGGTCTGGCGAATGAGGGTCCCCCGGATGTTGTCGATCTCCCGGTTCAGGATATAGGCCCGCATCTTCGGGTCGTCTTTATTTTCTTTCATCAGGTGGTCGCTCAGGAGGGCCTCGTTAAAGGTAGAGGCCACTTCGGCCACGAAGATGGTGTAGTCGTGGTAGTGGTAGGGCTGGTCCTCTATTGAAAAGTGCGAGTGCATCGAGTGCCCCGCCTCGTGGATCATCGTGTAGAGGCTGTTGATGTTGTCGTCCCGGTAATTGAGAAGGATGTAAGGGGGGGAGTCGTAGCACCCTGAGGAGTAGGCCCCGCTCCGCTTTCCCCTGTTCTCGTACCGGTCGACCCATCCCCCGAGGAGCCCCTTTTTTAGAATTTCAGTGTACTCTTTCCCCAGGGGTGAGAGGGCCGTGAGGCAGGTATCCACCGATTCATCGTAGCTCTTCTTGAAGTCGATATCGCTTACCAGGGGCACATAGGTGTCGTAGACGTGGAGCTCGTCGAGCCCGAGGGCGCGCTTCCGGAAGTCGAGGTAGGTGAACAGGGGGCCGAGGTTCTTCCTGACCGAGGAGACGAGATTGTCGTAGACCTGTTCGGGCACGTCGTCTGAAAAGAGGGCCGCCGCGCGGCTGCTCTCGAAATTTCTCACCCGGGAGTAGAAGACGTCCTTCCGGACGGCCGCGGCCAGGGCGGCGGCGATGGTGTTTTTGTGATCGTCGTAGCTTTTATAGTACTGGAAGAATGCCTTTTTCCGCACCTCCCGGGACCGGCTCATCAGGAAGGATGAGAAGTTCCCGTGGCTGAGCTCGATCTCTTTGCCTTCGTCGTTTTTCAGGGTACCGAACCGGAGGTCCGCGTTGTTCAGCTGGCCGAAGACCTGGGACGCGGCCTGGGAGACATCCCCTGACATGGCCAGGATCCGCTCTATTTCGTCCGATAGGGTATGGGGCCGGTACCGGAGGATCTTTTCGAGATAGAAGCCGTACCCCTTAAGGCGCCCGTCCGCCAGGAACTTTTTCATCCGGTTTTCAGGCACGGCCTGAATCTCCGGGGTGAGGAAGCTCGAGGCCTCGGAGAGCCGGCGGTAGAGGTTCATGGCCCGCTGGTAGAGGGCCAGGTTTTCCTGGTTCGCCGTGTCCTCGTCGCTCCGGAGATGGGCGTAGGTGTAGAGCTTCTCGATTTTCCGGGACGTGTCGAGATCGAACTCAATGGCCTCGACGAAAATATCGGCCGATGCGGCGAGGCGTCCCTGATAGGGGCCGTATTTTTCGATTGCCCCCTCGAGTTCGGCAAAGAGCTTTTCCCATTCTTCGGTTCCGGGAAAGAGGGGGGAGAGGTCCCACCGGTCCGGTTCGGGCACGGCACTCCGTTCAGGTATCTGTTCCGCGGCCATGGCTGTCAGTATATCTTGCCGAAGTTGTCCCCGTGCCGATCAAGGTACACGAAAGACTTCAGTTCTTTCCGGGGGGGCATGGTTTTCTTGTCCACCGCCGGTTTTCCGAGGGGAAGCACCGCCACCACCTCGCGCCCTTCGGGCATATGGAGCAGTTTCGCGCAGGCGCCGTGGTCCATGGAGCCGACCACCACGGTGCCGAGGCCGAGGGAGTAAACCGTGAGGCAGATGTTCTGAATCGCCATGCCGAGGTCGAACATGAACCACTCCGCGAACCTGGTCCGCTGTTCACCGTCCTTGAACCCGGAAACGTCCCGCTCGGCGCAGCAGACGATAAGGGCCGAGGCGTCGGCCGAGCATTTCCGGGCCGGGTTTGTCGATGAGTAGGTCTCGGTCACGGCCGTAATCAGCTCCCGGTCCCTGACCACGACGAATTCCCACACCTGGGTGTTTGCCCATGACGGGGCGTACCGGGCCGATTCGAGGATCTCCTTAATTTCGTTGTCGGTCACGTAATAGTCGGTAAATTTCCGTATGGAACGGCGGTTCCGTATCGCGTCTGTCAAATCCATTGTTAGCTCCTTTTCTATTCTTCGCCGTAGAGAAAATCGATGTTCTCCCCCTCTTTGATCTCGAGGAGGACTATGGGTATCACCTGGGATTTCCCGTTTCCTTCTTTATCGATGGCGATTTCAATGTCCCGGGTGTTCTCCTTGAATTTCGGGTGTCTTAAGTCGATGGTGAAGGGAATTTTCTTTTTGCTCCCCATATCGTCGGTGTAGGAGGGCCAGAAATGGTAGTACCCCCGGGTCGAACTGTTGGTCCGGTAGGGGTTGTTCCATGACGTGTCAGCCATCGGCGCGGGCTTCCCATTGTAGAGGAGGGTCACCTCCACGCCCGGTACGATGGAAAAGGTCGATTCCTCGAGCACGGATCCGATTATATGGGGGAGGAGTGATCGCTCTTTGCCGATCTTTTCGTTTCCGGCAAAGGCCGATGATTCGCGCCGCTCCATGACCGTGTCGATGGCCTCGTACACGAGGCGCAGGATGTCCAGGTTCTGCTGGGTCTTGTAGAGCTCGTCGAGCTTCCCGTGGAGCACCCCCCGCTCGCTGGTGAAATATCGGGGGGGGACCCGGTTCAGGACGTAGGCGATGTCGTCCCTGCTCGCGATCGCTTTTTTCAGATCTTCGTTGTTCTTCAACACCTCATCGAGGGTACTGGACGCTATATCTTCCATCAGGTTTTTTACCGGCATTGTGTTAACCCCGCTTCGTGTTTTTTTTCACGGCTTTGAAGGCAATATCGATGACCTCTCCCAGGTCTCTGACGTAGTGAAAGCTGATCCCCTTCTTGATGTAGTCGGGGAGGTCCTCAATGTCTTTCCTGTTGTCCCGGGGGAGGATGACCTCCTTGAAGTTCACCCGCTTCGCGGCGAAGACCTTTTCCTTGATGCCCCCGACCGGCAGGACCCGGCCGGTGAGGGTGAGCTCCCCGGTCATGGCAACGCCCCGCCGCACCGTCGCCCCGGTGGCGAGTGAATAGAGTGACGAGGCGATGGTTATCCCCGCCGAGGGGCCGTCCTTCGGGGTCGCCCCGGCCGGGACGTGGACGTGAATCATGTTCTCGTCGAAGAGTATCCCGGTTTCAGTTCTCTCTTCCAGGAGGTGTTTCATGTAGCTGTAAGCTATGTTGGCTGACTCGGACATGACCTTGCCGAGCTGGCCCGTCAGCTTCAGGCCGCCGGTTTTTTTGTCCGGGATGCGGATAGACTCGATCACCAGGGGCGCGCCCCCGAGGGAGGTCCATGCCAGGCCCACGGCGATGCCGGGGCGGTCGGCCGCGATGAGTTCGTCGTCGATGTGGGTCTCCGGGCCGAGGAGCTCACGGATTTTCTGTTCCGGAAGGAAATTGCCGGATACCCGTTTTTTCCGGGCGACCCGGGTCGCGGTCTTACGGCAGATCTTCTCAATCTGGCGCTCCAGGGTTCGGACCCCGGCCTCCCGTGCCCATCCGTTGATGATGCAGGTGTATCCTTTCTTGTTTATCTTTACCGACCCCCGCTTGAGGCCGTGCTGCTCCAGCTGTTTCGGGAGGAGGTATCGCTTCGCTATCTCGTACTTCTCCTGGGTAATGTACCCGGGAATCCGGATTATCTCCATCCGGTCGATGAGCACCGGCGGGATGGTGTCCAGGGTGTTGGCCGTTGTGATGAACAGGACCTTCGAAAGATCAAAGGGGAGGTCGATGTAGTGATCGCGGAATTCGGCGTTCTGCTCCGGGTCGAGCACCTCGAGGAGCGCCGAGGCCGGGTCCCCCTGGAAGCTCTGCCCCAGCTTGTCGATCTCGTCGAGCATGAAGACCGGGTTGTTCGACTTGCAGATCTTGACCCCCTGGATGACCTTTCCGGGCATGGCCCCGATGTAGGTGCGGCGGTGGCCCTTGATCTCGGCCTCGTCCCGCATCCCCCCGAGGGAGACCCGGAAGAACTTCCGGTTCAGGGCCCGGGCGATCGACTTCCCGAGGGAGGTCTTGCCGACCCCCGGGGGCCCGAGAAGGCAGATGATGGAGCCCCTGCTGTCCGGCTTTATCTTCTTCACGGCGAGGAATTCGACGATACGCTTTTTCACGTCCTCGAGGCCGTAATGGTCTTTCTCTAAAATCCGTTCCGCCCGGTCCAGATCGATTGAGTCGGTGGTACCCGCGTTCCAGGGGAGGGAGAGGGCGGTTTCGAGATAATTGCGGGTCACCGTGTACTCGGCCGAGGCGATCTCCATCATGGCGAGCTTGTCTATCTCTTCGTTGAGCTTTTCCTTTATCTCGCCCCTGAGGTCGAGCTTCGCGGCCTTCTTCCGCATCTCTTTTATTTCCCGGGAGCGCTCGTCATCCTCTATGCCGAGCTCCTGCTTGATGAACTTCAGCTGTTCCCTGAGAAAGAACTCACGCTGCTGGCGGTCAATCTTGTCGTTTATCTGGCCCTGGATCTTCTTCTGGACCTGCATGACCTCCATCTCGTTTGAGAGGAGCTTCAGTACCTTCTGAAGGCGCTTCTTCACGTCCAGGGTCTCGAGCACGTCCTGGTATTCGTCTTTCTCGACAATGAGGATTGAGGTGACGAAATCGGCGATCTTCCCCGGCTCGTCCACGTTGAGCATGGTGAGCTTCACCTCTTCGGTGAACATCGGGTTGTTCTCGGACAGGGTCTTGAGCTGGCTCAGGACCTCCCTGCTCAGGGCCTTCATCTCGGTGCTTTTCGAATTCACCACCTTGTCCTCGAGATAATCAACCTCGGCCAGGAGGTAGGGCTCGTCGGAGATGATCTTCGTGATGCGGAAGCGCTTCACGCTGTTGATGAGCACGTTGAGCCCCCCGTCCGGGAGGTTTATCCGCTTGAGGATCTTGGCAGCGGTGCCGTACCTGAAAAGGTCATCGGTCTCGATGTCGTCCTTCTCGTCGTCCTGGATAAGGACGAGCCCCAGGGTGCCTGACTCGTTCAGGGCCGAGTCCACCACGTCGGTAAACCTCCCCTGGGAAATGATCAGGGGTGTCACGATTCCGGGAAAGATGGGACGGTACCGTATCGGTATGATAAAAAGCTGGTTCGGGAGCACTTTGTCAATCGATATCAGGTCGCTGTCAAGGAGCTCGGAATCTATCGGTAGTTCAGTGCTGTCTATGAATATGTCGTCTATCTCCATTCTGCCTCGTCGGGTATATCATTTACGGTACTGCCGTCTATTGTCCGTTTTTCGGCCTGTTTCGGTGCGAAAGGGCCCTGTCCAGGCCCCCGGGCCGGGAAATTCACAACCGGGTGATAATAAGTGTAATTACACAATATGTTTTTGTCAATGGTTAAATTACGGAATGAGTTAAACATTTTTTTGCTTGAAAGGGGAACTCCCCTTATCTAGAATGATGGCGATAACATGCGATGCTGTAATCCGTGATGCGCCGTGCATGATCCTCACCCGGCTGTTTATGAAACATTGACATGTCCATTGACGAAAAAATACAAGCAAACCTGTCGCTGTTCAGGAAATTTAACGACATAAAGTACCGGCGGTTCCAGGATTTCATCACCAACAACAACGTTGCCAGGGTGATCAACTCCATTCCCCTGCTGATGCATGTGAACGACATGCGGCTTCCCGGGTACGTGGAGGGTGACGTCCCCTACGGCATAGCGAACTATACTCCTGACGGGGAGGCCGAAAAATTCATCCATACCCGGTTTCACGTCAAGAACTTCAAGTTCAGCAAAAAGCCCTTTGTCCAGATGCTCGCGGTCATGGGAAGCATCGGCACCGTTGCCTATTCCAAGGAATCGGACTTTGACTACTGGGTCTGCATCGACCGTAAAAGCGTGTCCGAAAAACAGGCCGGGCTCTTCAACAAGAAAATAGTCGCTATCCAGAACTGGGCCATGAAAGAGATCAACACCGAGGTCCACCTGTTTCTCAACGACATCGAGAGCGTCAGGAACAACATTTTCGCCGAGGACGAGGACGAGGCCTTCGGCTCAACCGTCGGCCCTGTTCTGAAGGACGAGTTCTTCCGGAGTTCCATCATCATCGCCGGGAAGTATCCCTTCTGGTGGGTCGTGCCCGGGTTCCTCCCCGATTCTGAATACTACCGCATCTACGATGAACTGGATCCGGTTTTTCGGGACGAGACCTTCATCGACCTCGGCAACATCTACCGCATCTCCCGGGAAGATTTTCTCGGGGCGGCCCTGTTTCAGCTGATAAAGTCCCTCGGGAACCCCTTTAAGTCGATCTTGAAGATCGGGCTTCTCGAGAAGTACCTCTTCGGCCCGGAAAAGGCGTTGCTTTTGAGCCAGAAGATAAAGTCGGGACTCCTCAAGGGGAACATCGAGGACCGGATCCTCGATTCTTACATCCTCATGTTCGAGGAGGTCTACGAGTATTACCGGGAGGTTCTCGAGGACAAAAAACTCCCGGAGATCCTCAGGATGAACCTCTATCTGAAGATAAACCCCCAGCTCTCCAAGTACAGCGGCATGAAGAAGGCCAGGTCCCTCCCCTACAAGGTGAAGGTCATGTTCCGGTACGTGAAGGAATGGGGCTGGGGGGGGAAGGAGATCGGCAACCTGGACAACTTCGACAACTGGGACTACCAGAAAATCATGGCATTCTGGAACCAGGTGAAAAAATTCATGCTCCTGAGTTACCAGAAGATATCCCGGACCCTGCCGTCAATGAACCTCCAGCAGAAGATATCCGACTCCGACTTCAAGCTCCTGAGCCGGAAGATAAAGTCCCACTTCTCCACCGAGGAGAACAAGATCGACCGGTACATTTCGTTCAAAGACACCCCCTCGGAGTCGATCCTCTATATCGAGCCAATCGACCGGGGCATCGACAGCCAGGAATGGACACTGTCCAAGCGGAACACCAGCTCAAAGGACCATTTTGAATCCACGCTCCTCAAGGGGGAGAAAGACCTGGTCAAGCTCCTCTCCTGGACCGCCATTAACCAGATATTCGATCCCGGCTATAGCAGAATTAAGATCTCGTCCGGCTACTCCCGCATAAGCCAGGACTCCGTGGTAGATCTGATGAACAAGCTCTGCGCGGTCTTTCAGAACAGGAAACTGAAGATACGGAACGAGTACCTCCTCAGGCCGGCCTTCAACCTTGCCAGCGTGATAATCTTCAATTTCAGCATCGAGAAGGCGGACGAGATACGGTCGATTCACCACGTCTACCTGACGAGCTGGGGGGAGTCCTACATCTACCGGTACCGGAACGACGCTGACATCATCCACATCCTGGGCAAGGTACTGAGCGACGGGTCCGTGCTCAGGCGGAGCTACGACGAATACTGCGTCATCTACTCCCCGGAGCCCTTCAAGAAAATCTACAAGGACATAGAGACGACCTTCAAGGAATCGTACGAGTTCATCACCGGCGGGGACCGGACCGGCTCGAACCGTCTCGTCGCCTTCATCGGAAACCAGTACCTCATCGTGAGCCGGGACGGGATCCGGGTAACGGTTGACACGGTCCCGAATTACATCAAGATGCTCACCACCCTTACCCTGAAGCCGAAGGGGAGCGTCACCCACCGGTTCCTCGGGGACGACAGCAGGCTCGAGCTCCTCCAGGAGATTTACGAAAAGCGGAGGCCGAACTTCATCTCGATATTCTATGATGAAAAGGGGGACTACGTCTTTGTTTACGTTATCAACGAAAACGGGAACATCTTCACCTTCATGAAGGGCCGGAACAAAAAAGAAGAGGCCCTTTCATACATCTACTTCTTCAGCAGGTATGTCATTAACCGGATAAACAGCTATCACTCCATACCGGACATCAACGACAACATCATGGTTATGAAAGTTGCGGCGGACAGGTTCGGCAGGGTCGAGTTCGTGAACGAGTCGAAGAGCCTCGAAGAGCTCTTCCTCGTCAAGTACCAGAAGCGGAAGGGGATGGTGCTCGAGGTGAGCCGCGGTGGCGGCGAGACCGCATATACCGTGACCTTTCCTGACGGGGCCCGCATAGGCCCGCTGAACCTGGCCGGGCTGCCGGGCGCCGTTACCCGCTACCGTTCAACCCGCGGGGGGTTCCCGGAGTTCGTGAGCGACATCAGTTTCAGCGACGCGACAAAGGAAGATCTCTCCCTCGGCACGTCCCTCTTTTTTCTCGAGAAGTACCGGGCAGAGCTGGTTGTCAATAAGGCGCTTAAGGGGTGATTATTCGACCGGAAAATTGTCCCTGAAGAACTTGACCTTTTTGTCCCGCTCCCTTGTTTCGTCTTTCCGGTCAAGGTTGCCTTTTTCCAGGGCCAGGTCGAGGAGCTTGACGTTGTCGTCGTTCTCTTCTTTTGATTCTTTCGTTTCGGCCGGCTCGTCTTCGCCTGCCGCGTGTTTTTCTGACTCGAGGGCGTTTATGCGGGCGTCAATACTGTCCTGGGTCAGCATCGGGATGTCGTCGTCAAGGTAATCGGGATCTTTTTTAGCCGGTTCCTTTTTTGGCTCAGTCTTCTTCTTTGATTTCGAAGCTGTTTTTGACCCTTTTTTCGGCTTTGCCTTTTTCGGTTCGGCAGGTTCCTCGTCGAGCTCTTTGTACTCTGCCGGGGGGTTGCTTATCTTGAGATCCAGGAGCTTTATCCGCTCACCGAGGAGGATATTGATCTGCTTCTCGATGGACATATAAATCGGGTTGGTGAAGGACTTGTTCTTCTGAACGTATTTTTCGAGCTTCTTGAGCTCCTTGATGTCTTCATCGATGGTTTCGATTCGCTTGATTACATGGACTACTTTCATTCTGTTCCCCTGTTAAATCTGTGATAAAAGCGCTGCCGCACGGCACCCGGACCCGTGCTTTTTCCGTTCAGAGAACGCGTTGTAACGCAGGTTTGAATACAGGGCACATCTAACAATTTGATTTAAACCAAAATTTATGCCCTGTCTGTGATCTTCGCAAGAAAGCACTAATACATTAATTAAATAAATATATTACCGCACGTCAATTATTTTTTATTTTCATAACCTCAGGGGGTTCGCCGCGCTCGAGGACGCCCCAGCCGAGGGCGAGTATGGCGGCAGCCATATCCGCATACCAGGGATCGCTCTTTTTTTCCATGGCCAGGCGCAACAGCCCGTTCAAAACTATGATTTCCATGAGCCGAAGCGTGTGCCGCTCCCCTTCAATAATGAGATCGATTTTCATCTCGTAACTGAGCCTGGCCGGTATCTTTATCGAGACGCCCACGTCCCAGTCGAGCTCTTTCACCTCGATCGCGTTCAGCACCGCCATGCCGTTTTTCTTCACCGCCCCCCGGGAGAAGAGGAGTTTTTTCTCTTCAAAGCCGAGCCTCTTCACCGACCGGTAGACGAAATCGACGCACTTCTTCGAAACGCCCCGGGTGAAATAACAGCTGCCCTTTCGGTTCCGGAGCTCCTTGAGGCGGGGTGATTTCCGTTTGTTTTCGTACCCGGAGATTATGACGCACCGGTCCGATTCGTCGATCCAGTTTATCGGCACCACGGGGCCGTTTTTTCCTTTTTTTCCCTTCATATTGTTTTCTCAAAAGAGGTAGAGCTGGTTCGATTCAACCGTTCCCTGTATCCACCGGCACCAGCTCATCACGGTCTGGGCCCGTCGCCTGACCAGGGAATCGCTTCTGCCGGCGAGAACGCCGTTTTTCCGCATCGCCTCCGCCGCATCGTCGGCGGTTATCTCCCCCCTTTCCATCATGGTGAACACCTGGTGAAAGACCCGCCTCGACAGCACGAGCCGTATAAGGGCGTGGTGCCGCCGCGACTTGTTCATGAGGGAGATCTCTTTCCCCCGGGGCGTGAGTAAAATTTTGCCGTTTTTTGAATCGGTCAGCCCCAGGTACCGGGCCGCGTTGTAGTAGTAGTCGGCCTGGCGGATATCGAAGGAGAAGTGGTCCGCGAAATCGTCCCTTGTTTCGGCGAGGCCGGCGAAGAGTATCTCGACGATGTTGATCACCTTTTCGAAATCGTTGGCCTGGGGGAAGGGTACCCCGGGGACCTCCCCCGGCAGAAACTCGTCCACGTCGCACGCCTCCCGGAGGTCGACCCGGTCCCCGCTGTCGAGGACGTACCCCGCCGAGCGGACCGGGGTGATGGAGTTGAAGTTCCCGTCTTCGGTGAAGGCGAACTCCCTCACGGTGAACACCCGGTCGGACCAGGTCAGGAAGAGGGGGACCACTTTCTTTGAAACGCGTTCCCGCCAGAAGCGGTAGGGGTAGTAGAGCTGGCGGATGTTGAAATCGTCGGTCTTGCCGATTTTCGCTTCTATTATATAGAAGATATCACCCTCGTACCCGGCGTCGAGCTCCGCCCCTGCCCCGTCAACCTCCACGGGGAGGATCTTTTCTCCGCTCGTCACGCGAAAGCTGAAGGAGCCGGTGCCGAACTTTCCCCGGTTTGTCAGGGAGAGGTTCCCCTCGCCGGTGAAGTGCCTCAGGATGCCGGCGATGTCGCACACGATAAGGGCCCGGTCTTCGGAGGTGATCCGCTCCGGGTCGATAGTACGGAAGTTTTTCACCGGCTCCAGGGGGACATGGGTGAGGGGGCCGGGGCTTCCGCACTCCTGGAATGAGTTGAACTTCAACAGCCGGTACCGGGCGGGGCCGGTGGGGAGAATGGCTATACCGTTCTCAATGAAAATCCGGGGCCGGTTCACGCTGTGGTCGAACTTGGCCATGAGCCGCGGCTCCCTGCCCCCGGCCTCTTTCATTGCCGAGGCGTCGATGTCAAAAAAGCCTTCCTTGTCTATAGCGTTCACAAAAGAGAAGCGTTCCTCCACACGGGCCCAGGCGGTCTGGTTTCTTGTCTCAGCCATGATACCCGTAGTTCCGCACCACCACCTCCCGGATGAGGCCGCGGCGGGAGCCGTTGCAGTTGATCATACGGTTCGCATCGACCCGGTCGATGCGGTACCCGCGGTAGAGTTCATCGAAGAAATCATCGTCGGGGTTTTCGTTTTTCGGGTCCGAGTTGCTCAGCATCACCAGGGCCCCCTTTTCATCGAGATCGCAAAACATTTCGGCAAGTTTCCGCTGGTCGTCGTCGGTGAAACTGTACCGGGAATAGGAGGTGAAGCTCGAGGTGCGGCTTATGGGGCGGTAGGGGGGATCGCAGTAGACGAATGTTCCGGCGGGGATGCGCTTCGCTGCCTCGGTAAAGTTGCCATGGATGATCTCAGCCTTCTGGAGGACCCGTGACACGGCCAGGAGGTTCTCCCTGTCGCAGATTGCCGGGTTTTTGTATGACCCCGCCGGCACGTTGAAATCCCCGTCGGAATTGACCCGGTAGAGGCCGTTGTAGCAGGTCTTGTTCAGGAAGATCATCAGGGCGGTACGGGTTATCCACTCTTCGGAATACCGTCCGGCCGGGGCGCTCCGGGATTCCCGGTTGTAGGCCTCCCTCATGTCGTAGTAGCAGGCGCGCCTCTTTTTTTCATCGAGCGCCTTGTACTCGCCGCTGAATTTTTCGAGGATGTCGATGAGCCTGTCCACGTCCCGCTGAATGACCCGGTAGGCCGTGACGAGCTCCCCGTTTATGTCGTAGAGGCGGGCGCTTTTAACCGGGTACTCCTGGACAATGTCGAAGAAGACGGCAGCGCCTCCGAGGAAGGGCTCCCGGTAGTGTTTTATCGACCCGTTACCGAGCCCGGCGGGGTAGAGCTCCCGAAACCTCGGCAGGAGCTGAGACTTTCCCCCGGCCCACTTCAGAAAGGGTTTCGCTTTTATTGTGTTTCTGTTCATTGCCTGCTACGGAGCGTGGATTCGTTCCATAGTATACTTTATGTCGCATGAGCGTCAAACACATAATGACCCGGTTCTGAAATTCACCGTTATTGCGAGGAGCCGGCGCCCCGTTTTCGGAACCAGCGGTAAATGGAAATCCCAGGTGCATGGCGGAAATTATCCCAGTGCTCGGGAATTTTTCAAGAAGAATTCGACTGCCGGGCGGCTGTCGCGCTTATTGAGGGGTCAGAGCCGTTATTGAGGTTAAAGCTGCCGTCGGCCCTTTCGAGGGGTCATTTCGAGGGGTCAGAGCCGTTTTTGAGGATAATCTCGCCGATCTCACATTGTCGGTGGGGTCAGATCTGCTTCAAAAGATTTATTTTCCCGATCTCTCCGGAGACCACGATGGAATCGCTGTAGGAGAAGACGTAGTCCGGGCTCGCCATGGCCTTAATCTTCGAGCCGGAGAGGGAGTTGTCCCGTATCAGGAGGATGTCCACGCCGTACCGGGCCCTGATGTTGAGCTCCTTGATCGACTTGCCGATGAAGTTCTCCGGCACCGGTATCTCGGTGAGAGAGTACCCCTCCATGAAGTGGACCTCGCTGTCGATGTTCTTCATGGTGATCTTGCTCGCGTAGGATGAGGTCACGTCCCGCCGCTGGATCTCCCTGTTATAGGCGTCAAGTATGTCCTTGTGCCACACCATGCCGATGAGTGTCTTCTTCCTCGGGTTGTCGAGTACCGGCAGGCCCTCCAGGTTTGTGCGGCTCAGCCTGTCCAGCACCACCTGGCAGTTATCGTCGAGGTACACGGTTTCAACTTCATGGCTGGCTATGTCGCTGGCAATGAGAAGGTTCTGGAGAATGTCCCGATCGTAGAGGTGTTCCTTGATGTCGTGCATCGATATGATGCCGACGATTTTTTTCTTTTCGTTAATTACGGGATAGTAGGGGTCCCTGCCGACGATGACCCGGTTCACCACCTCGTCGAAGGTTGTCTTTTCATCGATGGCGTCGAAGCGTTTGGTGTAGACGTCCTTCACGAATATCGACTTCATGATGTTCAGCTCCGCCCCGTCCTTGATGTGGAGGCCCCGCTGCAGCAGCTTCAGGGTGTATATCGATTCCCGGGAGAGTTTCGTCGAGATAATCGTGCTGATGATGCAGGTAATCATCAGTGGAAGGATGATATGATAATCGTAGGTCAGCTCGAAAATGATGATGATGGCGGTTATCGGGGCGTGGGTCGTGGCGGCGACCAGCCCCCCCATGGCGACCAGGGCGTAGGCCCCGGGGTCGGACACGGTTTCGGGAAAAAAAAAGCTCATGAGCCCCCCGAAAAAGACCCCGGTCATGGCCCCGAGAAAGAGGGAGGGGGCGAATATCCCGCCGGACCCCCCGGAGCCGAGGGTGATGGCGGTGGCCAGTATTTTCATGAAGACCAGGACGATGGTGATGTACCAGATGTCGTACCCCCGCCAGATGGTCTTTCCGTGGAGGGCGTTGTTTATCGATTCGTACCCGACCCCCATGATCTCCGGGAATCCGATGGCGATGGCCCCGATGATAAGGCCCCCAATAACCGGTTTCATGTAGTCGGGGATTTTTATCTTATTGTCAAAGAGATCTTCGGAAAAATAGAGTACCTTTATAAAGAGGAAACCCACCAGGGCGGAGACAATTGCCAGGATAAAATAAAGTATCAACTCGTACGGGTCCTTCAACTGGTACGCCGGAACCTGGAAAGCGGCGAAGTTGCCCTCGAACTGGTGGGATATAACCGTTGCCATGACCGACGAAATCACGATGGGGGAAAACTGAAGGAAGGCGAAATCTTTCAGGATGATCTCAACGGCGAAGAGGGCCCCGGCTATGGGTGCGTTGAATGCCGCCGCGATGCCGGCCGCGGCCCCGCATCCGACGAAGGTCTTCATGCGCTGGTTCGAAACCTGAAAGAACTGCCCCACGGTGGAGCCGATACTGGAGCCTATCTGGATGATGGGCCCTTCCCGTCCGACGGAACCCCCGGTGCCGATGGTTATTGAAGACGCAAGTGCCTTGACCAGGGCTACCCGGGGCCGGATTGCCCCCCCCTTGAGGATGATCGACTGCATCACCTCAGGGACCCCGTGCCCCTTGGCCTCCCTGGCCAGGAAATATATGAGAGGCCCCACGATGAGCCCCCCCAGGGCGGGAATCCCTATCTTCAGGTACCAGGGGGTGGCGATGATGTTTTCCAGCAGGTTTCCGGTTCCGGGAAAGGAGAGGTCCGAAATAAATTTAATCATGATGCGAATCAGGATGGCCCCGAATCCGGCTATGACCCCGATAATCAGGGCGATGATAATCATGAAGGTGTGCTCAGTGGTTTTTGCCCGACTGAGGATTCTCGAGTAGAGGCGGTTCAAAAAACCGATGATATGTGAAACGCTCACTTTCATTTTTTTGTAAAAACTTTCCGTATACCTATGAAACTCTCACTATATGTCAATGAGAAATACCTTTATAATGAAAATTGTTTTATATTATAGAAAATGTATACTATATAATGAAATCGGGAATAAAACCAGCATTTACAATTATAAGGATAATTGTACATGCTGGTTTTTAGATGTGCCCTATAATAATTCTGTCACCGCGAGGTATCCCGGCTGGCCGGGATTACGGAGCAATCTCACGAACAATTTTTATTATAATACATGAATAAATTACATATCAATAATAGATCCCGGCAATCCGTTACTATTACCAAAAGAAATCTTATTGACATACGACAATTGTCAAAATTTATGATACCTGAACTTCCGGTCAGCGGGGTTTTTTTATCTGAATAAAACATAATACAGGTGTGGTTTCATGACGAACGTAATCGATTTTACCAATGTTTCATATATTAAAAAACTTGAATCACAAGACAAATTCGCCGTGATCGAGGAACTTGCCCGGGTCTTTGAAGGCACCGGGGTGTGCGGCGACGCCGACGAGCTGGTCAAGGCCCTTATCGAGCGTGAACAAATGATGAGTACCGGCATCGGTTTCGGCATCGCCATCCCCCACGCGAAAATCAAGTCGGTGAAAGAGATGGCCTTCGCCATCGGCATCACCCCGGAGGGAATCGATTTCGATTCCATGGACGGTGAGCCGGTGCACCTGATAATACTCGTTGCCGCGGGGGAGAAGCAGCACAAGGAATACCTGCGGCTTCTGTCAAACATCATGGCAGTCATCAAGCAGGATGAGGTGAAAGAGAAGATCATCAATTCCGATAATCCTGAAACGATCCTTGAGATTCTCCAGGGGGATCTGTCGAAATAAAACTACCGAGGCTTGTATGGAAGAGAAGGAATACGCGTTTCATGACATCGAAAAAAAATGGCAGGACTTCTGGGAGAAAAACCAGGCGTATAAAAGCGTCATAGACACGGGCAGGGAAAAATACTACGTGCTCGAGATGTTTCCCTACCCTTCGGGCCGTCTCCACATGGGCCACGTGCGAAACTACACCATCGGCGACCTGGCGACCCGGTACCTGCGCATGAAGGGATACAACGTGTTCCATCCCATGGGGTGGGACTCCTTCGGCCTTCCGGCCGAGAACGCAGCCATCAAGAACAACATCCCCCCGAAGAAATGGACCGCTGAGAATATCGAGCACATGAGGGCCCAGCTCAGGCGGATGGGCTTTTCCTACGACTGGGACCGGGAAATCGCCACCTACCGGCCTGAATATTACCGGTGGAACCAGTGGATCTTCCTTAAGATGTTCGAGAAGGGGCTGGCCTACAAGAAAAACGCCTCGGTGAACTGGTGCCTCCAGTGCGCCACGGTCCTCGCCAACGAGCAGGCCGAGGGGGGCATCTGCTGGCGGTGCGAGTCCGAAGTAACGCAGAAGGAGCTCGACCAGTGGTTCTTCAAGATAACCGATTACGCTGACCGGCTCCTCGAGGGGCACGAAGAGATTCAGGAGGGGTGGCCGGAGCAGGTCATCACCATGCAGAAGAACTGGATCGGCCGCTCCACCGGTTGCACCATACACTTCAAGCTCGAAACCGGGGAGGACTTCCCGATCTTCACCACCAGGCCGGACACGGTCTACGGGGTCACCTTCATGGCCATCGCCCCGGAGCATCCCCTTCTCGAATCGGTGGACGACCCGAAAGTGAAGGGATTCATCGAAAAGTGCAAGAAGCAGTCCATCGTGGAGCGCTCCTCAGACGAGAAAGAAAAAGAGGGTATCGACACCGGCCTGAAAGTCGTCAACCCCTTCAACGGGGAGAAGGTCCCCCTGTACGCCGGGAACTTCGTCCTCATGGGGTACGGCACCGGGGCCATCATGAGCGTACCGGCCCATGACACCAGGGACTTCGCATTCGCGAAGAAGTACGGCATACCGATTGTCCTGGTCATCGACAACCCCGCCAGCCCGATCGACGTGAACGCCATGGAAGACGCCTATGTTGAGGACGGGGTCTGCGTGAACTCGGGCCCCTTTGACGGGATGAACAACCGGGAGGCCATCGAAAAGATCATCGACTACGCCGAGGAGAAGGGTATCGGCACGCGGGAGATCAACTACCGCCTCAGGGACTGGGGGATATCCCGCCAGCGATACTGGGGATGCCCCATTCCGATAATCTACTGCGGCACCTGCGGCACGGTGCCGGTGCCGGAGAGCGACCTGCCGGTTGAGCTCCCGACAGAGGTTGACTTCCACGGCGACTCCCGGTCACCACTCGGAAAGATGGAGGATTTCTACGCCGTGGACTGCCCGGCGTGCGGCAAGCAGGCCCGCCGGGAGACCGACACCATGGACACCTTTGTGGACTCTTCATGGTACTACGCGAAATTTACATCTCCCCGTTCAGAGGAGATCTTCGATACAGAGGAAGTGGACTACTGGATGCCGGTGGACCAGTACATCGGGGGTATCGAGCACGCGGTGCTCCACCTCCTCTACGCCCGGTTCTTCTCAATGGTGCTGTACGACCTGGGGCTTTTGAAAACCGCTGAGCCATTCACCCGGCTACTTACCCAGGGGATGGTCATCAAGGACGGGTCCAAGATGAGCAAGTCCAAGGGGAACACGGTGGACCCGGACGAAATAATCGGAAAATACGGTGCCGACACGGTGCGGCTCTTCATGCTTTTCGCCTCCCCCCCGAACAAAGACCTGGACTGGTCCGACAAGGGGGTCGAGGGGTGTTTCCGCTTCATCGGAAGAATCTGGCGGGCGGTGATGAAGTACGGTGATAAATATGATCCGAAGGCATCAACGGAAGGGATAGAGCTCTCCCCGGAACTCGGAAAACTCAGGATCGAGCTTCACCGGGCAGTGAAAATAGTCACCGCCGACATCGAGGATCGGATGCAGTACAACACCGCCATCGCCCGGATGATGGAGCTCACCAACGCCCTCTACCAGGTGCCGGAAACCGAATTCGAATCAGAGGAAGGAAGAGCGGTCCTCTCGGAACTCTTTTCGAAGCTCATACCGATGCTCTTTCCCTTTGTGCCCCACGCTGCGGAGGAGATGTGGCAGCAAATCGGGAATACCGAATCCCTGACGAACCACCCCTGGCCCGGGTTTATTGATGACCTGACGGAGCGGGAAGAGACGGAGATAGTCTTCCAGGTGAACGGTAAGATCCGGGCCAAGGTCATGGTCCCGGCCGACATCTCAAAAGAAGCGATGGAGAAAATGGCCATGGAGCATGATCGCATCCAGGAGTTCATCACTGGCAAAGAGATAAAAAAGGTCATCGTGGTGCCGGGGAAACTGGTGAACATCGTGGTGAAATAGGCTTACGGGAGGTTTACAATGTTTAAAACATTTCTGCTTCTTTTCCTTTTAATGGCGCTTTTTATCGGTATCGGCCGTCTCCTCGGGGGCAGGCGGGGGATGGTTATCGCCTTTGTAATCGCCCTGGGCCTGAATTTCGGGGCCTACTGGTTCTCCGACACCCTGGTTCTCCGGGCCTACAACGCCCGGCCGGCCCCGGAGGGGCACCGCCTGGTGCGCATAACGAAAGACCTGGTCCGCAGGGCGGATCTCCCCATGCCGAAGGTGTACATTCTTCCCACGTCGTCACCTAACGCCTTCGCTACCGGGCGGAACCCGGAACACGCGGCTGTGGCGGCCACCGAGGGCCTGCTCCGGACCCTTCCCGAGGGACAACTCCGGGGGGTCATAGCCCACGAGCTCGGACACGTGAAGAACCGGGACACCCTGACCCAGACCGTGGCGGCGTCCATTTCCGGCGGGGTGCTCCTGCTTTCGCGCATGGCCATCTTCTTCGGGGGCGGGAGCAGGCGGAGCTGGGGGGCCAGGCTCGCCGTGTCCATCGTGGCCCCGGTGGCCGCCACCCTGGTGACCATGGCCATCTCCCGGGAGCGGGAGTACGAGGCTGACGAGTTCGCCGCCCGGCTCACGAAAGAGCCGCGGATGCTCGCCGCGGCCCTCAAAAACATCAGCAGCGGTTCCCGGGCCCACCGGATGCCGGAACACAGCCCTGAGACCGCGCACATGTTCATCGTGAATCCATTCTCCGGGACCAATATCGGACAGCTCTTCTCGACCCATCCCCCCATGGAGAAGCGGATAGCCCGGCTCAATGAACTGGCCGGGGAGCTGAGATAACATGCCCTTAATATCGGAATTTTTCGGTATTAAGATATATATGTACTGGGATGATCATTTCCCTCCCCATTTCCATGCTGAATACGGGACAATGAAGGCATTAGTATCCATCGAAGATGCTGTCGTTATAAAAGGACACTTGCCAGCGAGACAGCTGAAGCTTGTTCTCGCATGGTGTGAAATTCATGGTGATGAGTTGATAAAAAACTGGGAATCAGCACGGGAACGTGGTAATTTAAATAAGATAGATCCTTTATCTTAGGTTTTAAAATGTTTCATAGTGTAATACAGGTCATACCTCGGGAAGATTTTGCCGTATATGTCTACTTCGATGACGGGCGGATTAAACATTATGACGTGAAGCCCCTTCTCGGCTCAGGTGTGTTTAAACAAATCTCTGACAGGGACAGTTTCATCAGTAAATGCACGGTGTTGAACAACACCCTGGCCTGGGACCTGAGCGGCCGGTTTGATCCGTACACCTGTCTTGATATTGATCCTGAGCAGATATATTACACGGCCGTTGACGTTGACGATCCCTTGAGGGTTTCGGCGTGAATACTACCGCGGCAGCAGCACCGTCTCATACACGGCCTCCTCTTTCTCGAGGCAGAAGTACCTCCCTTCCAGGTGCTCCCCGGTCATGTCCGAATAGTGCCTGCTGAGAAAAAATTCGTTCTCCCCGGTCATCTGCGTGAAGTGCCCTTCCGGTTTTTCATCGAAGCTCACGATCATCCGTACCCCGGCGGTCAGGTCCACGATATAGGGGGGTGTAACCTGGAGAAATCGGCCGTTGTTCACGGTTTCATTGTCACCCGGAAACGGGAGAGGGCCGATGTTCACGAAGGGCCTCATGATGCTGGACTTGCCGGTAAGGTGTTCATACCGTATTTGATGTATCTTTCCCCATGTCCATTTCTTCATGTTCTCTGAACCGAAGAAATCTTCCAGGATCTTCAGGGTTTCGATAAACGATTCCGTGGCAATATCGGCAACGGACTCCTTCCCGGGGGTCTTGATGTCGTCAAAGAATGGACTGTTGCTTTGTATCAGTTCAAAGAACCTGTCCAGACTTATCTGCCGGTAGGACGCGTATTGCTCCGCCAGCTCCTTCCCGAGTTCGTCTTCAAAGGTGTTGTACATGAACCTCACGGTAAAGGTGTTGTAAATCGACGGCGCGTTGCTGTCGGTCGCAACACTGCCGTCCCATGTTTTCAGAATATCAACCGCCTGCGGGATTCTCCTGTCACCGTCTCTTGAGACGTATTTCTCGATAATCGAAAGCATCCTCTCTTTCAGGAGGGTCTCAGTGTCAAGGTGCATCTTCTTGACGTAGTCCACGTCGATGCCGTCTTTCTGCCGAAGCATTTCCTCTATCCTCTCGTAACGGTATGCAGGATGGTAGGTGCCGTTCATGTACAGGGGGCCCCTGGTGACCCGGTTGTTCGCTGTTGCCACGAACCCTTTGCCGGGATTGAACAGGCTCGGATTTTTTTCGAATCCGTGATAGCCGTTCCAGTTTGTTACCAAGTCTTCCCCTGATTCGATGAAGTTACCCGTGCCCTTGAGACGGTTGGGGAGGCGGCCCATGAGGTGATAGGCGATGTTCCCCTCCCTGTCTCCGTATGCTATATTAAGGGGAACAATGCTTATGGCCCTGATGGCCTGCACGAAATCGCCGTAATTTTCGGCTTTCATCAGCCGGTTAAATCCGTCAATAACGACCCCGTCAAAAGCGGACCAGTAGAGACTCACCGGCTTTTCAATGTCCGTGAACACGTCATTGAGTATCGGTTTCTCATTGGCGTAATAAAAGGTCTTTTCCACCGGGTCTCCCCCCTTTACGCGGAACGTTTCATTCCTGGAAACAAGGGGGAGGTCCCTGCCCCTGTAGCGGTACGTTTTTTTCTCCCTGTCGATATTCTCGAAGAACAGGTCCACTATGTCGGCGTTGTTATTGGTTATTCCCCAGGCGACGGCGTCGTTATAACCAAGGACCAGGAAGGGGGCCCCGGCGACCTGCGCTCCCGCTGCCTCGAACTCACCGCATTTCAGGTGTACGATGTACCAGTCGTTCGGTATCTTCGAATAATGGACGTGGGGGTCGTTCGCGAACAGGGCCCCCCGGTACGCGCTTTTTCCCCCGGATACGGCCCAGTTGTTGCTCGCGAATTCACTTCCCAAAAGGTCGTCCATCTCCTCGAGCAAACGGCTTATCTCCGCTATGGCGGTATTTTTCGTCCCTTCCAGTATGGTTCCGGCATCCGGAAGATCGGTTCGAATCAGCTCCGCGCACCGCTCCCTGCCGATTTTTTCCGCTATTTTATGATACAGGAGTTCGTATTTCATGTTGTAGCTCATGACCCAGTTGAGCATCATCCCCGCAAGGAGGGTGTCGCTGATTTCCCACTTTTCCCTTTGTATTCCGACCAGCCGGAAATAGAGCGGGGTGCCGCTGGTATCGAGGTAGTGGTTGATCCCGTCCACGTATCTCTGCAGCAGCCTTTTCATCTCCGGTGAGAGGTTATCCACCTCTTTTTTCGCAATTTCGTTAAACCCCACGGCCCTGAGGAAATAGTCCTTTGAAAGGGTGCTCTCTCCCCCGAATTCCGACAGCCGCCCCTGCCCGGCCCTCCGGTTGATCTCCATCTGGAAGATCCTGTCCTGGGCGTTTACGTATCCCCAGGCGAAGTAGAGGTCCTCTTCACTGCTTGCGGTGATGGATGGTACCGCGAACCTGTTTCTTGTGATAATGACCTTTTCCGTAAGCCCTTCGGCCAGGATTTCCGAATCGTAATCGGGTGCATGGCTCTTGAGCCAAAGAAACAGGGCACCGAAGAGTATCAGCAGGATACCGGGGATTATAAGAAATAGTTTTTTCATGTCTTACTCCTTAACATTACGTTACATGGCGGCAGCCCAGTTTATCCGCCTGTTCAGAGAGCTTTTCATCGAATGTAAAGATTCCGCACCCTGACAATACAGCCGAGGATAGAAGGTTTACGTCAACCCATCCAACACCGCTTCCCCATAGCCCGTGATGCCGTATGAAACTGTAGATATCGTCTTCAGCAACAATTTCGGCTTTCCGGAGTGAATCGAGCAGATTGGAAGCCGCATCTAAGATACCACCAAGCAGCAGCTCTCCCTTTACATAGGGATGCAACAGGACCGCATCATCGTGTAACAGGGAAATGAGCGGTTCAGCCCTTTTTTGCCCTTTAAAGAAGTCAATCCAGACATTTGTGTCGATGAGAACCATCAACGGCGCCGGCGTGGCAGAGAAATATTTTTTTCTTTTCCGAACAGACTGGCAAGGCGTTCCCTTTTTGACCTGTTAATCAGTTCCTTTAGTCCGAGTTCAATTGCTTCAGTTTTTGTCCGCGCGCTGACCGCCTCCATGGCTTCTTTGATGAGTTCATTATCAATATTCAATGTCGTTTTCATACATATAATATATCAATATTTGTATGTATTTTCAATACAGACATTTTTTTCTGATCTGGTTTTATCAGACTTTGTGCACCAAAGGGAGATTTCCAAAAATGAGTTTTTAGATGTACCATTATAAATTTCTGTGAAACACTTGACAAATAAATCGATAACGATTTAATTGGTTTGCATACATGGTTTCAGTAGCGAATTATATTTTCCGAGTTTTTTCGGGAAATAATTAACAAATTTTTAAAAACGTGCAGATTTGTAACATCATTTCACCATTTTGATTGTGTAAGGAGCAGATAATGAAATATTTTCTGGACAGCGCAAAGATCGACGAGATAGTATACGTTTACGAAAACTGGGGCTTTGAAGGGGTCACCACCAACCCGAATCACGTCCTCAAGTCGGGAAAGAACTTCAAGACCGTTCTCGGGGAACTGGCCTCTGAGTTCAAGGGGAAGGACTTCTCCATTTCAGTCGAGATTGACCCTCATCTTCAGAGGGCGGAGGACATGATCCGTGAGGCGAAAGAGGTTGCCGGTATGTCGAGCAATTTCGCCGTAAAGATCCCCTGTACTGAACAGGGGCTCGTCGCCATAGGAAAGCTCAGCAAAGAGGGGATCAGGTGCAACTGTACCCTGGTGTTCTCGCCGAGCCAGGCGATCCAGGCCGCCCGGGCGGGCGCGAAATACGTCTCCCCCTTCGTGGGCTGGAAGGAGAGCAGCGGAGAGGACACCTTTGATTTCATCAGCACCGTTGTTTCAATATACAGCAACTACGGTTTCGAGACCGAGATCATCGTGGCGGCCCTCAGGAGCGGAAAGCATATATCCGACGCGGCACTGGCGGGGGCGGACATCACCACCGCCGGTTTCGACGTGTACAAGGAGAGCTTTTACCATCCCTTTACCGATTACGGCCTGAAGCGTTTCCAGGACGCCTGGGACCAGACCGAGAAGTGACGGGAAATCTTTTATATTATACTATCGCGGAGGAAGTAACATGGTGCATTTACTGGTTCACGGAAAAGATGACAACGTGGCCGTTGCCGTGGTGAACGTCAAAAAGGGCGAGTCATTGAGTGTGCTGAACATGATTACGGAGGAAACCTACACCCTTGAGTCCCTTATGGACGTGCCCCTGGGTCACAAGGTTGCCCTCAGGGATTTTTCAAAGGACGACACGGTCATCAAGTACGACAGCGACATCGGCAGGGTCGTGGCCCCTATAAAAAAAGGGGAGCACGTTCACATCCATAATCTCAAAACGAAAAAATGGTAAGGGGAGGGACAAACCGCTATGAAACCTTTTACATTCATGGGATATAAACGGGAAAACGGAAGGGTCGGCGTCAGGAACCACGTCCTGATCCTGCCCCTGGACGATATTTCGAACGCCGCGTGCGTGAGCGTGGCCAGCAACATCAAGGGGACAATCGCCGTGCCCCACCACTACGGCAGGCTCCAGTTCGGCGAGGACCTGGAGCTCTACTTCCGCACCATCATCGGCGCAGGCCGGAACCCGAACGTGGCGGCGGTGGTGGTCATCGGCATTGAGCCGAACTGGACGAAGCGTGTCGTTGACGGGATAAAAGAGACCGGCAAGCCGGTTGAAGGCTTCGCCATTGAACGCAACGGGGACATCAACACCATCGCCGCCGCGTCACGGAAGGCCAAGGAGTTCGTCCACTTTGCAACTGAACTCCAGAAGACGGAATGCACATCTGACGAGCTTTACATATCGATAAAGTGCGGAGAGTCGGACACCACCTCGGGCCTGGCGTCGAACCCGACGGTTGGGAACGCCGTGACGAAACTCATCGAAATGGGGGGCACCGTCAGTTTCGGCGAGACATCCGAGATTACCGGCGCCGAGCACGTGATAAGAGAGCGGGGAAAAACCAAAGAGATCGGCGAGGAGTGGTACCGGGTCTGGAGCTCATACAATGATTTCATCAACGAGAACAAGACCGACGACCTGTCTGAGTCCCAGCCCACGGCGGGCAACATCGCCGGCGGCCTCACCACCATCGAGGAGAAGGCCTTCGGCAACATCCAGAAGATAGGTGATCTGAAGTTCGACGGTCTCCTGAAGCCGGCCGAGGCGCCCCCCGGAAAGGGTCTCTGGTTTATGGACACCTCGTCAGCGGCCGCCGAGGCGGTGACCCTCTGGATGGCATCGGGGGCGGTGATTCACCTCTTTCCGACCGGGCAGGGGAACGTCATCGGGAACCCACTGGAGCCGGTAATTAAGATCTCAGCGAACCCTGTTACCTGTGAAACAATGAGCGAGCATATCGACGTGAACGTGAGCGACATCCTCCAGGGGAAGATGAACCTGGACCAGGCCGGTGATCTCCTCATGGACATGATCCGTCGCACGGCGGGAGGCCGCGTCACTTCGGCCGAGACCCTGGGACACGAGGAGTTCGTCATCACGAAACTCTACCGGAGCGCGTAAATTACCGGTGCATGTTTCAGTCAGTGTCATTACGAGGAACGAAGTGACGAAGTAATCTCTCTGTAATGTATCTAAAGCCGTTTGTTCACAAATGAACCAATGGATATAGAAACAATATCGAGAGATTGCTTCGTCGTCCCGGCAAGCCGTGACTCATCGCAATGACCTGTGAATGAATTTAATTTTTATTGTATTTAACGAATGGATAAATTTTTAAACCTTCCCCGCATGTACCTGCTTGAGCAAAACTTCACCGGGCCCGTGGTGGAGGACATTCCCGCCCGAATCAGGGAGGAGCTGGAGAAACTTAATCTCGGCAGGGTAATCAGACCCGGTGACACCGTGGCAATAACCGCCGGAAGCAGGGGTATCCGTCATATCGACATCATCACCAAATCGGTGGTAAACGAGATGAAAAGGCTCGGGGCAGTCCCCTTTATCATACCGGCCATGGGGAGCCACGGGGGGGGCACGGCCGAAGGCCAGTTGAAGGTGCTGGCAGGCTACGGTATCACGGAAAGATCAATGAGGTGCGAAATCCGCTCATCCATGGAGACCGTGGTCATCGGGACCTCCCGCATCGGCACGACGGTCTTTCTCGACCGGCACGCCGCTGAGGCAGACCATATCGCCGTGGTGAACCGGGTCAAGCCCCACACGAAACTCATCGGCGAGGTGGAGAGCGGCCTCATGAAGATGTGCCTCATCGGCCTCGGCAAGCGGGACGGGGCCCGCACCTGTCACCGCGCAATCGACCGCCACTCATGGACGGCGGTACTTGAATCGGTTTCGGACACGGTCATCGAAAAATCCCCCATCGCCTTCGGACTCGCCATACTCCAGAACGCCCGGGAGGAGATTGGAAAACTGGTTGCCCTGAAACCAGAGGATTTTTATACTGCGGAAAAGGTTCTTTTAAAAGAAGCGGCCGGGATGATGGCCCGGCTCCCCTTTGACGACGTCGACCTCCTCATCGTTGACGAAATGGGAAAGGACATCAGCGGCACCGGCATGGACACCAATATCACCGGCAGGAAGGAGGGTTCCTCCATGAGCGTGGTCCGGGTGTTTGTCAGGGACCTGACCCCGCACACCGGGGGGAACGCCCAGGGTATCGGCCTGGCGGACTTCACCACGAAGCGGCTGGTTGATACAATCGACTATGACGCCCTCTACGTGAACTCCCTCGCCGCCTACCGGACCGACTCGTGCAAAATCCCGATGTACTTTGACAATGACCGGCAGGTGCTCGCCACCGCCCTGGAGATGGCGGGAGTGGAAAAGCCCGAGGAATACAAAATCCTGTGGATAAAGAACACCCTTGAGCTTGAGAAGGTTGCCGTGTCCGGGGCGTACCTGGACAGGGTGAACGGCATCAAGAACCTGACTGTTCTGGACGATCCCTTTGAAATGGAGTTTGACGGGAAAGGAAATTTGGTGAGTCCGTTTAAATGAAACCATAGATTTACTTAACTGTCATTGCGAGGAGTCCTGTCAATCCGGTCTAATTTTTTCTTTTTTTTTATATTCGAAGACTTTGCAATGACAGCCTTAAAGAATCAGTATCAGGAGGAACATATGACCGAGAAGGTTCTGGTCTTTGAACCGAGAAAATGCGTGGGTTGCAAGCTCTGCGAACAGTGGTGCAGCATCTCGCACTTCGGGGTGGTGAGCCCGGCGAAATCGTGCATCAGGATTACCCGGCACCACGAGACCCAGATAGATTACGGGGTCATCTGCCACCAGTGCACGGACGCCCCCTGCATAGAGGCCTGTAAAAAGTTCGACGCCCTGTCCCGGGACGAAAAAACAGGGGCCATACTCGTTGACCGGGAAAAGTGCGTCGGGTGCCGTGCCTGTATCCGGGCCTGCCCCTACGGGGCCCCCTCCATGCTTCCGAACGAAAAAAAGGTGATTATCTGCGACCTCTGCGGGGGCGACCCCCAGTGCGTGAAACACTGCCCGGAGCAGGCGGTCCAGTACCTGGAGCCCCACAAGGCAGAACGGCCGTACCGTTCGGTGCTGGTGCAAGATATGGCACGGGGAGGTGTTGACAATGGGTAACGTCGGCGGCATGACCGGAACGATTCTTCGCGTGGACCTTACCTCGGCCACGATAACAAAAGAGAAGACGCCCCTCGAGGCGCTCCCCCGGTACCTCGGGGGCCGGGGCCTCGGTGCGTATATCTTCACCCGGGAGGTGGACCCGTCCGCTGATCCCCTGGGCCCGGAGAACAGGCTGGTGTTCTTAAACGGCCCCCTGGCCGGTTCCCTCATACCGGGAAACAACAAGGTAAACCTGACCTTCAAGTCCCCCTTGACGAACAGCTACTCCTTTTCTCTATGCGGGGGGCACTGGGGGCCAGAAGTGAAGTTCGCCGGGTACGACGGCATCGTCGTCCAGGGGACTGCCGAAAAACCGGTCTACCTCTGGATAGACGACGGCGAGGTTGAACTCAGGGACGCATCATCCCTCTGGGGTAAGACCATTCCCGAGGCAGAGGACATCATAAAGAATGAACTCGGCGGGGACGAGGGCATCCAGGCGGCTGTCATCGGCCCGGCAGGGGAGAACCTCAACAAGATGGCCTGCATCACCGCCGGGTTGTACCGGGAGTTCGGCCGGGGGGGCTGCGGTGCGGTCATGGGTTCTAAGAAACTCAAGGCCATAGCCGTGCGCGGGACCGGCGACCTTGCCTTCAGCGACGTGGACGGGATGATGGAGCTCTCGGAGAAACTCTGCGGCTACCTGAAGGAAAGCCCCAAGGCGAAGGACCGGCGCCTCTACGGGACCGCCGAGATGGTGAAAGGGATAAACGACCTCGGGATGTGGTGCACCCGGAACTTCCAGGAGGGGTACTTCGAAGGGGCGGTGAAACTCGAGGGCCCGCAGATGCGGAAGGACGTGGTCGTGGGGGACGCCTCCTGCTTCGGCTGCCCGGTGGCCTGCGGAAAGCGAAGCTACATCGGCACTGACGAATACGGGAACATCCTCATTGAGGGGCCCGAATACGAGACCATCGGCCTCATCGGGGCCAACTGCGGCATCAGCGACTGGGGTGCCATCATGCAGGCAACGAAAATCTGCGACGAAAACGGGTTCGACACCATGAACGCCGGCGGCTGCGTCGCCCTGGCCATGGAGTGTTTCGAGCGTGGCATCATCACCGCCTCGGACACCGGCGGCATCGATCTTCGGTTCGGGAACGGCGAGGCCCTGGTGGCTGTCCTGGAGCTCATGGCGAAACGGGAAGGCATCGGCAACATCCTGGCCGAGGGGATAAAACACGCTGCTGAGACCTTCGGCGCCCCGGAACTCGGGATGCACTCCAAGGGGCAGGGGTTCGCGGTCTACGACCCCCGGGGGTGCAAGGGGATGGCCCTCACCTACGCCACCTCCCCCAAGGGGGCCCACCACATGATTGCCACCACCATGGGGCCGGAGATCGCCCAGGGGACCCGCCTCTCCGAAGATGGCAAGGGGAAGCTCCAGCGGGACCAGCAGTTCAGCATGTGCGTGGTCGACTCGATTTCACTCTGTTCCACCATGCGGGCCGGTGTTTCCCTGAAAGACCAGGCGGCGGCGTACACCGTGGTGACCGGCATCGAGATGACCGAAGAGAAACTCAACCGGGCTGCCGAGCGGATAATCAACCTGGAGCGGATGTACAACGTGAGAATCGGCTTCTCTCGCAAGGACGACACCCTGCCGAAGCGGATTCTCGAAGAAGCGATGGAAAGCGGCGAGAGCGCCGGGCAGACCGTTGATCTCGACTCCATGCTGGACGAGTACTACCGGGCCATGGGATGGGACAACAACGGCATTCCCACGGAGGCGAAACTAGAGGAACTCGGCATCTGATAGAAGGGTCTGATAAAACCAGTATTCACAATTTTGTGGATACTTGAAAATTCTGGTTTCTAGATGTGTCTTAATCCGGGTGTCAGTTTTTTTTAATCAGGTGGCGGGCGATGGTCTCAAGAAGGCTGTCCCGGTTCACCGGCTTGGTGATGTAATCGTCGCACCCTGCCTTCAGGCACTCAGCCATGTCGCTCTTCATTGCGTGGGCGGTCAGGGCGATAATCGGTATCCTGCTCCTGTTTTCCCTGGTTTCAGCCTCCCTGATAATCGAGACTGCTTCGAGGCCGTCAAGCACCGGCATCTGGATATCCATGAGGACGCAGTCGATTTGCGGTTCGGTCTTCAATTTCACCAGGGCATCTCTCCCGTCGTCAGCGGTCACGACCCGGTATCCTGTTTTTTCTAAAATACGCCTGGTCAGCTTCTGGTTTACGAGGTTGTCCTCGACCACGAGAATCGTACACAGTCTCTCCGGCTTCGTGACCGCCCTAACCGGGACCGCGTCCGGTTTCACGTCTTTCGCGGGAACGTAGGGTATATTGAAAAAGAAGAGGGATCCCCTCCCCCCTCCCACCGGGGACACCACGTCGAGGGTGCCCCCGATAAGCTCCACGAGTTTTTTCGAAATGCTGAGGCCGAGGCCGGTGCCCCCGTATTTCCTCTTGGTGGTGACTTCAGCCTGCTGGAACCGGTCAAAAATTTTGGAAGCGCTGTCTTCGCTGACGCCTATCCCGGTGTCCTTGACGTAAAACTGGAGGGTCTTCGGGTCCGCCAGCCTGGCCCCGTACTCTATGGAACCCTCGTCGGTGAACTTTACCGCGTTGCTCATGAGGTTGTTCATCACCTGGAGGATGGTGGTGGGATCGCTGAGGATATAATCGTTCACCGCGTCAGGCACCCGGCACGAGAGGGTGACCCCGCTCTGCTTCTGGGTCAGGAGGATTTTTCCGTTGTGGCCCACGCTCTCGAGGAGTGATTCCAGGGAGAAGGGTGTCTGCTCCGCGTCAATCTGTCCCGCCTCTATCCGGGAAAGTTCCAGAATGCAAACTCATGGCCCGACCTGAACGGGGGCGG
>CAZEPS010000014.1:32337-33864 GCA_964514165.1 uncultured Leptospirales bacterium
GAAAGATCCAGAATATCGTTAATAATTGAAAGAAGGAGTTTTCCGCTGTTCTTGATAATCTGCAGGTATTCCCGGTGCCGGGCAGGGAGTTCATCCTGCATGATAAGGTCCGTGTACCCGATAATGGCGTTCATGGGGGTGCGTATCTCGTGGGATACGTTGGCGATGAAAGCCGATTTAATGAGATCGGACTGTTCGGCCCTGGACTTCGCCTCGCGCAGCTCATGATCTATCCGCTTCCGGTCGGTGATGTCCCTGACAAAGGCCCAGTAGCCCACGTCCTTCCCCTCTTCCTTGACCGCGTAGGCCCGCACCTCCACGGGGAAGAGGGAGCCGTCTTTCCTGACGTGCTCTTTTTCGTAGACGTCGGAATATCCCCGCTTAATGAGCTGTTTTTTCAGAATTTCGATCTCTTCCCACTTTTGCCATTTCGGCGCGGTGATGGCGTTGTACGAGGATGTGAGCATCTCCTCCGGCGTAAAACCGTGCATGGAGCAGAATATTGAATTGAACTCTACAAAGTTCCCTTCTAGATCGATCATCGCCCAACCGTCCCGGCTCCCCTCATAGAGCTGTCGGTACCGCTCCTCGCTTTTCTTCAGTTTTGAATTGATCTCGATGAGCTCGTCCTGGCTCTGGATCAGAACCTCGTTTATTATGTTCAGTTTCTCGTTGGTCTCCTCGTGCTTCTGGATCGACGTCTCAAGCTGCTGGTAGAGGTGGTCGTACACCTCACGACTTTTGTTCAGGAACTCCTCGGTTTTAATCTTTTCGATGATAATGCCGCTGTTTTTCCCGATGAATGAAAGGATATTCTCCTCATCCCCGTTCATGGAGCCGGCGTCACGGAATCCGGCGAGTATGGAACCGATGACCCGGCTTCCCGAGAACACCGGCACGTTCAGCAAAAGATCCGCCCCTGTTTCGGAAGAACCGTTTTCGAGTGCAGTGAAGGGTTCCTTCACCGCAGCGGTCTTTCCATGGCTGAAAACCGTTTCGAACAGGGAAGACCCACCGTCTACCAGTTCCATCTCATGGAGGATTTCGGGGGGCATGTTCACCGAGTATTCCAGGGACGCCTGTTCCAGGAGGTCGTTGTAGAGATAAATACCTCCAAGGGCTGTACCGGTAAATTCCTGGATAATGTCGAACATTTTGCCGAAAAACAAGTTCAGGTTGTCGGATTTCAGCCGCCCTTCGTTGAAGAGGCAGAGGAGTATCTCGAGCTGGGTTTTCTCGGGTATGGTTTTCGTTTTCATCGCTTTGTCCGGAGACATTGAGTCACATGTTGAACATTTCGGAAAAAGTCAAGAAATAATAACAGTATATTTGTGTAATTTTGTATATTTTTACGTCATTTGCAATAGTTATAAAAAAAAGGCTCTGACCCCATTTTTTCTAATATTTTCTAAAAAAAGGCTCTGACCCTCTTTTTTTTTCAACAATTTTCTCCCTCTCAATCGTATTAATAATAAACCCTTACGGAGGAAACCATGCCTCGACCGAAACGAAACATCGCCCAGGGAT
>CAZEPS010000015.1:0-33272 GCA_964514165.1 uncultured Leptospirales bacterium
AATGAGAGGAGCATTGCGCCTCTCATTCAGAAACTAAATGATGTTTCTTTCAATTTGAGGGATTTCTGCTGGCACTATTGTCATGGAGTATTTTAATATGGATTAAATACTGCACTCATTGAATAGCCAGTAAAGAATCCAGGAATTATTGATCGGCTCATTAATTGGTAACATGTGCTCGTAATCAGCGTCTTTTAAAGGTATAACCATTTAATATGTTGATTAATATGGCATAATTTGAATTTGTTGTATAATTTCATTATATTGGAATGGTTCATGAAGAAAAACATGGAGAAGTAAGGGAAATCAGATTATGACAAAACCAGTATTCGATCCTGAAAAGAATCTTGAAGACATATTGAAGATGGAGACCGAGGAAGCCCAGCAGAATCAAGAATCGATCGGTGACAAGCCCGGCATGGGCATAAAAAAGTCCACCTTCAATTTTGATATCAAACCCGAAGAACTTGAAAGTTACCTCAATAAATACGTGGTCGGCCAGGAGAAGACCATAGAGGTTATCGCGACCAAGGTCTGTACCCATTTCAACCGGAAAAAACTGGAAGACAAGATTAATGACGATGAACGCATAATAGGCAACATCAAGAGCAACATGCTCCTCATCGGGCCGACCGGTGTGGGTAAAACCTATATTATCAAGTTAATCGCCAAGAAAATCGGAGTCCCCTTTGTGAAGGCTGACGCGACGAAGTTCAGCGAAACCGGTTACGTTGGGGGCGACGTGGAAGACCTTGTCAGGGAACTCGTACACGAGGCGGACGGGGACGTCAACCTGGCGGAATACGGCATTATCTATCTTGATGAGATAGACAAGATTGCCTCGTCAGTGGGGATGTTCGGGCCGGACGTGTCCCGCACAGGGGTTCAGCGTAACCTCCTGAAGCTCATGGAGGAATCGGATGTTGACCTTAAAACCCCCCATGACCTGGCGTCCCAGGTGGAAGCTGCAATGGAGGCCCAGAGAACGGGCAAGGTCACCAGAAGAAAGATAAACACCAGGAACATCCTCTTTATCGTGTCAGGTGCCTTTAACAGTCTTGAGGAGATTATCAACAAAAGGCTCAACAGGCAGTCCATCGGTTTCGAAAAGGAGAAGGTCGGAGCTGATAACAAGCGCAACATATTAAAGAGCGTCAAGACCGAGGATTTTCTCGAATTCGGTTTTGAATCGGAATTCGTGGGACGCCTCCCGGTGTATGTCGTGCTGAACGACCTTGATGTTGACGGCCTCTACAAGATTCTCAAAAACCGCTTCAGCACCGTCATCAACGGAAAGAAGCTCGATTTTCAGGCTTACGGCATAGACCTCGAGTTTACCGACGAGGCCCTCCGGATTATGGCTGAACGTGCCTACCAGGAAAAAACAGGTGCCAGGGGTCTCCTCAACGTTTTCGAAAAGGTGCTCATAAAGTTCGAGAAGAGCCTGCCGTCTACCGACATCAAGAAACTCGTCGTGGACAGGGAACTGGTCCTGAATCCTGACGAGGTGCTGAAACGTCTCATTACCGACGAGGGGATACACAGTTTCCAGAAGGAGTTTCTCGTTGAGCACGGTATCTTCCTCGAGTTTGACGACGAGTCGATTCAGGAGATTCAGCAGATTGCCGGGAACAAGCTCCGGAGCGTAAAACAGATATGCAGCGATCTCTTCAAGGACTATTACCACGGCCTCAGGCTCCTGAACCTGGAAAACTTCAAGATAACGAAAGACGCGGTGGACCATCCCCAGGATTACCTGAGCAATTACGTGAAACAGAGCTACGCGAAATAGTATACCTTTCTGGATTTTCTTTTGCCGCACTGTGAAGGTTGAATTCCGGCCCTGTTTAATCGGTCGGTGTTCAACCTTCATGAGTTATTGTGAAAAGGCTCCAGGCTTACTCCAGGCTTACAATGTTCCTGTATTTTTCACCTGACTCGCCGGTATTAATAGCATCATTTATATTTAAAATTAAACGGGAAGAAAGATGGATACCTCTAACCTTGTGATCGCCTTTTCACTGACTCTTTTTGCCGGTCTTTCCACCGGTATCGGGAGCGCCCTCGCCTTTTTCGCGAAAAAGACCAATACCAGGTTTCTGTCTGCGGCCCTCGGTTTTTCAGCAGGGGTCATGATCTACGTGTCCATGATTGAGCTCTTCAGCGAGGCGAATTCAAGCCTCGCTGAAATCTACGGTGAACAGACCGGCTCGATAATGACAGTCGCCTCATTTTTCGGGGGAATACTTTTGATAGCAATCATCGACAAGCTGGTCCCGTCATTTGAAAATCCCCATGAGCTGCGGTGTATAGAAGAGATGGATAAACCGGCTGCGAATGCGGAGCACGTCGATCAGCGGCTTCTCAGGACGGGGCTCTTTTCGGCCTTCGCAATCGCTATCCATAATTTTCCCGAGGGGCTTGCCACCTTTGCAGCGGCCCTGAAAGATCCCCAGATAGGGGTTTCTATCGCTATTGCCATCGCCATCCACAACATTCCCGAGGGGATCGCTGTCAGTATTCCGGTTTTTTACGCGACGAATAACCGGAAAAAGGCATTCGCCTACTCGTTTCTCTCAGGCTTGTCTGAACCCCTCGGTGCGATTATCGGGTACGTCATACTCTTTTCGTTTTACAACGAGGCCATGTTCGGAATTCTCTTTGCCATGATTGCCGGCATAATGGTCTTCATTTCCATTGATGAACTCCTCCCCGCAGCCAGGGAATACGGGGAGCACCATATTTCTATTTACGGTCTTATTGCCGGGATGATTGTCATGGCGGTAAGTCTTCTTGTTTTTATCTAAGGGCCTGCATCTCGCCCGATTATTTGCGATCAACAGTTCTTGAACTCTTCAATGAGCTTTTTCAAAAGGCCCCTGTCCTTATCAGTCAGTTCAATGAACTTGAATCCGTTGAGATAGAATTCCTTGTCAACGAAATCGTGCTTGGACCAGAGGCAGGTGGCAGAGAACTGGATTGTCTCTTCCCTGCCCCGGTCTTTTTTCTTCAGTGATGGGGGGACCGACATTTCAAGGAAGTAGTCCTTATCGGAGTCTAACTGGTAATCGGATAATATTTTTATGCCGTCGTCGGATATGTCAACGGCAAAGCCGATAAACCTGTCCTGTTCGAAAACACGAAGGTAAAAGGTGATATAGACCCGCTGATGTTCTCTTTTGAAATCTTCCATGTTTCCTTATCTATATTGTTTTATATACAGGGCACATCACAAACCAGTTCAGCATTATTTTTTGAAAAAAATGCTGAACTGGTTTTATCAGACTTTGTGCACGCAAGGGTACTTCAAAAAATCAGTTTTTAGAAGTACCCTCTATATAGTACATCTGTAATATAGCGGAAAGTTAATCTCAGAGCAAAAAAAACCCGCCAATGCTCTGCGGTGGCGGGTTTTTTTTCATCGCTTGTTTGATCAAGCGGGTGAGATTGCGCCTTCCGGACAGACAGGCTCGCACACCCCGCAGTCGATACAGAGATCAGGATCGATTTCTCTTCTATTGCCCTTTTCGATGATTGCTTCCTGAGGGCATTCCGGTTCGCAGTCGCCGCAGTTCGTACACGCGTCACTTATTACGTATGCCATTGAATCCTCCTGAATATGTTGTTGATTATGGGATTGTTTCTTTTAGTGATCCCCGTAATGACACAATGTGTATGCCTTTTTTATTGATGTATCATTAAAAAACTGGCCATCGGGAGTGTCATTTTATATAGTGGAAACATATTGTATCTTCAATTTTAATGTCAACTTTTTTTATCATTGGATCCGCTGAATGGAGCTGGAACGGTTGTTATTTCCTCAACCCTGCCAGGATATGTTCTGATGGTAATTAATAGAGAAGAGGTCTGTCCATTGAAGCGTTTTTCATTTGCTGTTTCAGTTCTGGTAATCTTCGGCATAACCGGTACGCTGTCAGGCAACGAGAAGAAGATAACCAGCCCCGGTTTCAACAAGGAACACCATGTTGTCCATGTTCCCCGTTCATATGCGGTTCCGGATGCTGAAAAGCTTCGCTTTGATGACAAAGGGCTCGTTGTCGAACTTTTTGCCGTTAAATTCGCACAGGGGAATGCTGTTTACGGCGAGTTGTTCGTCAGCTCGGAAGTAATGAAGAAGGATTTATCGGTGAAACGGATAGTTTTCAATACAACGCCAGTGTATGCGGTCACCAGGCCCTGGGGAATCAGATTCCTCATCGGGATAAATCCAGAACTTCCCCCCGGAAAAAAACCCCTGATAATCTACTACTCCCTCAATAATGAACAGAAACGGTCTGTATTTTTTATTCCGGTCATGAATACCCCTTACCCGTATTACCGCAATCCTATAGATCTCGGAAAGTATTCCAACGTGGAATATCATGAAAAACCGGAGATACTTCGCTTCATTCATCGGTGTACTGAAAAAAAGAAAAAGGTCTTTGCCAGGGTGAGCCCCGACTCCCTGGGGGAATCATTCGCCCATCCGAGGAGTATGCACTATATCACCTCGCCCTTTTGGGCGAAACGGACCTATCTACAGTACAAGATCCGGGGAGGGAAGCGGATCTACCTCAAGAGCAAGGTGAGTCCCCACCGGGGGCTCGATTTGCGGGGAAACCGGGGGGATCCGGTCTACGCCATTGCCGACGGGGTGGTGGTCCTGGCTGAAGAGATGTTCTACGAGGGGAATTTTCTCCTCATCGATCACGGTAACAGCATATTCTCGTACTACATGCACCTGGACGGCTTTGATTTTAAGCCCGGGGAGAGGGTCAGAGCAGGCCAGCAGGTCGCAAGGGTCGGATCCTCCGGTCTTTCCACCGCGGCCCACCTCCACGCGTCATTCGTCATACAGGGGAACCAGGTGGACCCCCTGACCGTCATCCCCCTGCCGATACGGTGAAAGAGTCCCGGCAGGGCCTGCCAAAATTAGTTTCAGAGGACAGGAGAGAGATACTCAATGGTGCGGGCAAGATCCTTTCTCAGGCTGTCACTGACATTTCCTTCGATGGCGAGACTACCGGTGTAATGAATCTGGTTAAGGTGGGATATGACCTTTTCAAATTCGATGGCCCCGTGGCCGGGGAAGAGACGGTTGTTGTCTGACATGTGGATGGATCGGTAGAGCCCGGCGTGCTTTTCCAGTGCCCCGGCCATATCAGTCTCCTCGATGTTCATGTGGAAGGTATCGGGAAGCATCAATACCCGGTCCGGATTGAAATCACGGATCAGGTCGGCGGTTTCATCGAGGGAATTGGCAACGGTCGACTCGTACCGGTTGGTGGCTTCGATGAGGAGATCCACACCGAAGTCAACCGCGGCGGGGGCCAGTTTCTCGAGAGATTCGCGGAAATCAGTCCGGGCTTTGACCCCGTCCAGTCCCGGCCCCCCCTTGATGTACCCTGCGATGAAACCGGCCCCGGTCCCCCGGAGCTTTTCGAATACCCGCAGGCACCAGTCGACGCTCCGTTTCCGCACAGACCATTCCGTATGGCTCAGGGAGAGGCCCAGTTCCTTTGCCGAGAGCCCCGAGGCGAACATGGTCAGGGTCAGAGCATAGGTTTCAAGAAATTCCTTTATCTCACTGAAATTTGCGGTGAAGGGATCCCTGATGTTCAGTTCCACGCCGTTGAAACCATGTTCCCTGAGGAAGGCCAGGGTCTCCCGGAAATCCGGGTCCTCCCGGAAATTATCCGGGAGGACGAGCTGTATTGATAGCGGATAAAAGTATCTCATTGGTAAATCAGAGCTTGGTAAAGGGCCCGACCCAGGGGAGCTCGTACACCGATTTCCATCCCTCGCTAAGGGGCTCCCGTAAAAATGGTTCCAGCTCCTCCGGGGTCCTGAGGGTAACCTTGTCAACCGGGGGTACCGTCCCCGGGGGGAAGGCCTCGTAGATCTGGTCGTGGAGCAGGGTCAGGTACCGGAGTATTGCCGCGATGGGCCGCTTCCCCTTTACCGCCCTGCCGAGGCTCGGTTTCCCCACGACACCCTCGGGGGTCGCATGGCGCTCAATGGCAAAGTGTCCCTCACCTTCTGACCACCGGTGGGGCCGGCGGAAGGGGTCCACCGCCGTGTCGAAATGGCCCTCGGGAAGGAAGGCTTCCCCTTCGGCGTCCTGGACAACGGACATGTCGATCATGTCCGGGAACATCAGGTCCGCGACCGAGGTCTCGCTCTCGTCGGCGTGGATAAAATGGGTTTCCAGGCCGCTCTCACCCTCCCTGGGAAAGAAGAACTCCCGCACCGCCCTGTGCCAGTCCATGACCTGGAATATGCCAGGCAGCTGGAAGCGCTTCATGAACTCCTGGAGGGCCGATTCGAGCATCCACAAGTGACCGTGGTTGTTGATCATGATTATCTTCCGGTACCCGTCGTTCCAGAGGCCGAGGAGGGTGTAGATGAGGGTCTCCTCCACCACCTCCTTCGGTACGATTACCGTGCCGGGCATCCCCATGTGGTGGTAGGGGTGTCCCCCGTAGTTAAGCGGGGGGAGGGCCAGGTTGACCTCCCGACCCTGTTTCGCCGTGTACCGGCGAACCCCCTCCACGATCTGGGTCACCATGAAGGTATCGAGTCCCGAGTTGGCGTGGTTTCCGTGGTTCTCCGTGCACCCGATGGGGAGGAAGAGGATGTCGTTATTCCTCCGCTTCTCTATGCAGCGGTGTCGGGGTGTGGTCTGGATGTAGCTTCCGGCCTTTCCAAGTTCAGAAGGGGACGGAATCTCGTATTCGGCGAGGATCGCGTCTATCTCACTTTCCGAGGCGTCCCATACCTCCTTCTTGCACCGCCCTACGGTGTTGTTCTCGAACACGATGGCGGGGTGCGACGTGGTAAGCCATTTTTCTTCCATTGGTTTCTCCATTAAAGAATGCATGTAATCTTGCTTTCGCTACGGTCTGTACGAAGAGTGACGATATGCTCGGGAACCTGGTCCAGGGTTATCTCCCTGGTTATCATGGGGAGCATGTTCATGCCGTCCGCCATTGATGCGATGACCCTGGGGAAGGTGCCGTGGCCGGAATGACCCTGGGCCCCGACTATTCGTGCGCGCCGCACCTGGAGCACCTCACCGGTGACCGGGATCTTGGCGTCGGCCCGGGCCACCACCACAACGGTACTGTTCAGGGTGCGCCCCTCCCAGATGACCTTTTCGATGCCGGGATAGACCTGCTCCGGGAGGCCGGTTGCCTCGAGAATGATCGAAGCCCCCATACCCCGGGTCAGTTCGAGCACCGCCTCGGCGAAGTCATCTTTCATGGGATTAATAACGTGGTCAGCCCCGAGCTCTTTCGCGAGCTTCGCCCGGCCTTCCTCCGGCTCGGATATGATGACCTTGGCTCCCCCCTGGCGTTTGAGTACCGCGCAGGCGGCAAGGCCGATGGGGCCGCCACCGAGTATGACCACGTTGTCCCCGGGACGGATCCCTCCACCGCGCTCGATCATGGCGTTGTATGCCACTGACGTGGGCTCAACCAGGCTACCGAGGCGGAAAATCTCGTCCTCGCTGTATTGCTCCCTGAGCGGTTCCAAACTCCAGAGGACCCGTGCCGGGAGAACGATAAATTTCGCGAAAGCGCCGTCCACATTGAACCCGATCTCGTCGAGGCGTTCGCAGTGGTTCGGCCATCCGTCGGCGCAGGGGCGGCAGCTGCCGCACCAGAGCATCTCTTCGGCGCAGACCAGCTCCCCCCCTTTGTAGGGGCGGTTCGTTGTCTTGTCGAGCACACCCTCTCCGGCGGAGACCACCACCCCGGAGAGCTCGTGCCCCAGGGTGCAGGGAAACCCGGTGAGGCCCGGATACCAGATGTAGCCGTTGTCGTCCGGCTGGGCCATGTGCACGTCGCTCCCGCAGATGCCGCAGGACTTTACCTCGATGAGTACCTCGCCGGGGCCGGGTTGCGGCACCGGGACCTCCTCGATTTTCAATTCAGGGTTCCGCCATACCCTGCTGCCGAGATAGGTCTGTTTCTTCTCGATGTCTTTGGCGCCCAGGGTGAAATCAGGGCGCGGGTCCCAGTCGGCAAAGAGGCGGACCGCTTTCATTGTTGAACTCATGGTTATCTCCTTATGCTGTGATTATTCTTTTCCTTTTTTTCGTTCGTCCAGTGCCTTCATGATCTCTTCGAATCGTTCCCTGGTGATCGGGAGACGGCTTACGGTGACGGCGGTGAGCATGAAAAACAGGGCGGGTCCGAGACCGGTGAGGAGCCTGATGGCCATGAGGGCGGACTCGGGCTGGGCCGTGCTGCTCTCCACGTACCCGAAGTAGGCGAGCATGGTTGTTGCGACACCAACCGCTATTGCCGAGGCCGCCTTGTAGAGAAAGGTGGTGATGCCGTAGAAGGCCCCCTCACGGCGGACACCGTTCGCATACTCATCGATTTCAATAACATCGGGAAGTATGGACCAGGGGAGCACCTGGGAAGCGGACATTCCCACGCCGAGAAAGACAGCGATGCCGATGATAAAGGGTATGTTCCCCACCGGCGCCACAAGGGTGAACAGGAGGGCCACGATAAAATAGATCGAGGATATGACCAGGGCCTTCCGCTTGCCGAAATGTTCCCCCATTTTGACCCAGAAGGGGGCGGCCACTACCGCTATGATAAGGGGTATCCCCATGATAACGAAGGTCAGGGTTTCCGGGACCAGGATGACGTCTTTAAGAAAGAAAAGGACGATAGTCATGAAGATGTCGGCTCCTATCTGGTTGAAGAGGAACATGGTGAGGGCGATCCGGAATTCCTTCAGGTCCCAGAACGACTTCAGGGTCTCGAAAAAACCGGTGGTGTCAATCGTATCGGGCTGAACCCGCTCCTTCGTGAAGAGAAACGTGTAGAGATACATGAGGACCACCAGCCCGGCGATTATCCATCCCATGACCGGGTAACTCTCCCGGTAGGCCCCGCGGCCGGGATAGATGTTATCAACGATGACCGCGATTCCGGCCGCGGCGATCAGGTTGGCGAGAAAGGCGAACGCCATCCTGAACCCGGAGAGTGAGGTGCGCTCGTCGTAATTCTGGGAAAGTTCCGGGTGGAGTGCGTTATACGGTACGGTTGTTATGGTGAATGTCGTGTTGAAGAGGAGCACGATTAAGAGATAGTATAAGAAGAGGGGCGCCGTGGCGTCAAAGGGTATGATCCAGAGCAGGGCGAATGATATCCCGAGCGGCACCGCCCCGAAGAGGAGATAGGGGCGCCGCCTGCCGAACCGGCTTCTCGTCCGGTCGGAGATACGTCCCATAATATAGTCCGATACCGCGTCCCAGATCCTCCCCAGAAGAAAGATCAGACCCGCCAGTTCCGCTGGAAGGCCGGCGATATTGACCACGTAGAAGATAAAGTAAAAATGCAGTGCCGTGTAGGTTATGTTACCCGGCATATCCCCGACACCGAAGGCAATCTTTTCCGACAGGGGTACGACAAATCCTTTTTTCATGGCTTTCTCCCTTGTTTTTGTTGTTATGCTGCTCTATCCATCCCTAATACCCGAAGGGGAAGGTCTTCCACTCACCGGTGATTCTTCCCCCCCGCGTAGTGAGGATAGTATTGAACTGGAACATGGCGTCGCTCTGCTGTGGCCAGTAGAAAACATAGTCCCCCACCTCAAGGGAGACCCTGTCTGACCCGCTCACGACGCTCTGGTTCGGCAAAAGGTTCTGATTCGGGGGATCGTTCAGCATTTCCAGGGGGTCGATCCCCGGGGGAGAGGCGAACCTCCCTGCCCATCCCCCTCCGTACACGGAAAACGACCTCCTGAAATTCGGGTTCCACCATGCAAGAAAGGGGGTTAGAAATTCCACAAATGGTATTTTCAGGGGGCCCGTCTTTTTGATGACCGGGGCGGCGATAAAGATCGCCGGCTCGAGGTCCGGCAGCGATACAGCCGGGTAGCTCGCCGGCCGAAGAAAGGCCCCTCCCATCGCAAGGCCCCGGGCCGGGTGAGACCCGGTGTAAAACCGGAAGGTGCCGCTTCCCCCGCTGTTATAGGTGCACTCGCCGGGAAGAATATCGGAAAAGTTATCGTCCAGGTATTGGCAGGATTTCCGGTAGCGCTCCATGGTTTTGTCCAGAGCCCTTCTCACCGCTTTTTCCCGGCTGAACAGGGCCGGCACGTGGGGGACGTGGCCCTCGTAACCCATGAACCCGGAAAATTCGAGATGCTCCGGGAATGATCTGATCTCTTCGAGCATGACACGGAGGGTTTCAATGTCCCTGATGCCCCCCCGGTTCAGGCCGATGTCAAGTTCGATGTTTACCCGGAGCCTGAGGCTCAGGCTCTTTGCGAGCTGCCGGTATTCCGCGAGCCGTTCCGGGGTGTCAACCAGCCACTGTATAGTCCCGGCGGCCTGTTTCCTCGCCGGGAGAGACTGAAAGAAGTTTCCGGCCGCTCTGGCCGGCACCGGTTTCCCGAAGAGAACATCAATGTCATAGCCGAGTTCCGCCAGGATCATCGGAAGAAAGGGAACATGAAAGCTCATCAGCTTCCGGGAACCGGTTTTTTCCATTATATACTTTATGAGTTCCATGCAGGGGAGGGACTTGGTGACGATCCGTATCCGGCCGCTTTCCCCGACTGTCTCCATCACCCGTGAAATATTCCTGTCAAGGCGGTCCAGGTCACAGATGATCTTCGGCGTGCCGTCGGAATCCTCTTTAAGGGCCTTTTGGGCGGCTGTAAAGTATTCGTCGTGGCCTCCACCCCGGTCACGCGGTTTTTTCAGCAGAACTAAGACGAAAACTGCCAGTAGAATCCCGATGATATACCACATGTCCCCTCCTCAGCCGGTAACCGGTTTTACCTTTCGAATAAATTCATCAGCCACCATTTTTATATCGTTCTCCTCGGAGAGGATTGTTATGCCGAAATCCGCCCCGATGCCGCTGTCCACGACACCGACACTCAAATTGACGCTCCTCGACAGGATGTCGTCTGTTTGCGGGAGCATGTTCTTTTTCATCGGCTGATTTCCGTTCTGGTCCCGGTAGGCGAGCATCTGCTCCATGTTGTTGTACACATGCCAGCCGCTCTTGTCCATGGTTTTCGTTCCCAGGGCCTCGGCGGCCTTGTCGGCGAGTGTTGATGTGTCAAAGATGACGGTCAGCAGCGTGTGACATTCGCCGGGGTCGTTGATGGCGCGAAACCCCATGCCCCGGAGTCCCGCCTCGGCTATGGCTGTCTTGAGCCGGGTTTTCTTCTCCCTGAGGAGGGTAAGTATCCGGTCGAGCTTCCGGAGCTGGGCCAGGGCGAAGGCCCCGGTCAGTTCGTTCATGCGCATATTGATACCGATGAGGTTCCGTTTTCCTGTTTCCACCCCCTTTCGGTAGGGGAGATGGCCCTGGTCGTGAAACCCGAAGGCACGCTCGAAGAGCTCCTTCCTGCCGGTCACGAGAATACCGGCGTCCCCGGCGCTGATTACCTTGTACACGTTCAGGGAGTAGGCCCCCATGTCGCCCAGGGTCCCGAGGCGTTTGCCCCGGAAGGTTGCCCCGAGGGCCTGGCAGCAGTCCTCCACGACGGAGATTTTATGCTTTGACGCGATTGCGGTGATGGCGTCCATGTTCGCCGGGTTTCCGAGCATATGGACCGGCATGATTGCCTTTGTTTTTTTCGTAATCTTTTTTTCGGCGTCGGCAGGGTCAATGGTGAGGGACTCGTCCACTTCCACCAGGACCGGGTCTCCCCCGACCGCGATTATCGACGATATGGAAGCTATGAAGGTGTACCCGGGAACCAGGACCTCGTCTCCCGGGCCGACACCGATGGCGACCAGGCATGCCATAAGCGCGCCGGTTCCTGAATTGACCGCGACGCTGTATTCGGCGCCCATGGCCGCAGCGAATTCACGCTCCAGGGTGTACACTTTTTGTTTGAACGCGGGATCGTCATCCCTCCCGTAACGGCTGATGTGCTTCGCGTTCAGCACCTCCACAACCTCGTTGTATTCTTCCTCTCCGATAAGATAGGCCCCGGGTCCAGGCATGGCGTCCTCCTTTATTGTTTCCAGAAATCTTGAAGCAGCTTGTATGATACGATTTCTATTCCCTCCTCCTCGATGACCCGCCGGGCCCGTTCCGAATTGAAGAAACGGAAGTCCGCGTCCCGAACCGGCCACTTCGGGGTAATGCTCTTGAGCTCGTCGGTTTCACGGGCCGGATGTATAGCCCACTCCGACAGTCCCGGGGGGAGTTCACGGAGGAGCTTCTCATACAGGTCGTCTTTCCCCTCTGTGGGAAGGCGGAAACTGTCCACGTCAGGGTAATCGATGACCACAAACCCCTCTTCCTTCATGCTCTGTAAAAAATGCGGCTCATGGACCCGGAGGGCCAGGCCGTATTCCCTGGCCAGGGAGACGGTCATGTCGAGGATGTCCTTACGGCTGTCGTGTATGTTGCAGTGGCTGTCCATGTGGGTCGGGGAGAGGCCCGCCTCGTACACGATTTCGAGCTGCCGACGGAATTCCTGCTCGAGCTCATGGACGCTGGCCCGGTAGATCAGGTCGTCCCGGCCGCTTTCGAGGGGGAAGTACCCCTGTTCGTCGATGAGGGAGGCGACCTCGGTCGGCCGGCAGACCGGTTTCCACCGGAATATTTCGTGTTCGCTGATGGCGGTGAGGTGCACCCCGAAGGTGATGTCCGGGTTCTCGGCCAGGAGCTTCATGCCGTGGAGGCCCCAGGGGCAGGGGATCATTATGGTGAGAGAACTGGCCACCCCGTGTTTCAGGGTGTGGATGGCGGACTCGTTCGCCGTGTAAGAGAAGCCGTAATCGTCGATATTGATGATTAAAAGCCTGTCGTCCGGCTGATAACCGAGGAGTTCGCTGGTTCGTTTCATCACGCTGTCTTCCTAACGATGAGCTGCGGTTCAAGGAGTATCTCTTCTTTTTCGCCCGGTGTCTTTCTGATCTTATTGAGGAGGAGGTCCACCGCCATCCGCCCCATCCGGTATTTCGGCTGGGACACGGTGGTGAGCTGTATCTCCGGGAACGATGCGAAGGGGATGTCGTCAAACCCGATGACCGCGACGTCCCCCGGTATGTAGAGGCCGGCCTCGCGGACACCCTGCATGACGCTCAGGGCGAAGAGGTCGTTCACCGCGAAAACCGCGTCCGGATAGTCCCCGGCCCTGATCATTTCGGTGATGAGGCGGCTCCCGGTCCTGGTGCTGTAGTCGCCGAACCTGACGTATCTGTCGGTTTCATGAATTCCGGCCTCTTCCAGTGCGGCCGTGAACCCCTGGTACCGCTCCTCGGTGGTGAGTTCGTCCTCGGCAGCCCCGAAAAATCCGATCTTTTTGTACCCTGTAGCGGTAAGGTGGGAAGCGGCCAGGTACCCGCCCCGGTGGTTGTCGATGGTAACATACCCGGTGCCCATACCCCGGCGGGCGTCGCTGACGAACACCAGGGGCCTTGATTTATCGGTATAGGCCCTGTTCCGGGAGGGTTTCCGGGTTACCGGGGCCAGGATGATCCCGTCCACCCGCTTTTCCGACAGGAGGGAGAGGTACCTCAGTTCCCGGTCCTTCTCCCAGTTGGTGTTGCAGAGGAATACGCTGTACCCTTCCTCATCGGCCCGGTCCTCTATGCCCCGGGCTAACTCGGGAAAGAAGGGGTTGGTGATGTCCGGGATAACCAGGCCGATGGTCTCGGTGTGCCGCGTCACCAGCCCCCGGGCGATGGCGTTGGGGCGGTAGTTCAGCTCCCGGGCTGCCTTGACTATGCGCTCCCTGGTTTTCGGGTGGACCCCGTACCGGTCGTTCAATGCCCGGGAAACCGTGGCGTAGGAGATATCGAGCCGTTTGGCTATGTCTTTGATCGTTACTGTCATGGTTTTACATATGATATTCGTAAACGTTTACAAAAATTACCGCGCCAGAACTTTCCTGTCAAGAAAATCTTCAGAACCGGCTATACCTCTACGAGAGAAACCGGGCGCCCTTCACGAAGCGACACCTGTGCCGCCCGGGCCGCCCGTACCGCTGTTAACGCGTCTTCCCCCGACACCGGGGAGGGTAACTTTTTCTCCAGGGACTCGTAAAATGCGGCAACCTCGTCGCGGTAGGAATCGATATATCGATCGATAAAAAAATAGGGTATGTTGTCCCGGCGTATACCGTCCGCCCCGTGGATGGTGGCGGTGTTGACTGGCTGGTTGCCGATTACTACGTTCCCCCCGGACCCGAAGACCTCGATCCGCTGGTCGTAGCCGTACACCGCCTGGCGGGAGTTGTCGATGACCCCGATACCGCCCCCCTCGAATCGGATGATCGCCGCGGCAGTGTCGATGTCCCCGGCCTCGCCGATGGCCGGGTCCACCAGGTTTGACCCCGCGGCGTAGACTGTCTCAATCTCCCGCCCCATGAGGAACCGGGCCATGTCCCAGTCGTGGATACTCATGTCGAAAAAAAGCCCCCCGGAGGTCTTGATAAATTCGATAGAGGGGGGATGAGGGTCCCGGGACGTTATCCTGACGATGTGGGGATTGCCGATCTCGCCGGCCTGGACAGCCTTGAGGGCGCGGCGGAAGTTTTTGTCAAAGCGTCGGTTAAACCCGATCATCAGGTTCACCCGGTTTTCGGCCACGGTTTCGAGGGTCTTTTCGATTTCCGATATGTCTTCGCCTATCGGCTTTTCGCAGAAGATATGCTTTTTTGCCCGGGCTGCCTTTCTTATATAGTCAAGGTGCGTGGTGGTGGGGGAGCATATGCAGACCGTATCAATGTCGTCATCCTCCCATATCTCCCTTTCGGTGCGGTAAAAATGAAGGTTGTACGGGGTCAGAGCCTCATGCTCAATCACGGAGGGGTCTATGTCGTACACGCCGGCTATGGTCACCGTCGGAAGTGAGTCCATCATGCTGGCGATGTGGATCTTTCCCATTCTGCCGGCACCGATGACCGCTGTGGTGAATGTTCGCATGAATGTATCTCGTAAATTGTTTCGTATATATTTTTTGTAAACGTTTACGAAAAGTAAAGAATAATGTATTGTATGTCAATAAAAAAATCCTGGAATACAGGCAGAAAAATAAAAACGCCGGTGCTAACCGGCGTTTTGAGTGATATTGCGATGCTGGCTCAAAGCTATCGTAATAACTGAAGTACTGTCTGCGACTTGGTGTTCGCCTGGGCAAGCATCGAGGTCGCAGCCTGGGTAAGAATCTGGTAACGCACGAACGATGTCATCTGTTCTGCCATGTCGGTGTCTCTGATCCGGCTTTCGGAAGCCTGCACGTTCTCGTAAGCGTTCATCAGGCCTTTGGCAGCGTGCTCAAGCCTGTTGTAGTAGGCCCCCAGGTCAGCCCGCTGTTTCGATATCAGCCTCAAAGCCTCGTCCGCGAGACCGATAACCGAATTCGCCTTGCCCGGGGTAGAGATCGAAATGAACGTGAGAACCGTTGGGTTTCTGAGACCGAGGGCAGCGGTCGTCATGGTTTCGATGAAAACCCGTTCCCTCTGGTGCATGTTCGGACCCATGTGGAACCACATGGACGCGGTCGGGTGCAGGCGGGCGAAGGACCCGGTAAGGAGCTTCATCTTGTTGAACTCGGCCTGGGACGCGATACGGTCTATTTCGTCCACCAGTTCCGAAACCTCTACCTGGATCAGCTGCCGGTCCTCGGCCGTGTAGATGCCGTTCGCGGACTGGACCGCCAGGACCCTGATTCGCTGGAGTATTTCATGAACCTCGTTCAGATACCCTTCCGCAGTCTGGATCATTGACATGCCGTCTTCCGTGTTCCGCTCTGCCTGACGCAGACCCTGGATCTGGGAGCGCATCTTTTCTGACACGGCCAGTCCCGAGGCGTCGTCACCGGCCTTGTTTATTCTCATACCGGATGAGAGTTTCTCGATGTCTGACGTCAAACTCCAGTCATGGAATTTTAAGGTCCGGTGGGCGAATATGGCAGCAACGTTGTGGTTTATGACCATAGTTTTCCTCCTTGAAAATTCTCGCCATCATCCTTGATAGCAGGATAAATCCTCTAATTCAGTCATTCAATCGTCATATTAAAATTTTTTTATGAGGATGGTGAGGAGTGAATATTAGTGTTTATACAAAAATATGGGTGATTTACGTGATTTTTCGGCTGATTATGATTGAAATTGAATTTTAATTTTTTATGTACCGGGCAGGGTAGGAATAAAGCCCCGCCCGGAAATGCCTTGTTGTCTGTAATCACGAATATCAGGCGGCTTCAGCCTCCTGTTTTTTCAATCGTGATTTCCTGACTCTCATGCCGAGGAGAGCGAGAAGAAGGAAAATCAGGATCACCGGCACGAACAGATGCAGGGCAGCGCTGAAGAGAATCGATTCGGCGTAGATCCGGATAGTGGAGTCCTCGATGACATCCCAGAGGAGGGAGGACGAAATTCGGGACGCGGCTATGCCGGCGAGGCCGATAACTATCAATATACCCGAGGGTATGATGAAGATCCTCTCCAGGGCATTCATCTTTCTCGGGCGGTCGACCCCGGAGAAATAGAAGACCAGAAACATGAACAGGACGAACCCGAGCACCGCATACTTGTAGTACCGCCCCCAGGTAACGATGAGCATCGCCGCCTCGAGGTACCGGGCCTCGTCCCCCTTCAACAGCTGGGATGGGGAGGATATGACCCCGTTCCTGATGGTGACCCCGTACTGGGCGATTTTTCTCCTGCCGAAACCCTCCACCAGGCCGGTGTCAGCGAGCCGGAACATGTTGATGAAGAGGCCCTGTTTGTTGAGGTCTTTTGTTTCGCGGATAGCGTCAACGAAGAGGTGGCTCAGGAGGTGGCGCTTCTGCAAAACGCCGTTTTTCTCCACGTCCACCCACATGCTCAGAGAAACCCCGGGAACCCGAATCCGCAGCTTGTCCGCCTCGCTCTTCGCCCGGTAATCGTACCGGTCGTGGTAGATTCTTCCGATCTGCTTCTGTCGATAGTAGCTCCCGAGAAATTCGAGGTACTTGTTTATCTCTTTTTTCACGGCTATGTCTATGAAATGCTCGTTCAGGACCCTGGAAAGCTTCGGGCTCAGCGTGTCGATATCGTCGTAAACCCTGCCGGTGAATGTGTCCGTGCTCTTCCGCTTTATCTCTTCCGCTTTTTCCTTTTTGTCTTCGAGTATCGACCTTGCTGTTTCATACTCGTTTTCAGCTTCACTGAGGATTTTTTTCCGGTCTTCTATCTGCTCCTCGCTGGCGTCCCGGTACTTCTCGATTGCTTCCAGTTTTTTGTCCAGTTTATCAAGTTCTTCCCTCTTGTACTCTTTGAACCGGGATTTTTCCGTAAACATGGACGGTGCGCTCCGCCATGAAAGGCCCGCAAGCTCCTTCCGCTGCTCCCTCAGCCGTTCGTATTCGTCGGTTTTATTGATTCTTTCGTATTCCTTTTTGGCGGATTCGTAGCCAGACTCGATTTTATTGAAATTCCGGGTAAACTCTTCCAGGTTGACTTTTTCCTCTATCTCGGCCTTCACCTCCTGGTCAACCTGCCAGTTCCAGGCCTCAACAAAGGTCGTAATCAGGTTGGAGTTTTTCAAAATGCTCGTGTAGAAAACGCTGCTCGTCGCCAGGGTAAAGACGATGAGGACCAGCAGCAATATGGGAAAAAGGAAAAATGACAGGAAGGATATGAGCCTGAACAATATACCCCGCTTCTTTTTGGGCTTTCTTTCGGCGCCGGCGCGTCCACTCTGTTCAGCGGAACCCTGTTCACCATTCTCATTCATCTTGCTTCTCCTATGTTTTTATTGTGGAAGGTTTTTCTGTTTGTGTTTATAAAGGGTATAAACACAAAAAATTCTCTCCTGTCAAACAGTTTTCGCCGGGGGATTCAGGCCGTTTTTAAAGAGATTTTTATTGACATGAACAGGTACCTGTATTCAATAACAGGTTCAAAGAACGGGAGGATATAGAATAATGAAGAAAACAGCTTTAATCATAATGATCTGCACATTCGCTGTTGCGGCCGCGGGGTGCAAAAAGGAGGGGGTCTCCCTCATAAAGGTAACCCTCAGGGACAACCCGTCCAAGGTTGAGGGGGGGTTCTCCTGGGTGAAGACCATCAACCGGGGCCAGGTGGTGAACATTGAAAAGGAGCAGACGGACGGTGACTGGTACAGGATCGTTCTTCCGGACGGTACCACGACCGGCTGGGTGGAAAAGCGCTTCATACACAAGGGGAAGAAGGAAATAATTGAATTCACCGATACGAGAAAGCTCTACGACCAGCCGGACCAGAATTCAAAGGTTGTGTACACCATAACCCCGGGGAAAAAGGGAATTGTTCTCAGGAAAAAGGATAACTGGATAAACGTGAGTATCGCCTACAACCTAAACGGCTGGGTCCAGGAAGGGGACTTCGTTCAGAGCGACGAGGCGGTGAGCGAAACCGGCATGGAGGTTTCCCTTGCAGGGATAGGAACCAGCAGGGTGGAGGTCTCATCATTCCTTGAGGAAAGCAGCGGTTATACCTACAACGCGGCGAACCTCTTTGACAAAAACCCGGGTACCACCTGGCAGGAGGGGAAAGGCGACGCCGGTATCGGCGAATGGGTCGAGGTTACATTCCCTGATCCGGTCTCGGTAAGCGTTTCCATGATAAACGGTTTCGCCAAAAAGGACCCCAGGTTCGCCAAGTACGGCGAAGAGGGGGATCTCTACGTCCTGAACAACAGGGTGAAGAGCATGCGCGTTGAATACACCGGAGCCGATGGAAAGACAGGGACCAGGACCATCAGCCTCGAGGACAAGCGATGGGACCTCCAGGATGCCGGAATCTACGATAATGTCAAAAAACTCAGGTTCATCATCGAGAGCGTGTACAAGGGATCCAAGTGGAACGATACAGCGGTTGCTGAGCTGCAATTTAACCGGATCTGATATATCTTTTTGATTGAATTATTTTCCCTCCCGGGTGGATCTGGTCCCGGAGGTTAGACTATATGGTCAAGTACGTACCACCGAAAACGAGGCTTTCCTCGACGAAAAAGAGCGCGAAAAAACAGGAAAAGCCGGGGAACAGGTTTTTTGAAATCCTGAAAGACCGGATTGATCGCATCGCGGACGGAATTACCGCGTTTTTCGGCAGGCTCAAAAACACCCTCAGGCTCCCGTCCCTGCCGGGGATAAAAAGGCCTTCGGCCAGGCTGCCGATATATTCATCCGGGGATATGGGGAAAAGCATCGAAGGATTTTTCACCGGCCTCATCTCATGGATGAGGAACTCCAGGGTCCTCATCATCGGTGTTGCGGCAGGGATCTTACTGGCCTTTATCATTATTCTGATAGTTGACTTCTACCGGGTCAGAGCCCTGGCTGATTTCAAGCCGAGCGTGACAACGAAGATCTATGACCAGAACGGCATCCTGATTTCCGAGCTGTTCCGCCAGCGACGGGAGGTGGTGCCGATAAAACGGTTCCCTCCCCAGCTCATCAACGCCTTCATCTCCATAGAGGACAACGAGTTCTACGACCACTTCGGGGTAAACCCGAAGGGGATAGTCCGTGCCTTCTTCATCAACGTTTTCCACGGCAGGATAAAACAGGGGGGGAGTACCATCACCCAGCAGCTGGCCAAGATCCTTCTCACCTCCCGTGAAAGGAGCATCTATCGGAAGATTAAAGAGGCCTTCATCGCCATCATGATGGAGTTCACCTACTCCAAGGAGGAGATCCTCTCCCTCTACCTGAACCAGATATTTCTCGGCCACGGCACCTACGGGGTCGAGGCCGCCTCCCAGTATTATTTCGACAAGCACGTGTGGGAGCTGAACCTGGCTGAATGCGCCCTGCTGGCGTCACTCCCGTCGGCCCCGAACCGGCTCTCCCCGATACGCCACCCGCGCAGGTCCATGAGCCGCCACCGGACTGTCTTCGCCAAGATGGTGGAGATGGGATTCACCACGGTGAAGGAAGCGGAAAAATCGTACCTCGATTTCTGGACCGATTACCGGGACCGGATATACGACGTGTCCCCGACCCAGAACACCTGGAGTTCCCGGACCAACAAGGCCCCCTGGTTCACCGAGTACGTGCGGAGACGGCTCATCAAGAGGTACGGGGAGGAGATGGTTTACGAGAAGGGGCTCCTGGTCTATACCACCCTGGACGTAAATAAACAGGCAGCGGCCCAGGAAATACTGGCGAGCCAGCTGGAGAAGCAGACCACAGAGTCTGGCAGGCTCCTCTTCAAGAACGACGAATACATCATCAACAATTACACCGACACCATCGGGCTTATTTCTTTGCTCTTTGACATCCCACCCTTCCAGAAGCGGGGTTCACGGCAGAGCATGAAATTCAACAATTACTTCCGCCAGCACATTTCAGAGGAGCTGGAGGGGATAAATCTTCTTACCGGCCTCGGTAACGTGTCCGACTTTTTCGACGATTATAAGAAGAGCTACCGCGACGACCGGGAACTTCAGAAGGTCGAAGGGTGCCTTGTGTCGATAAACCAGAAAAACGGCTACATTGAAGCCATGGTGGGCGGGAGCGAGTTCTCCAGCATCAACCAGCTGAACCGGGTTCTGCAGTCGAAGCGCCAGCCCGGCTCCGCCATAAAACCCCTTCTCTACGCGGCGGCAATCGAGAGCCGGGACTTTACGGCTGCCACCACTATTCTTGATTCACCCATCGTTTACCTTGACAACGAGGGGGGGCACTGGCTTCCGGAGAATTACGAGGGGACCTACTACGGCCTGGTAAGGCTCAGGGAGGCCCTCCTGATGTCGATTAACGTGGTGTCGATACGGATAGCCGAGAAACTCGGCATCGATTACGTCATGAAGTACATGGCGAAACTCTTAAGGTTAAATGACAGTGAGGCGAAGTCGAGAATACCGCGTAACCTCTCGATAGTCCTCGGTTCCATGGAGGTGAGCCCCATGGAACTGACCAGGGCCTACGCGATCATCGCCAACGGCGGGAAAGACGTCATACCCTTCGGCATACGGTATGTCAAGGACCGGGACGGGAACATCCTCGAAAACGAAGAGGAAGAGGTAGCCAAAACCATCGAGCGTCTCGAGAAAAACGGCAAAATCCAGGTTATACAGCCTGAGACCGCCCAGATCATGATAAGCCTGATGAAAAGCGTTGTCTCGTCAGGCACCGGCCAGGGTGCTGACTTCGGGAGGCCGGCCGGGGGGAAGACCGGCACTACGAACAACTGGAAAGACGCCTGGTTCGTCGGGTTTGTTTCCCAGCTGACTACCGGTATCTGGGTCGGATACGACAAGATGGGATTGTCCCTCGGGATCAATCAGACCGGCGGTTCCGTGGCGGCCCCTATCTGGAAATTGTACATGACCAGGGCCATGCGGGATCTGCCGGCAGAGGATTTTCCCGGCTATGCACAGCTCAACGAGATGGAAGTATGCAAGAAGTCGGGATTAATCCCGGGCGGGAGCTGCAGGCATGTGATTAACGAGATATTTATTCCCGGAACAGAACCGGATGAAGCCTGTGATATCTGTTCCAGTTCGTCTTACCATGACGACTTCCCGCTGGCCGGACCGAAGGAGAACATATCCCAGAAGCAGAAAGAGACTATCATGCGTGACATTCACAGGAAGAGCGGGGACGATATTCTCGAACGGATCCAGAAGGACCTCCTCGAGTAGCACTCACCGGGGGCATGGCTGTCTGTCATTCAGTCATTGTATAACCGGCTGGTTACAGGGGAAGCCTCATCCTCATTATCTCCCTCCCTTCAAATTCTCCAGCGGAAAGGAAGCATTTCCCGAGGCCGGGGGGTATGAAGGGGAAGACTTCGCTGGTAATGCAGTAATCCCCGGGGCGGGCGAATTTCTGGCCGAGGTGAAAGATTGAATTGATGGTGTCAGAAACGATCTTGCCGGTGTCTCCCCGCTTTTTGAATTCCGTGTTGCCGATGTGCAGGGCGATGCGGAAGGATATGTCGATGTTCGTTTCCATGAATTCTGCGAGATAGAGCCGGCGGTTCAGTATCATTCTGAAGGAGTTGAGCACCGCGTCGCAGGTCTTTCCGTCAAAGGGGATAAGTGCCAGGCCCCCGAAATCCATCCACATCCATATTTTTCCGTCCACCGGGAGGAGGAGGGTTTCCAGAAGATTGTGAAACCGCTCCTGGAAATGATCGAAGTTCTGGCCTCCGTAGATGCTTTTTATCTCTTTCTGATTGTCAAGCTCGATGAACATGAAGCAGAAGGTGTATTCGTTCCCCGGCTTGATGTTGTTCCAGCCGATGTTCGAGAGTATGTAGTCTGATCTGGCGGCCGAAACGGATTTTTCATCTATTTCGAGCTGTTTGAAATCGAGAATAGACTTCAGCCGCTTCGCTGAGACACCATCCTGATACACGGCCTTTCCGATATAATCTGCTATGCCTCCGTGAAAAAGCTCAGCGATATCAGGGACGGTTCCCTTTGAATCGATTATACCGACCCGACAGTTTCCCAGTTTTCGGCAGAGTTTCACTGTCTTGTCCCGGTTAGCTTCGTCAAGGGAGCTGACGTCAATATACACCAGGGTGTCCGGTTCGATAGCCTTGAAATCTTTCTTCAGTTGTTCCAGGGGGAAAAAGTTGAGGGTATACCCTTTTTTTAACGATGCGAACAGGGTGTTTATGTTTTTGGTGTCCGAGTAGATAGCGAGATTCATTTACTGCTCCCATTTGATATGGTAGTTGTAGCATTTGGTCCCCAGGTCGGAATCGATCCGCTTAAACTGCTTCTGGATTATATCGTCAAGGCCCTGGTATACGACGTCGGTAACGGTGAGACTGTTCGGCTGGGTGTACTTTCCTTCAACCTTGATAACCCGTTTTATCGTGTCGTTCTTTTTCAGGTCTTCGTCGTTTTCAGTGTAGTCACAGTTTCCCCCGTCTATGGCGAGCCTGACAGCCAGGGGCTTGTTCAGTTTACAGCTGAGCTGGTTGTAAATGAAAATTTCGTTGATGATCTCCATCGCGCTGGTGGTACCGAGGAGGTTTTTATTGGAAAAAAAGAAGGAGATCAGGCCCCCGTCTCCCTCCCAGCTCCAGACGCGTCCGTTGCGCTTGTGGATTGTGTTTTCGATTATGGCAAGGAGATCGGCGTAGGTCTGCTTTATAACCTTTTCTGGATTGTTTTTCACCAGTTCGGTATTGCCGACGATGTCGAGCCGCAGGAAGGTGAAGATATATTCATGGTCCCGGCGCAGGGTGCCCCAGTTCCTGGTTCTTCTCACGTCCGGGTTTTCCACGAAGATACTGTTATCCATGTCATAGATATAGCCATGATCAAAGAGCTCCTTGATGATGTTTCGCAGGTGAAGAATCTGGTGCTGTCTCCCCATGAAACCGTTCTGATGGAGTTTGACCATCTCACCCACGAAATGGGGGAGCAGGGCGCTGTCCCGCATGTCATATGTTATCTGCTTTGAAGCGTCGCGCCGGGGGATTTCGACGCTTGGTGGGAAACAGCTCCGCTGATATACGTCATAATTTTCGATGACATTTTGCGCGAGTCTCGACATCATGTCGAGGGAGAGTGACTCCGTGAGGGATCTGATAATAAGGTTGACAAGACTTGATTTATACCGCATACATTCCGCCCTTCTTTCTGTAATGTGCTTTTTTAAGGGAATCTAACTTACAGGTCAAGCACTATTGCCTGCTGCTGAAGGGGACACCGGGTTCTTTTCTCAGCGACTCCCACCGGATTTTCTTTCCGTCAAAGACCGGACCCTGGATGCAGGCCTTTTTCCCGCCGCTTACTGTTTCAATGGTGCAACCGGCGCAGAGGCCGATGCCGCAGCCGAAATAGTTTTCCACCGAAACTTCGACAGGAGTCTTTTCAGCGAGCGCGGCAACCTGTTCCATCATTGGAGTCGGCCCGCAGGTGTAGATCATGTCGAACTGAGATTCCGCAATAAGATGTTCAGCGATATCTGACGCGAAACCCTGTTCGCCGGCGGTGCCGTCGTCGGTTGCGGTCACCAGCCTGTCGCACACGCTGGAGATTCGGTCCAGGGCGAAGAGGTAATTTTTCGAACGGGCCCCGAAGACCCAGGTGATATGGTTGTTCCTTTTTTTGAGTTCCCCGGCAAGATAGTGAAGGGGGGCGTTTCCCACTCCGCCCCCGGCAATGAGGACACGCGAGTCGGTCACCAGGGTAAAGCCCTTTCCCAGGGGGCCGATAGCATCGACCGGTCCCGGTGTAAACCTGGTGATGAGCCGTGTCCCGGGACCGATGACGCTGACGAGAATCTCGATGAGAGTGTCCTTCCTGCTGAAGATGGAGAAGGGCCTCCGCACCAGGGGATCGGTCCCGGTGCCGGGGCGGATATTCACGAACTGCCCGGGCTTCGTATCGACCGGGGGATCGATTTCAAGGCTCAGGAGAAAATGGTCATCTGTAACTTCCTCTGGAGGGCGGTTCAGCTCCGCCGAAGTGAATGTTCCGTTCATAACTGGTCCTCCCCCTGGAACTGGGATTTTTTGTAGCGCCTCTTTACGTATACGTGGTTGTATTCCTGGAAGGTATGGACAGCGCAGATGTAGAGGGGAAGGTCCAGGCACTCTTTTTCGTAGAGTTCCCGTATATAGTCGAGGGCTTCCCCCTGGCTGTATTCCCTCCCGTAGTATTTCGTTGACCGCATGGCGTCGTAGATATCGGCCACGGCGATGATCTTCGATTCAGGGGGCGGGGCCCCCTTCACCCTGGGATAGCCGGTGTCCCCGCCGAGGATGTGATGCCCGATGATATTGGCGAGGAGCCGGTTGTTGGTAATGCCGATCTCCTTCAGCTTGGTGACCGAGTAGACCGGATGTTTCTTCATCACGGCGAATTCCTGATCCGTCAGTTTGCCCGGTTTGTTGAGAATTTTGTTTGGGATGCAGACCTTGCCGATATCGTGGTTCAGGGCAGCCATGGTGAGGATCTTCCGGTTCACGTTGCTGTACTCCACCGATAGTGAGGGGTATTCCTCGCGGCTGTTGACCGTGGCGTATTCGTACATCAAATCGTGAATATCCTCGAAGAGCTTTCCCGATACCTCTTTATCGTATTTCAGGCGGATGTTGTCCTTCTGGTAGTCAATGTAGTGCAGCAGGCCGTTCGGCAGGGCGATGATGCCCGGGGGCTTCCTGTGGTTGAACGTTTTCTGGGATATCCACTTTCCCATGTTGTTCTCCCTGAAATCGTCCTGGATGAGTTTGAGTTTTTTCGCTATGGCAAGGGAATAAAAGGCGACGGCAGCCGCGTGGGAGAATGTCAGGTAATTGTCTTTTGAACGTATCGCCGTAATCATGTCGATATAGTCGGTGGCGTACATGTTAATATCAAGAATATTATCGAGGTAATTGGCGATATTGATGGTTATCTTTTCGTTGTTCTCCGAGTTAAGGCTGACCAGGTTGTTGACGATTTTTGTTTCAAAGATCTCCTTTAAATGATAGATGTTTGACCTGAGGGCCATGCGAACCTTTGGTATCGGCTCGAACTCCAGGTCGTGGAGTTTTTCCTCCAGCTCCCGGGCGCTCTCTTCTTCGTACTGATCCGACATGGCGAAGAGATCCTCTTTGGTATAGCTCCGGCCTGATTCTTCGTGGTTTCTGATTTCCCTTTCGATGAACTTCTGGTTCTGCCCGTAGGTGTAATCCACGAGGATATAGGAATTTGCGAGACGGTCAAAGGGGAGCGTATGCCCTTCGTATGCCAGTATGGCACCCTCTTTATTGTATATATCCTGGGGGAGGGGTTTTCTGTCAAATTCCGCAGCGTTGTAATTTTCAGAAAACAGTATTAGTTTCTTGTTCTTTGGAGCCATAGTGTCAGGCAGATCGATATTTTAGTTTTTTAGAAAAAAGTAAAGCAGTTCCATACTTGATTTCAATATCAGCTGGGTTTGTCAATAATAATCTTTTAAACGAGGGGAATTGTATTCAGCTCGGTATACCGGGCCCCGTCCCTGGTCAGAAGGGATTCATAGAGGACGAGCTTCGAGAAAGAGGATTCACCGTAGAGTGTTTCCCGGTTATTTTCTATAAAGGATGTCAGGTCCCTGGAAACCCGTTCTTTTTTGCGGACCCGGGCCAGGGTCAGGTGGGGCCTGAATTCCCTGATCTCACGGTCGAACCCGTGACTGCTGGCCAGCTCCTCGATCTTTTCCCTGATATGGGCAAGTGCCGGGATATCGGTATCCATGGCGCACCAGATCACACGGGCCCTGGAGACTGCGGGAAAGGCCCCGAGGCCCCGGGCCCTGCAGGGTATGGATTTCCCCGTACCGGTGAGTGCCCTGAATTCACGGATCAGAGCCTGGCAGGTGTCCTCCCCAACTGAACCGAGAAACTTTACCGTAATGTGGTAGTTTTCCGGGGATACAACCGAGAGTACATTCCTGTGGCGCAGCAGTTCTTCATGAACCGGTTCCAGGGATTCCCTGAGAGCATCATCTATCGGAAGGGCGAAGAAGAGCCGTCGGCTAAGGTGTTCACTCATTGCCTTCGATTATACGCGGGACGACGAAATAGCCGTCTTTGAATTCCGGGGCAATGGCTTCAATTTTGTCCCTGTTGAGAGACTCATGGGCAGTGTCCCGCCGGAATACGTTGCTCATGTCAATGATATGGTCGGCGGGTTTAACCCGTTCAGTGTCAAGTTCCTTGATCTTTTCGACGTAGTTAAGGATTTCTGAAAGCTGGGAGGTGAATTCCCGCTTTTCATCATCGGTCAGCTCGAGCCTGGCGAGGCGGGATACCCTGTTAATAAGTTCTTCGTTGAATTCCATCGGTTCAGTCCGTTTGCCTTAAAAAGTAGTTTCCTTTTAATCTATACTCACCGCGGTGAAAATCAAAATCAATAACTTTTTTTTCACCGCGGGAGCTGACCGTCAGTTCCAGTTTCACGTCCCTGTATTGAACCGGGACAGTATTAAAGAGTAAAACCACGGCAGCGCTTTCCTCAGGCGGTATGGTGTCGCCCCCCCCGGGGAGCGTGTCCCGGTCTATTGAAATCGCATCCGGGTTAAGCGCCGTACCCCTGACCCTGCGAAGGGCGGTGATGGCGTGAAAGTCGTACTGTGAGTACGCAGGGGATGAACAGATTTTCTGAATCTCTTCGTCATTCAGGGAGGGAGCGGCGTTCTCACCGTAGCGGACACGGGTGTCTGACAGGGCAACCGGATACCGGGAGGTGTTCCTGATGACGGCGAAAAAACCGGTCAGCTCAGGGTCCCTGGTCCTCCTGGCAGAAGGCTTTTTCTTCATGAAAGCGTCCTGCCGTCGGAACGTATCCCACATTGCAGTGTCCAGGTGGGTGACGTAAACATCACAGTGGATGGTCCGTATAAGTCCGGTGGAATCGCGGATTATCTCTGTGTCAGGTCGTTCCACCGGCCGTGTTGTCCTGGCCATGGGGGCCTGGGCGCAGCCGGTAAAAACAAGCAGAACCGCGCTGGCTGCGAGTAACGCATGTTTCCTTGAATGGTTATGTTCCGTTTCTGTGTTGATGGTACTGTCATGAAGCATTGCGGTATACGACCCTGGTTAATTCAGTATTGTACACGTATTGGCTACGAGAGAGTACGAATAATTGAAAGATATATTCAGCTCAGAGGACTACTGGGTCGTGAAGTTATGAATTTTTGGTTTCAAAAGTTTCATATAGTCCCTGAAATCCATGCGGATAAGCTCCGTATGGGTCCCGGCGTTAAAGGCAATCTCTTTGTCCCGGGTCAGCTCCTCTGACACTATTATGTCCATCTGATACAGGTTGCCGAAGGGGGGCATGGCCCCGATCTCACAGTCCGGGAAGAGAATTTTGAATTCCTCCTCGCTGGCGAGCTCGACGTTTTTTGCCCCGTAGAGGTCCATCACCAGTTCCAGGATGACACGCCGGTTCGCCGGAACCACCGCCATGATGAATGTATCATCGACCTTTAGAATAACCGTCTTGGCTATCTCCTTGCCCGAGATATGAACTGCGTGCGCGGTTCCCTGTGCAGTGTACGCCGGGGTGTGCATAATGTTCATATACTCGACCCCGTTCTTTTCTAGAAATTCCCTCACTCTCTGGCCAGGCATAACCTACCTCCTGCTCTGAGTTAGTTACCGTATATAATATACTTATAAGTTCGGGAAAGAAAAGAATTAATTAGTTGTTGAAATTATACTGTCCTGAGTTAATTCTTTTCCTGAAAACACAGGAAAATGTTGAACTGAAACCGGTTGCTTCTATGGAAATGGATTCCCTGAAAAAACTCCGTATCGCCTTTACCCTCCTGTTCATAACCATTCTTATCGGTGTCGCGGGTTACACCATATTTGAAGGCATGACCCTGTTCGAGGCCTTTTACATGACCATTATCACCATCAGCACTGTCGGGTTTCAGGAGGTCAGGCCCCTCCATCCCATGGGAAGGATCATAACCATATTCATAATCAGTACCGGCATTATGATCGGGGCCTACACCATCGGCACCCTGCTGCGAATGTTTATCGAGGGAGAATTGCGAAAAACCTTTGGGAGAAGAAAAGTGGAAAGGAAGATTTCTGGGCTGAAAGATCACTACATCATCTGCGGTTACGGGAGGATTGGGAGCCTCGTATGCCAGGAACTGAAGAACAATGACAAGGACTTCGTGGTGATTGACAATGATCCCGACGCCATGGACCAGCTTGACAAGGACGGGACCCTGTATCTCCCCCTGGACGCAACCGAGGACGAATCACTGGAACGGGCCGGAATCATGAACGCAAAGGCCCTGGTAACGGCCGTTAAATCCGACGCGGACAACGTTTTCATAACCCTCACGGCACGGGGGATGCGGCCGGATATCTTTATCCTGTCCCGGGCCTCTGACGTGGGGAGCGAGGCGAAGCTGAAGCGCGCCGGAGCGAACAGGGTTGTGTCCCCCTATCTTATCGGGGGGAAGAGGATGGCCCAGGTGCTCCTCAAGCCGACCGTCGTTGATTTCATAGACATCGCCATCATGGACACCCGCCTCGGCCTCAGGCTCGAGGAGTGCAGGATAAAGCCCGATTCGAATCTGGGGGGAAAAAATCTCATCGAGAGCAACCTGAGAAGGGACTATGGCGTGATAATCGTGCTGATAAAGAAGAACAACGGCGAGATGATCTACAATCCCCAGCCGACCGAGGTGCTCGATTCCAACGACGTGCTCGTGGTTCTCGGCAAAAAGGAAGACATGGACAGGATGAATGAGGCCCTATGATTTTCTTTTCTCATTGAATATTCGCGAGATGCTGTTCAAAAGTTCATCGAGTTTAAAGGGCTTCGGGATAAAGGCGTCTATGACCGATGAGTAGCGATCGATGTCGTCGAGAACCCACCCGGACAGGAGAACGGTCACTGCATTCTCGTCTAATTCTTTTATTCTCGCCGCGAGCTCAAGGCCGGTTATGCCGGGGATGTCGTAATCGGTAATGACCAGGTCGCAGGGTTTCCGCTTGAATTCTTCAAGGGCGTCAATCCCGTCCCGGCTCATGAAGACCCGGTTTCCCATTTTATCGAACATGTCGAAGAGTATCTTCTGTAAATGGGATTCATCCTCAGCGATAATGATATCGAGGTCCCGCAGCTTGTAGTCCGGGCCCACCGGGGTTCTCGATTTGTATCCCCTGGTCATCCGATCAGGAAAAATCGCCTTGATGGTATACGATTCCGATGACTCTTCCTCCACGATTTTCAGACCTGTCTTCTCCGCGGCCTGGGTTAGATTGATGCCTGAGAAAATGTTAATGATCGGGCTCATCGCCCCGGGGGTCTGGGTTGCCGTTTCTTTGTCGACCCTGATGATGAGATCGAGGCTGTTGTTTTCTTTCAGGACAACCTGAATGATGCCATCCCGGTGAATGAAGCGAGAGAGCTTGATGATTATCGATATGATAATCTCCCGGAGCATCCGGGTGTCGGTTTTCACGTATACCGATGAGAAATACTTTCTCTCTATTCGAATGTTTCTTCTGTTTTCCTTGTCTTCCACCTTGAACTGCATCTTGGAAAACTCTATGGCGTCTTCGACAATGTTTACCAGGAGCTCTTCGGTCTCCCTGTGTTCATCAGCGGTGTCCGCGACGAGGTTCTGGACCCGGCGGATCTGTTCCGTTATGTCGTTGGCCGCGTCGGAAAGGAGCTGGATACCCTCCATCACCGATTCCTTTTCGGTTATCTGCATGAGCATCTGGGTCTTGCTCAGGATGACGTTGATGGAGTTGTTGAGGGTATGGAGGAACCCCTTGGTGATGTCGCTGAAGAGCTTGGAACTGTTGATGGAATTGATTTTATTCTTTAGATCGAGTATCTTCGTGATATCTTCGAACACGATTTCAATGGCGGATATCTCGTTATCTTGAAGGATAGGGTAGATGGTCAGGTTTACGAACCTGGTCTCGTTGTCCCGGGTCGTCGCCCGTATCTCCCCGAGCCTCTGGAAGGGGATCTCACCGTTGAGCATGCCGGCAACGGCCTTTTTTACCTTGTCGTAATCCTGGTGGAAAATGACATCGACGGTTACCTGCTTTTCGGTGAGGATCTCCTCGGCGGTGTAGCCGAGAAATCCTTCCATGGTCTGGCTGCATTTAATTATATCCTCGTTCTCATTGATGCGTATAATGGGAACCGGGGAATATTCGTAGTGGAGGCTGTCGTATTTGAAGTTTTCTTCCGATATCAGGGAGAGGGTTGATCGGTCAAAGGAAAGAAGGCGGTCATCGACGATTTTCAGCATGGCCAGGATCGAGGTCACCGTATCGTCCGCGAACAGGGGAAAGAGGTATATTTCCAGGGGTATATGGAGTCCGTCCGGTGTGTTGATAATGACGAAACAGTGCCGGTCAGATCCCTTCAGGACGCTGAGATAGGCGTTGACAAGCCGCTTCCGGTATTCTGGGAAAAAGGGGTGTTCCAGGTCAAGGCGTATGTCCTTTCCGTTGGTCTTGAAAAACTCCTGGAAGGATCTGTTGCTGTACTGCAGCAGGCCGTCTTTTCCAATGATGCAGGCAGGATGCTTTAAGTGGTTAAGAATATGGTTTTCTGATTGCATGCTTTCGGAATCAATACCAGATTCACTTGTAAATTCGGCTTTCACGATTCCGTTACCTTCCTGGCGTCCCTAGAATGCGCTGGTTTCGCTTATAAAGACCTTTTCTCCTTTCTTGATCTTCACCTTTATCGGTTTTGTCTTGTACACGACACCCCCGGCACCGATGAACTGGATGACTCCGGTGTAATTTCCCTCGGGAAGAAATATCCGCGCAAGGTGCAGGCTGGCCGGGAGGGTGTGCCAGCACCTGAGGTCGGGCCGGATAGTGGAAAAGAGAGCCGCGCCGGTTGCCACGGTGGCCACTGAACCGAGGAGCGACGCCCAGGGGCCGAGCTTCTTGGACTGCTTGGCAGCGGTTTTTACCGCGACGCCGGTACCGATGGCGGTCACCGCCTTGACCACGATGGACGCCGCGGCCCTGGTCCTCAGTCTCTGGTAGTCGTCCTGGAGGTTCCGGATGGCTGTCTCTTCAATGTTCTGGAGCTCGATTACCGGATAGGCCCCGTTCCCTATGACAACCCTGGCCCCTCTTGTAATGTAGGGCCGAGCTACGAACTTCGGTATCGGGTTCTGGGATTTTATAAGAGTGTTCGATATCCTGCTCATGGCACTCGGTGCAAGGGATTTCGAACCGAGAGTAGACTGGATTACGCTCCACATGACCGGGTCGCTCCTCAGGGGACCGCGGGACACCTTGATCGGCGACTTGCCGGCGTGGAAGATGACCACCAGTTCCCCGGCGTTATGGGGGAGATAGTCACGCTTGCCGAATTTTCCTATCCACTGGTAGTACTCGTCGTTGTAGTCCAGTTTTTTCGCGAGCCGCTGAAGGTCGCCGTACACTATGGTGAGCCTCGGGTCGAGCTTGTAGATCTGCTTCAGCTCTACGTAGGCGTATTCCCATTCGTCTTCGTCTTTGTCCATGTCCCCGATATATTCGTGGATAATGGCGTTCAGGTATTTCGCCATTATATTCTGCTTGTATTTCGGCTTGCCCTTCACCTGTATCTTCGAGAGCTCGTTGTTAACCTGTCTGAACTTTACCCGGGCGTCGTCGAACTTTTCGAGCATGAGATTGTTTATCCCCTGGAACATGAGTATCAGCACCTTCTCAAAATCTTCGCCCCGGTAATTTGTTTTTGTTTCGTTCACAAGAAAGGCGGCAGCCTGTTTCGTTATGCTGATCGGTTTCAGTTCAGCCTCTTTTGCCGCCTTGCCAAGGAGCTGGGCGCTCTTCTTGTAGTCCCCACCGGCGTGAAGCATGTATCCCGCCTCCATCAGGAAAAGGAGCTGGCTCTTGCTTTTTTTATTCACCTCGGGAAGAAGCATCCTGGCTGCTTCCAGGTATTTACCCGTGTAAAATGTCTGCTCCGGCAGCCTCATTGCATGGCGGTAGGTTGTCGTTTTACACGAAGTAGCGCCGAGGGCGATGAGAACTATTGTTGAAAGCAGTAAACTTTTTTTCATGGGAATATCCCTGCCGTGTCAGAAGCTTATTTTGGTATCCCGGGAGACCTTGTAGAATTCCTGGGAATCCTGCCACACGAGGACGCCGGTTGCCAGGTTGTACAGGTACAGGTTGACCTTGATGAACTGGTGGTTTTTGTTGCCCACGAGCCTGGTGTTCGACCTGATATCCCCGGCGAGATAGAAATTCGGGGATTTCATGTTCCCCATCGGTATGGCGCTGTCCATATCGACAAGGCCGGTCATTCCCATCTCCATCTCCCTGATGGCGTCGGCCGTGTGTTTCCGGCTGACGAAACTGATTCTCTTCTTGATGAGCTGGGTCACGATTTCGTCAGCCAGGAGCTGGGTGTCGATATGCTCGTCTGACTTGTTGCGAATCCTTCGGAGCTCGACATAGGCGGGTTTCTTCCATTCTTCTTTAAAATATGAATATATTGATTCAACCATTTTTTCGGAGGTTGCCTTTATCTCTTTCGGCCCCCATTCCTGTGAACCCTTGGCCCGCGAAGAATCCCGATACTGGGTCCCGCTGCATCCTGATATAATAACGGCAGCCGCAATGAGAAAAAGAGAAGCTTTTTTCATGGCTCATACCCCTTTTTAATAGCGTGTGTTGTAAATATGGTATTTTTACCGGTCGATCACCTCCGCAAGGAGCGATTTCCGGTAGTTTTATCACAGAACGATTGAAACTATTAATAAACTACTGATAAATGTCAATAAAGTAAACCATTAATTCTTTCAATATTTCCACCGGGCGTGAGATAAGTATAAACC
>CAZEPS010000016.1:0-31818 GCA_964514165.1 uncultured Leptospirales bacterium
GGGGCGTGAACCCGTGCTTGACCGGTTTCACCGTCGGGATCGATTTTAAAAGGTTCCGGGTATAGGGATGTAGCGGTTTATTGTATAAATCGTCCTGGGAGCTGTCCTCCACTATCCTCCCCAGGTACATGACGACAATCCGGTCGCTCATGTGCTTGACCACCGACAGGTCATGGGCCACGAAAAGGTAGGTGAGTTCCATCTTCTGCTGGAGGTCATCAAGGAGGTTCAGGATCTGACCCTGTATCGAAACATCCAGGGCGGATACCGGCTCGTCAAGGATGATGAACTCAGGCCTGATAGCAATGGCACGGGCGATACCAATCCGCTGCCGCTGGCCCCCGCTGAACTCGTGGGGATACCGGTTTATATGATCCTTCTGGAGACCTACCAGGTCCACCAGGTTTTCCATCTCGTCCAGGATTTCCTGTTTGTTCATGTTTGTATGGACCCTCAGGGGCTCGGATATTATTTTGCCGGTTGTCATCCTCGGGTTAAGGGAACCGTAGGGGTCCTGGAAAACGACCTGCATTCTGCTTCTAAAAGACCTGAGATCCTTCCTGCTCAGGCCGTGGACCGGGACATTGTCCAGGTATATCTCCCCGGCGTCCGGTTCGATGAGGCGAAGCATCGTCCTGGCGGCGGTCGTTTTCCCGCTCCCGCTTTCGCCTACCATCCCGAGGGTCTTCCCCTTTTCTATGGAAAAACTTATCCCGTCAAGGGCCCTGACGTAACCGCTTCCTTCAAGAAGTCCCTTTTTTTTGAATTTGAAATGCTTTATGAGGTCTTTTACTTGTACCACGGTCACGATCGCCACAACTTTATCATGTTGAAGATAAACACCAGGAGAACGAGAACCGGCGATATGAATTTTATGACAAAGGCCCAGAGCTCCTTCAGGGACACGATTTTCGTGTCAGGATCGAGCTCATGGATTGTCTTGTCCAGGCCGTACTTCCATCCGAGGCTCACCGCGATGAAGAACCCACCTATCGGGAGCATGTAGTTCGACGTGAGATTGTCGAGAAAATCGAAGAAATTGAATTTCACCAGGGAGAGTATATTAATCTCTTTCAAGACCCCGAAAGAGAGGGCGGATGGCACCCCGAGGAGAAAAATGACCGCACCAAATATCAGAACCGCCTTTCCCCGGGACCATCCCCGCTCGTCAGTGACGTACGCGACCACGACCTCAAGGAGCGAAATACCTGAAGTCAGGGCGGCGATAAAAAGGAGAATGAAAAACAGGGTTGAAAAAAAGAATCCGTAATTCATGTTCCCAAACACCGCCGGTATGACGTGGTAAATGAGGCCGGGCCCCTCACCCGGTGACATGTTCATGGCGAAGACCGCGGGGAATATGGCGAGTCCGGCCATGATGGCGATAAACGTATCGAGGATGACAATGTAAATCGCCGACTGGAGGATCTTCTCGTTCCGGGAGAGGTAACTCCCGTAGGTTATCATGGCCCCCATACCGAGGCTGAGGCTGAAGAACGACTGGCCCAGGGCCGCGAGAACCGATGCCGTGGTTATCTTGGAGAAATCCGGCTTGAGAAAAAAAGCCACCCCTTTGAGTCCCCCCTGCATGGTTATCCCTCTGATGATAAGAACAATGAGGAGCACGAAAAGAAGGGGCATCAGGACCTTGCTCCACCGCTCGATTCCTTTCTTGATGCCGCGGATGACAATAACCATGCATGCGGCGATGAACACAAGGTGATAGCCTATCATCTGCAACGGCTGGCTGGTGAAGGAGTCAAAAACATGTTTTGCCGAGTCCACGTCCTTTATCATGGTAACGGCCCCGGTAACGCTCTTTATGATATAGCCGAGGGTCCATCCCCCCACCACGCTGTAGAACGAGAGTATCAAAAACCCGGAGAGAACCCCGAGGTACCCGATCGCCTCCCATTTCGTGCCCCCCAGCATGGACTTGAAGGCCCCGACCGGGTCCTTTTCCGTGTGGCGGCCGATAACCAGCTCGGCAATCATGATAGGGAGGCCCAGAAGCACCACGCAGATAAGGTATATCAATACAAATGCGGCTCCGCCGTTTTGACCGGTTACATAGGGGAATTTCCATATGTTGCCAAGGCCGATAGCGGACCCTGCGGCCGCGAGTACAAAACCGATTTTCGTGCCCCACTGTTCGCGTACAACAGCCATGTCAATCTCCTCGAAGACGTAAATGATAATCTGTTAACTCAGCAGCGTATCGGGGTTTTGTCAACAATAACTTTCAGCCCTGAAATCAAAGGATTCCATGAACGTGTCATTAAATTCCACGCTGCCGGTAAGTTCAATGACCCGTATGCTGTCACGGAATTTGCCGAGACCTGTCCTGAATTTCTCATCGTGACAGTAGAGCGACGCAGCCCTGAGGCTCGTGTTCCCGAGAAAGAGGTATTCAGCGTTACGGAATTCAGGGATAAAATTCAACTGCTTGAAATTATCGATGAACAGGTTTTCCCCGAATGCCCCGGCGATGATAACGTGTTTTATCGAGTCAGGATCAATCCCGGATTTCCATAACAGCATGTTCCCTGCAGCGAGGCTCGCCCCCTTCGCCAGCTGGATGCTCCGGATGTCCTTCTGGGACACGGAAACCCGTTCCGTGATGGTGATTGACCGGTCTTCCTCCCGGTATTTCAGTCCCGCAATCGGAATATCGTTGCTCTTCAGGGTTTCGCTGAAGGCGCCGTTTTCCTTCACCAGGCCGTTACGAAGGAGTATGGCGATGATATCGATAAGCCCTGTCCCGGAAATACCCACCGGTTCGGTGTTGCCGATGACCGTATACCGTAACGCGCCGCCGTCGTCGGTGAAATGGTTGATCGCACCGGTATCGGCTGTCATGCCGCAAGATATGTTCATCCCCTCCAGGGCCGGCCCCATGGCGCAGGAGGCGGCGTAAATCTTACCTCCGTGGTGGAGATAGATCTCGCCGTTGGTGCCGATATCGATGAAGAAGGTGCTGTCGTCAAAGCCTTCCCTCTCAATGATCGCCGCCCCCCCGACCAGGTCCCCCCCAAGATAGGCGGATGCCGGTTCAAGGCCGTATGCCGGGCAGTCCAGGAAAAGGCCCTCAAAAGGATTTCCCGCATTGATGTCTCTCAGGGTACAGGAAAAGTCCTTCCATCGCGCCTCGTAGGGATGCACCCCCAGGGGGGCTGCTTCAATCCCGAACATGAAATAGAGCATGGTGGTGTTTCCGGAAAAAACGATTTCCCTGAGCCTCTTCACGGACAGGGAATACCGGTCCAGGACCATTACGATCGATTTTGCCGCGGCAAACCGAATCTGGTACTCAAGCCTCTCCCTGGAAGACGGTTCCATAGAGGCTGCAATCCGCGACACCACGTCATGACCGTACCGCCGCTGGGGATTGAGAAAGGAATCCACCGGGTAATAATCCCCGCTGGAATGGTCAACTACCGCTGTTTTCACCGATGTTGTCCCGATGTCCACGGCAATGCCAAAGGAAGATTCCGGATCAACCGGGAGGGTTTTCCCGGCCTTTTCCCTGTCAGAGGCCTCAAGATGGATGACCGCGTCGCCGGTTATCTGCGCCTGGCAGGCGAGGCGGTATCCCTCTTTTCCAATAACAAACCCCGATTCGAGTTCAGTCAGTTCCGACAGGGAGCCATCCGCCTTTACCAGGCACTTGCCGCACACGCCCTTGCCCCCGCAGGGGGTCGGCAGAGTTTGTCCCCTGTCAGTGAGAACATCCAGAATGAGGGTGCCGTCATCCACGGTGAATTCAGCGCCGCCGGGATCAATTATAATTCTTCCCATTTGTCATCCTTGAAAAAGAGTGCTTGACGGTAATTGATTTTTTTTAAATTTATCTATGGGAACCTCTTGTAAGTAAATAAAAGGTTCCCATAGGGGTACATGGTTCGGTTTAAATCGGTTTTATCAATAAAAAATAATAAAATCGATTTCTACAGGCGCCCTTATCATGTTTTTTTACTGACAGTTTATGCCGTGTAATTAAATAATACACGATATAAAAGAACTGGTCAGCCAGCAGCTATCATAGATGAAAGAAGTTACGATTATATCCTATCCCACAGCCCGGGATGATTCGCTCCTCTCCCTGACTGAATCCCAATCGCGGTACATGATACCCATTGGGGGACGATTTCGGGTTATCGATTTTACCCTGAGAAATTCTTTTTCTTCCGGGGCCCTGCGGACTGTCATATACAACAACAAAGATGATTCCCTTCAGGAATATGTCAATAAATATGGCCCTTTTGACGATGAAAAATTCCCCCCGATCAAGGTTGTGTCAAGGGATTATTCCGATATCAGGGTCTGCTACAACATCATCCTGGACAGCAATACCGATTATTACGTAATTTATAACGGCGATTACCCGTCCATTTTCGATTTTGATGATCTCATACGCAAATACCGCAAGAGAAAGACCGGGGCTGTACTCTTCCTGCTGAAAGTCAACGGCAGACCGTCCATGGCCTACAAGGTGCTGATAACCAACCAGAAGACCCTTCTCAAGACAGTAAACGAGGCCATGGATGAATCAAGGGAATCGCCTAATATCTTCGAAATGATAATCAATACCATGATTCACAGCGGAATCAGCAGAGGGAGTTTCGACGGTCACATCTGGCCAATAAATCATGTTCCTGATTATTATAACCTGAACAGGGAAATTATCTGGAATGATCGGATTTTCTCCATGCTCTTCAGGGAAAAGATAATCCAGAGTCAGCTCAAGACCGAAGGTTACGCCCACCTGGGACCGAAATCCTCGATTAAAAATTCTTTCATCTCCGATTTCTGTACCATACACGGAAGAGTGGAAAACTCCATTATCTACCCCGGTGTTGAGATCATGGAGGACACCTACATCAGGGACTCCATCATCCTTCCTTTTGTAAAAATCGGCAGGGGATGCCGCGTCATTAAAACCATAATCGATGAAAGAACCGACCTCAATCCTGAAACGGATTATTATAACATTGAAGACATCTGTAAAATCGGGACAACTGAAGAACATATCAAAAACAGCGATTACCCGAAAGCCCTGTTTGACAGCATAACCCTCATCGGCAAGGACTGCCGCATCGCCCAGGGCGCGTCAATAGGCGGGGGATGCTATGTCTCTTCAAACCAGGGCCACCAGTTCATGGAAAAAAAGTTCCTCTATAACGGCTCTTCACTTGTCGTATAAAAAAATATCAAGTGATTGACGCAAGGGAAATTCTGAAGTAATTTAGAGAGGATCTCAGAATCAATTTTATCCTGTAATGAACAGAAAGGATTATTATGTACCGCACGGCTATACACGTTATACTGGTCAGCCTGACAGTTCTTTTTTCCATTAGCGATATCTCTTCAAAAATAAGGAGGCCGGAAATTAACGATTTCAACCGGCTGTACGAACAGCTGAAGGAGAAAAAAAATTACCGTGTCACCCTTGACGGGGAAGAACAAAAATCCTTCCTGACCGGCAACAAGTATGTTTATTATGAGACCGTTGCCTTCTTTAACGCAGGCGACTACCAGATACTCTACCATACGGAAAACCCGCTGGTTGTAAAAGCGGACAGAGAATCCTATGAGGTGGGATTTCGGAAGATCCGCCCCGCCATAAACCCGGCTTACTCAAAAACCTACACTGCCAGGGACCTGGCTGATCCGAAAAACAAGCAGGAGGATTACCTGAAGACGCTCCTGCTGAATAACAATACAGAACAAATAGTCATTAAGGAATTCGGCCTTGAAAAAAGGAAAAAATATTACTCCCTGTTCATCGAAGAGTCCTACACCCTTCCGCCCGGACCCGGATCAGATAACCCTGAAGAAAAGACCAACATTGTCCTGAAATTCTCCGATGAAAAAATGCCCAATGATATTGAGCTTACTCCCCACTATCAGGGCTGGACCTATTGACTGGACCATGCTCCGGCCTGTAGGGAATAGTAAAGTAGAAGGTTGAACCTGATTTATTCCCGGTTTTTGAGACAAACCTGATTGTACCCCCGAGAAGTTCAACCAGCACTTTTGCTATGGAAAGCCCGGCCCCTGTTTCCCCGTTTTCTTCTGTGTCAGCCGGATTATCAAGGGTGCCGTTTTCAGAGAAAAGGTACTGCTGCATCCCCTCGGGGATGCCGGATCCGGTATCCGAAACAAAAAACTCTATATATTCATCATCGAGCGGGGTTGCCCCGAATTCTATGAACCCCTTGGATGTATTTTTCACCGCGTTCGTGATCAGGTTGTAGAGAACCTGCTGTATCCGTTTTGAATCGCCCCGTACATACCTGCTGATTCTCTCTGAAACACGTTTATTAACGGACACTGCCTTGTCAAAAAGGGATATGAGAAGGAGCGTGTTTCTTTCAACCGTATCGAAAATCTGATGGATATCGACGATACTGTTTTCGAGAGCTGTCTCGCCTTTTTCCACCGATGATATATGGAGAAATTCATCAATGATGTACGAAAGCAGCAGGCCGCTGTTTTTAAGCAGCTGCATGTACCTGTTCAGATTGTCAGGCAGTGAATCATCATCGATCAACATGTCAGAGATGCCTGTTATGACCCTTACCGGCGGTTTTATCTCGTGAACTGTATTGGCAAGAAGGGCTGACTTCATTTTTTCAGATTGTTCAGCCGATATCTTGGCGGAACGCAGCTCTTCGTTCACCGTTTCCAGGGCCTGGTTTGACTCTTCCAGCTCCTCATTGTTTTTTCTAATCTGGGACTCCATCGTAATCATATCGCTGATGTCTTCCAGGTTAATAACGACCTTGTCAATAGAGCCGTCGTCGTCGAAGATAGGGGCCCCGTTGATGGAACAGTAGACCTTTTTCCCGTCCGGTGTACCGATAACGTGCCTCACGTCAAAAACCGGCTTTCCTGACTGTATCACCCTGGTCACCAGGAGCTGATCATGGGGAAAGGGATTACCGTAGAAATCCTCGATCTGCCATTCCGGTGAGTTAAAAAACATGCCGATTATCTCTTTATTGCTTCTTCCGAGAAGTCGCTCAGCCATCTGGTTGGCGTAGATAATGTCCCCGTATCGGTTTATGACAAGTATGGCCGACGGGGAGAGTTCAAGGATGCTGTTTACGATGCTATGCTGCCGGTTGAGGGCGTCTTCCGCGAACCTCCGCTTTGATATGTCCCTTACGAAGGCCCAGATTCCAACGAGGGAACCGCTGTCGTCAATGACCCGGTACTTCTGGATTTCAATCGGAAACACCCCTCCGCCTTTATGTATATACTCTTTCTCGTAGAGATCGGAATGCCCCCTCTGGAAGACCTGCTCTTCGAGGACCCTTTCATCGAGGTTATGCCATTTATCCGGAGTATACTCCCGGTACGCCTTACCGATTAACTCCCCCTCATCGTAGCCGAGCATCCTCCTGTAGCTTTCATTGCACTCAACAACCGTGCCATCAAGGTTTACCATGACATAGCCGTCAAGGCTGTTCTGGTAGAACTGGCGGTATTTTTTTTCACTCTCGTTCAAAACCCGGTTTATACGGAACCGCTCCATGGCGTTGCCGATCTGGGCGGCCACTGTTTCAAGGGCATACTTGATGTATTCCGGGATCTCTTTGAAACTGCGGGAAGAGAGGTTAAACCCCCCGACGACAGTGTCTTCGAATATGATCGGAATGACGGCTATGGCCCTGAGTCCCTCGCTCCCGCGCCTGCTGCCGAGTTCCGGGACCTCCTCGTTCTGGTTTATGTAGATCGGTTTTCCCTGGGTAATGAGCCCGGCCTGGGGGGAGTCCCGGTCAAGGCGTGTGGCGATGGAAACAAAGTCACAGCTCAGCCCCCGGGAACTGATCAGGTCGATCCCCCCTGATTCCTGGTCAACCATGTATACCAGTCCGCAGTCGATACCGTCCAGGCCGGTCACGATTTCCAATACAGAATCGAAGGCCCTGGTCAGGTTCTGGGATGAGCTTATGGCCACGGCAACGTCCCGCTCTATCTTTATTATACGGTCGGTGTTTTCCAGGCTGGTGATGTCCCTCGCTGTCGCGATGACCACCGACACCTTTCCCTCGAGATCGAACACCGGGCTCAGGGTATGCTCATAGATTTTACCGTTACTCTCGTCCTGAAACCGGATTGTCTTTCCTGAACGACAGGCGAGTTTGACCCATTTTTTTCGCGATTTCGATATCCGCCCGGGGAGGAGGTTGTAGATGTTCTTGCCGATTATGCTGTCAATTGGCCTGTTGAACCCCTGGGCCCCGACAGAATTGATGCCTATGACGGTGCCGTCAGGGTCCAGGAGAACGGCTGTATCGCTAATGGCGTTCAGGAACGCCTGGGAAATTTCCTCGTTTTTATAATCAGTCATAATTCAGCCGGTTTCATGACATGTACTGCGCCCATAATGATATGAAAAAAAAGTGGTGTCATGTAACACTTTTTCATTCCTGACGATGTTGCCATGGAGATAAGTACGGGGGCTGATAATTGTCAAGGATATTACGGAGCAGTACTCAGGGAACCTCTATTGTTCAAACAAGAGGTTCCCTGAGGGGTACATATTTGGGTTTTAATTAGATCTGCCCCTTATTGAATACACTCCCATCCCATTATTCTCGCGAAAATCTGAAACGGCCGTATATAATTTCCGTACACCATGGAGGCGTGGTGCGCAATACCGTTATACACCACCTTCTCCATGACATCCTTCACCGGATCATCAAAGTGAACCTTTCCGTATGTCCCCCTGAGTTCTTTTTCCATGGAGGTGCCCCGGGCCTTCTGAAGAAAAACCCGGTACCTGTCACCGGCCGAATCAAACCTGAGAATCGATATTTCACCCTCCTTCAGCACGAAATCTGCGGTAACGCCTTTCCCACCGGCGAAATAGGTGTCCAGGGAGCAAACCGATTTTCCGTCCCAGAGATTGCACGGGGCCACCCCGCAGTGCCAGAGAAGGGCGTAATTCTCATCGAAATTGACCTGGGAGAAATCAAAGAGGAAGGGGGTCTCGGCCCCCACGGCGCGGTGTGCCACCATGGAAATGGCCCCTTCCACGTCGCCCTCGCACGCAAGGATCCTGTTTTCCGACTGGAGCAGGGACATGGCGGCGCAGGGGGAAATCCCGTAGGTTCCGGCAAATTCGGGCCAGCACCGTATCGCCAGGGCGGTCAGTTTGTTCTCTTCGAGAAAACCATCGAGTTTTGCCGACAGGACGGCCACCTTCATGAGCTGCTCTTCACTGATGCCCGAAACGTCGAAAACACCGGTGAGTTTCCGTTTCCTTTCCTCGACCGCCTCGCCGGAGACCTCCCGGTCGAAGATATCAGCCAGCTCGTAATGATCGATGAGTATGCCGAAACTCCGGTACACGTTGAGATCATAGACCCCGAGGTTGAAAAATCCGTGTGCCCTGAAACCGGCAATGCCGATATGGGCGTTCTTCAGGGCGGAGATTATCCGCACCGCGTCAATCCACTCCTGGTCGATTTTTTCGCCGACATGCACATGGTAGTTCCTGACGCCGGACTTGTAGAGGTTTGATGCGTTCAGGTTGACCCCGCACACCGAGTTCAACCTGATCTTGCCCCCGTCGTAGGGTAGCTCCGGAAGCCCCCAGAGCATGACCGGTTTATGGAGTTCCTTTTCCACCTCAAGGATAAGGTGCCCCAGGTGAAAGGTGCCGCTGATGCAGACAATGCCGTCAACCTGTTTCGCGGCGAACTTCCTGGCTGCTGCCCTGGCGTCATCGATTTCAATGACCAGGTCCGGGATAATCACGAATTCAGCGTTTTCGATTTTTGCCAGGTCCTTTTGTATATCCCTGAAAAGTCCCTCCGCCGCCCCGAAATCAAATGTTTTACGGGCCAGGCAGAGAACCCCAATTGTTACATGTTCTTTCATTGGTTCTCCTCAAGTAAATTATTTACGTTATAGAATATCCACACCAGTTTTTCACCTCTTTCTGTAGAGACTGCCGTAGGGGTGACCGGTGAGGGTCTCGCATACCTCCCGTGTCTTCGGATTCACGTCATCCCTGCTCCCCCCCTCTTTCAGACGCTTAATCTCATCCATCAGCACCGGATGGGTTTCCGGGGTAATCTTGAACTTCCTGGCGACCATTATACCGAGCAGTATCAGTATAAAAGGTGCCACGAAGAATATCATCTTCAGCCAGAAGAGGGTCTCCGGCGACTGGACCTGTTCCACTCCGTCCAGTGGCTGTTGATAGCCGATAAGGTTCAAAAGAATACCGAATATGAACAGGGTGACCGCCTGGGCCAGTTTCCTGACCAGGGTCATGGCCCCGGCGTAAGAACCCGCCCGTTCCTTTGTGGTGATCATCTCGTCAACGTCGGTAACGGACGGAAGAATCGCCCAGGGGATCATGGTCCCTGCGGAAAGGCCGCTTCCAATCAGCACCGAGAGTAAGACGATCAGGTACGTCGGGGTTGATCCGGTAATGAACAATGACAGTGCCATGGCCGTACCCCAGATGGAAAGCCCCAGGATATAGGCGAAACCCTTCCCTTTTTTATTGGCGATGACCACGTAAACCGGAAGCATGGTCACCTGGGTCAGGAGCATGGCCCCGAGGCAGAGTGAAAAAATATCGCTTCTCCCGATGTAATAGGTCAGGTAGTACACAAAAACCGCCATAAGCAGATCCAGGGCAGTATATGAACAGATATACATGCCGATATGGATACGGAAGGATTTATTAATAAAAAGGGTCTTCAGGTTGCGAAAAAAATCCATGACCGACCGTTCATCCCTTGCCCTGTCAACGGTTATCTCCCAGGTACCGAAAAACACAATCAACCAGGGTAACGCATAGAAAATACCGAATACGGCGCCCATCACGAGAAAACCGGTTGCCTGGTCGTGGTGGTAGATCCTGTCCGTAATCATTTTTGGTATGGTTCCTGCAAGGAGGGACGAAAACTGTGAAAAGATGAGCCGTGCCCCCGAAAGCCTGGTCCGGACCTTGTAATCAAAGGTCATCTCAGCGTTTAAGGCCGAATAGGGTACCATGACCATGGTAAAGGATGTGGAAAAAAAGATATAGGCGAACATGTAGTACAAGAAGGTACCCAGCTGTGTCGGCGCATTTACGTTGACCCAGAGCAGGAAAAAGCTCAGCGCTATGGGAACGATCCCGATGAGGAAATAGAAACGCCTTCTCCCGAACCGGGTATGGGTATGATCCGATATGAAACCCATGAGGGGATCCGATATCGCGTCCCATCCCTTGCCGATCAAAACGACCAGGCCGGCGAGATAGGGGGGAAGACCAACAATATCCGTTAAGAAGTAGATAAAGAGAAGGCTGATAATGATGAAAGAGCCGCCTCCGTAAACGTCACCAACACCATATGAAATGAGGCTTTTCAGGGTAACAGGCCTGGTCTGATTCATGGGAGCTCTCCTTGTCGAGTGCTGATTATTGATATAAAAGAAAATACCTGCCGGGAACAATTAATTGTTGACATTAAATCGTTAACGATATAATGTCAACAATATTTTTATTGTCAACAGGGAATGATCTCCTGTATATCTGACATGAATGAGAGATGCATCGCGCCTCTCATGAAAAACAAAAAAAAACAGGACAATTCAGTAACAATGGAATAAACCTGATGGCTTTTGGATACAATATAGATCAGCGAAAGATAAACAAACGGAACCATATCATCGATCTCTTCCGTCAGAACGGGTCTCTTTCCAAGGTCAGGGCAAAGGACCTGTCCGGCTATTCCATGGACACCATCATTTCGGTCTTTAACTCCCTCATAGATGAGGAGATTCTGCTTCCGGCTGAAGGGGAGCAGAAGGCCAAGGGGCGTAAGGCGGCCTTCTTCACCCTGAACAGTACGAAGCGCCTCTATCTCGGTATTACATTCAATCAATCGGGGATCTATTCATCAGTCATGAGTTTTTCCCATGAAATTATCGATAACAGCTCTACCCCTCTCACCCTGGGAATCAAGAAAGAGGAATTCCTGGAGAAATTTTCAGGTCATATCAACTCGGTGTTTGATAAAAATCCCGACCTGGCAGGTTCAATCTCAGCAATCGGTTGTTCCATCCCCGGGGACATTGATCTGACCACCGGCATCCTCCATACCTATGTATTCATGCCCTTCCTGAAGGAACTCAATTTCAGGGAAATACTGAACTCCCTTCATGCTGAAATCCCGGCAACCATCGATCACAACATACGGAGCATGTCATCGTACCTGCTCAATAACATGAAGGTCATCGACAGCTACGATAGGGTCCTTTTCATCAGCGCCAGGTCCGGTACCGCGAACAGCATTATCTACCGGGGTGAGATTGTCACCGAACACGGGGAGATGGGCCACATACGGGTATCTGACGAAAATGTTCAGTGCCCCTGCGGCCGGTCCGGATGCCTCGACTGTTATTTCTCATATCACGGTTTTATGGACATGCTGACCGAGATAAACGGTAAAAATCTCCATAAAGACCGAAAAAACAGTGATTATCCCGGCCTTAACTTACTGGGAGAGTATTTTGCCAGGGGAGACAAAAAGACGGTAGAATTTCTCAATCGGCGTATATCCTACTTTGCCAGGGCCCTTCTTGACACCATCAACGTAACCGCACCGGAACTGGTCCTCCTTTCCGGGGAACTTCTCAAGGTGTTCGGAGATCCGGTGTCAATCGTTCGTAAATCCATCGAAGATTATTTCCCGAGCACCGGAATCATAACCCATTTCGATAAAACCGAGATACAATTTATCGATATCGGCACAGAAATTGCCTCCCTCGGTGTCTGCTATGATATGATCAGAAACGATTTTTCCTATTATCAGGAAGAATAATTTTTTTTATTGACTTTTTAATAATTCCAAGATAATGAGTAAGTACTCACTCATTATCATTCTAATCTTTTTAAAGGAGGACTTATCATGGAATGCACACCTTTTGACGCACAACCCTATGCCCTGCCAGAAGGCATAGATATGGAAACCCATGTCATAGCAACCTACTATACATCCTGGCCGGCGGCGTTCAACGTGTTCAAGATGTCACCGGTACTGGCAATCGAGCAGTCAACCGGTACCTGGACTCCCTGCCCGGGAGAATCACCGGAGGTGCGGGCACAGCACGTCGCCAAGGTGATCGGTATCTACGAGGCCCCTGATTTCGAGTACCGCGTGGAACCGGGTGTAACAGACCGTCACTATATTGTCCAGATCGCCTTCCCCGGATCCAACGTGGAAAGCCAGATCCCGATGCTGCTTACCGCCACAGTCGGCAACATCTCCATGGGCGGCATAATCAAGCTACTCGATCTGCGAATGCCGAAATCGGTTCTCAAGGGGTATCAGGGACCGAGGTTCGGCATTGACGGATTTTACGATGCACTGGGCATGAAAAAGGGACGCCCTCTTCTCAACAACATGATCAAGCCCTGCAGCGGCTATCCCCTGGAAGTGGGCGTCGAGCTCTTTGAGCAGGCCGCCATGGGGGGGTGCGATATCATCAAGGATGACGAGCTCATCGCGGACATGGAATACAACGACGTTGTCAACCGGGTCAAGGCCTATATGGAAAAGGAGAAAAAGGTCTTCGAAGCGACCGGCGAGCACACTCTCTACACGGCAAACGTCACCGACCGACTCCCGAAAATGTTCGAACTGGCGAAACGTGTCGTTGACGCCGGCGGAAACGCCCTCATGGTCAACTACCTGGCGGTCGGTCCCGAAGCCATGCGTACCCTGGCCGAAGACCCTGACATCAACGTGCCCATCCTGGCCCACATGGACTGCGCCGGGGCTTACTATATGTCTCCCTACCACGGGATGAACTCCAGTATCGTTCTCGGCAAGATTCCGCGCCTCTGCGGCGCCGACGCACTGGTTATTCCTTTTGCCCTCGGCGGCAAGGCCCCGTATCTTCCCGAAAAGTTCGGCCGAGCGGTTCAGTGTCTCACCTATCCATTCGGAGATTTGAAGCCGACTCTGCCGATGCCTTCCGGCGGTATCACCCCGGTAAACGTTCCCGATGCCATCATGGAACTCGGCCCCGATATCATGATCGGTTCCGGCGGCGGCATCCACGCCCATCCGAAGGGCCCCATCGCCGGCGGCAGGGCCTTCCGCCAGGCAATTGATGCCGCCATGAAGGGCGTCCCCCTGGAGCAGTATGCCGAAGATCACGAAGAACTCGCTTCCGCCCTGAAGATCTGGGGCAAGAAGACCGATTTCAAAACGTGATCATCAAATAGAGATCTCATAAAAAGGAGGATGGAATGGAATACGAAGAAATCAAATCGAAACTGCAGAGGGTTATCGACAGCCCCATGCATCCCATTCCAGAAGAGACCTTTGAAGAGATTATGAAGAAGCACTATGAGTCACACCCGATATCGGTAAAACTTTTTGAAGAAGCACAAAAGGTGATTCCAGGCGGGGTTGAGCACAACCTCAGCCTGGAATCACCTTTCCCATTAACCATTGACCGGGCCGAAGGGTACCGCCTCTGGGACGTTGACGGCCTGAGCTACGTTGACTACATGATGAAGGAGCCATCATCCAGGGACTTCACTTCCGGGAACTTGACGGCAAAATCAACGAGCTCATAAGGGACTCTTCGCCCTTGCTGGAACCAGGATGTATACCTGCATGCAGCACGAAGAGGAATCACTGAAAAAGACCATCGATGTGTGGGAGTATATCCTCATCATTATACCGAAAGATTAATCACCATGAATACGAAACTGACAGACGATCTCTATCTTCACAATGACCCGCGAGTAACTGATGCCCTGGGCCCCTTTTTCAACCACGAGTATATCGTCTATTTTGCGGTCATAAACAACACATGGCTCATGGAACAGCCAGCCGTAAACATCGAGGCTAATCCGAACTACGGTGACTGGGAGATCGGCCCCCATCACGTTGATTTATATAAAGAAGAATTCCGTGAGGTGCGAAACATCGACCCAGACGACGCCCAGGACTGCACGGTAAAAAACGCTGACTTCGCGGTTGAGCCCCCGGCAGGGAAGGTCGTCGAGCCGTGGAAAATTATACTCAATTATTCAACAGAGCCGGACCATCTCATCGACTGCGATCTCGACCTCCACTGGTCACAGAAGCTGACCAGGGGTTCCCACGGATACCGTCACATGGAGTTTTCCGCCTTCGGTAAACGTATCGGCGGACTCACCGAATCATTCAACTACCACTGCCAGACCCTGTTCAGGGCATTTATCGATAAAAACATCTACTGGGGCTGGCGTTTCCTGGCCCGGGCCCTTCACTATCTCAGCGATTTCGGCCATCCATTCCACGTAAAGGCAATGCCCTATTCGGTACTGCCGAAATTCATTAAAAACAAAGAGGCCTTATTCCAGATCCTGGCCGCAACCCACAACGGCCACGAGGTGTACACCCAGAATCGCTTCAGGGAAGGATTTCCGCTGTTCAGGCAGGCACTGGTCTCCGGTTCAACGAGGGGCTTCGGTTCAGAAAAAAATTTCTTCAGGGAAATGAAAAGATACCGGAAAGGGGCGGCCCGGGACCTGAAACCGATATACAACGCCCTGCTGACGCACTGGGGGGATGAACTGGTTGATATTTACGCGGTGATGAAGCAACACGGAGACCTCGATTCATCCAAGTCTATAATCCACGCCCAGAAGGCGGCCCAGAAAATCCTCTTCAGTGATCATGAAAACCCGGGCCTCGCCATCCTCGACCGGGTAACCTCCCGGGCACTGGAAAGGACCGGTTTCATGATCGGCCTCTTTCTTAAACATGTCAGGGATACAATCAACCCGTAAGAAGTATCCGGGAAAGGGGCGCCCCTGATTCTGATTAAAAGTGGTACTTAAGCTGGAGAAAATAGATATTTTGTCTCCCCAGGAATCCGAAGTCAGATATTCTGTCCCTGATGAGCACGCCGATAAGGGCGCCGGCCGCGACTTCCACATTATCGTGAGCGTTAATCTTCAGTGAGGGACTGATAAAGAGGCCGAATCCCTGGAAATCATAGATGGAAAAGAGTTCCCCCCTGACCAGGGGATGGATGTCATAGCCGATGGCCAGTCCCCCGTAGTGCTGGTTATAGGTCAGGAACTGGTTTGAGATCCTTTTATAAATATGCTGGTTAATCCCGAGATACTCGTTGGTCCTGAAAAGAGAATACTGGGTATAGGAATACTTGAGCATGCGGTTGTTGCTGAAACTGTTCTGGTTATAGAAATATTCCACCAGGAAATAGATCCCTTTCTTAAAGGTGTACTCGTATCCCGCGTTCCCCTGAAAATACCAGTCCTCGTATTCCGGAAAGGAAAACACGATGCTACCCCGGAGCATTCCGTCAAAGAGAATGGTGGAGACGTCAGCCCCCCCTAGCCACCGGTGGGCGACCCTCCCCCCGAGAAAAGAGAACTCGGTCTCCTGTATGGTTGTCTTGAACCGGGCCAGGGTGTTGGCGTCTTTGATCGAAATCTTCCTGTACGAATCGTCATGGAGCTTCTGGTCGTACACCAGGGAAAGTTCGGTAAAGGCGCCGAAAAAGTAATCGACCCTCAGGGCGTCGGTCCCCTTCTGCTCCTCCGCTCCCTCGATATAGGTCGGCGATATGGGGGTCAGGATGTCCATGGGATTCCAGAGGCGGCCGCTTCCGAACCGGACCTGCTGCCGTCCACCGCTGATGCTCAGGTTTTTAACGTCAACCTTTATATAGGCGCGGTGAATCTTCGTCCGATAGTAGACATGGTCCCCGTAATACGGTTCCCACGAAAGTTTCAGGAGATCGTTGTAGGTATCGTTTCTCCAGTAGTTATCGAACTCAAAGGTCCTGTTGTAGTTGCTCCAGGTGAGTTCATTGTCAAAATCAACGCGGATTACCAGGGTGTCTGAAAGGGTGAATTCCGGGGAGACCCGCACCCTGCTCAGATCCGCGGCCAGGTGCCTGTCCCGGTTCACCAGGAAGTTGCAGGGATTTTTTCCGATAAACTGGTGCACCTTCTGATAGACGAAAAGATTTTTGTAATAACCGGATATTTCAAATTCAGGGCCATTGTCCTCGAGGAGAACCTCCGCTTCTTCGTATGAATCATCCCCTCTCTCTTCAGTTTCAGCTCCGCCTCTGCCAGGTTTTTCTTTCTCCTGGGGGTACGCTGAAAGGGTGAAACAGAGCACCAGCGCAGGAAGGATCAGGCACACCCTGGTTAAAGAGAAATATTTCCCCATATCGCCGACATCCCCCCTAAACCATGGGGGCCTTGAATATCCTGGTGGCCAGTATCTCTATGCCGATCCCGTAGAGAACCCCGACACCGGTGTACATGATGAACTGGGTCATGTGTACTGACAGGAGGTTCAACGAAGACACCAGTGATACAAGGAGGCCGATAATCGCGCCATGGAGCAGGTAGTTTATCCGCCACCCGCTGATACCGATGACAAAACCGATAAGTATTCTGTTGAGGACAGATGCCGCCAGGTATGAAACCGTGACTGCCGTGACATACCCCTGCAGCACACCGCCGATAACGCATATCGCGGCGGCGATTACACCGCCGAAGAGACAGATAAGAATACGCCTGTTTTTCATGAATAACCTCCGTTTTTCAGCCCGTTCTGCTGTGCAGCGGGCAGAGAGAATTTCCGCATGATACGCACACAAACCCCCGTATGTCAATAATACTTAGCACTGTCAGCAGTCAGAATACGATTATCACAGCTCCAAACAGCATCGCCAGGCTCAGTACGCCGTGCACCCGGGAACTCATTTTTTTCCAGCCTTCTTTTTCGTTTTCCCTGAACCCTTCCGTTCATCGGATGAAACCTTTCCGTCGGTGAGGCCTATGAGCCGTTCAGCCCGGTCCATGACCATGGTATCATGGGTCGAAAAAATGAAGGTTATCCCCTTTTCCCTGTTCAGGTCGTGCATCAGGTCCAGGAGTTCGGCCCCGGTCTTCTGATCGAGGTTGGCTGTCGGTTCATCGGCAAGGATAATCTCGGGCTCGGACACGATGGCCCTGGCAACAGCGACCCGCTGCTGCTGCCCCCCGGAGAGTTCCCTGGGGAGGCGGTCCAGCTTGTCCCCGAGGCCCACCTCCTTGAGAATCGCCGCGGAGCGTTCCCGCCGTTCCTCTTTGTCGATTCCCTGGAGCAGAAGAATGTACTCGACATTTTCTATGGCAGAGAGCACCGGTATCAGGTTGTATGCCTGGAAGATGAACCCGATGTCGTTGAGCCGCATGTCCGAGAGCTCTTTCGGAGACATTTCGGCGAGATCGTTTTTCCCGACCGTCACTCCCCCGTTCGTCGGATTGTCAAGGCCGCCGATTATGTTCAGGAGGGTCGTTTTCCCCGAACCTGACGGGCCCGCGATGGCGGTGAACTCGTTGTCCTCGATGGAAAGGGTGACGTCCCGAACGGCGTGTACCACCAGACCGTTGTTGTCATAATCTTTCACGAGATTTTTAATATCAATAAGACTCATTGTCGGTTCCTCCTAAACGTAGTGTAATGCTTCCAGTGGTTTGATCCGTGCCGCTTTCGCCGCCGGGTACAGGGCCGCGAGAATGGTCGTAATGAAAACGATTGACGCCGCCTTGAGAATGTCAGTCGCGCGGATAATCGGGTATATAACGCTCCCCGTTCCCATGTTCCGGGCCGATTCCATGTAGAATGAAAAATCTATCCCGATGATATTGAAAAGCCCCACCACCAGGACCCCCACTACAACGCCGCTGAACAGACCCACGAGGCCGAGATTGATCGCCTCAAAAACCACCATGAAAAAAATTCGCGACGGCCTGGTGCCGATGCATTTCATCACCCCTATTTCGTGAAACCGTTCCATGATCGCCATGATGAGGGTGTTGGCCACCGAGAATATGACGGTCATGAAAACAATGAGAAAAAAGAGGTACATCATCTGGTCGAACAGCTCCACAGAACTCACCAGGTTCGGCGCCATGTCTTTCCAGGAGAGAATTTCCAGGTTATCGTTGTCTATCGCGCTGATAAGGGCCTTTTTCTGCCTGTCGACCATGTCCTTGTTCTCGAGGATGACACAAATTTCTGAAACCATGTTCCCCAGGCCGAGGATCTCCCGTATTTTTTCGATACCGGTATACACGACAAACTTGTCATAACTGCCTATGGGGGACTCGTAGAGGCCCCGGACCGTGAGCCCCACGCCGACTATCTCATTTTCTTCGTCCTGGATCATCACCACGAGTTTGTCCCCCACCAGGAGGTTCAGCTCGTCAGCCATGGTTGTTGAAATGATGATAGTGTCCTCGTCAGCCCTTTCGAAATAGCTCCCCTTCTGTTTGTCCGTCATGTATTCGTAAATCCTGGACACTTCTTTCTCGCGGTCCGGATCGATCCCGACAATCATGACCCCCCGGGAACTCTCGGCAGAGCGGACCATGGCCATGACCTTTACCCTGGGAGTATAGGCTTCCACCCGCTCGTTGTTCTCCAGGGCGCTGATGATGTTTTCTGTTGCCCTGAACTTGTACTCCAGTTTCATGTTGTCCTGGAATCCCTTTTCGTGAATGGCGATGTGGCCCAGGGAGGTGCTGATGGTATTATCGACCATCTGCTTGTTAAGTCCGTTCATAAGGCCCATGGATGCGATCATGGCGAAAATTCCGAGCCCCATGGACGATATTACCACCAGGGACCTCTTTTTCTGGCGCCACATGTTGCGCCAGCTAATCATCATGAAAGTTTTTAGATCACTTATCTTCATTCAAATACCTCGTTTATCAGAGATGCCGTATTGCGTCTATCGGGTTCAGTTTCGCCGCCCTTCGGGCCGGGAATACGGAAAATATCAGGGAAAGGGCGAAGGTGATGAGCACCGTTAATGACACGTTGAGGGCGGTCATGTCCGCGGGAAAGGTCTTTATCGAAACCCCCCACACCGACATCTCCTCGGCGTAGGCAGACCAGTCCATCGGGTTGACCTTGAAGTACCAGCTCAATCCTCCCCCTATAGCAATGCCGAGAAGAACCCCGAAAAAGGCGATGAACATGGTTTCGAAGAGTATCATCAGGGTAACCTGCCCGGGCCTGGTTCCTATCGCAAGCATGACTCCGAATTCCCTGGTCCTCTCGTAGACAGACATCTGGATGGTGTTGAGAATTCCGAAGGCCACCACCATGAAGAGGATGAGATCAAAGACATATGCGCCCACGTCGTCCATCACGATGAACTGGACCAGTTCAGGCATCAATTCGTCCCAGGCCATGACCTCGATCCGGTCACTTTCAACGATTTTCCTAATATCGTCACGGACAGCCATGAGTTTGTCCGTCTCGGTTGTCCGTATGACGATGGAATTGATGTATCCCATCATGGTGAACGTCTCCTTTGCCCGGGACAGGGGCATGAGCACCAGCTGCCGGTCATACTCCGGGTTCCCCGATTCAAACAGGCCCACGACCGTGATGTTTTCCGCTGCGATGGACCCGTCAAAGCCCTGTGATATCATGGCAAAGGTGTCCCCGACACCGACTTCGAGGTTCTTCGCCAGGGTGCTTCCGATTACCACGCTGGTTTCATCAGAAGAAGTCAGGTATCGCCCCCCATCGAGAATCTTCGTATGGAGGTTCGTCACCTCCGGCTCGGTTTCCGGATCAACCGCCTGGATCATTCCCCCGGTGGTCGTGTCTTCATAGGAGAGAAGTGCCCCCGCCTCGACCCGTTCCGTGAAGGCCTTTATCTCGTCATGGAATTCGAGTTTTTTCATCAACTCGTCGCTCGGCTGGAAGGCGTATTCGATGCTCCTGTTGTCCCAGTATCCCTTTTCGTGAATCTGGACATGGCCGGCGTTGTTGGACACCGCGTCCTCTATCATCTGGTCGTGCCCCCCCTTGGCCAGGGCGTTCATGAAGATTATCATGCCGCACCCGACCATGATGGTCAGGAGGGTCAGGACCGTCCGCCGCTTGTTCTTCCACACGTTGCGCCAGGCGAGCATCAACTCTATAGAAAAAAACCTTTTCATGGCCTATCTCCTCTGTAAATTCTGCAGGGTGAAGACGTAGTTCGGTATGTTTACATTGAAATTCACCGCCTTGATCTCCATCAGGGTATACTGGTCTTCCTTGTTCACAGTCACCATCTTGTACAGGGTCGGGATGACCCGGTTGTCCATCTCCCGGTACCTGCTGTAGGTGAGGACCTTTTTCAGCACTTCGTGCTGATTGTAAAATTCCTGCTTCACCGGAAGGTAATCGCTCACCCGGGCGTAATAGGTTATTTTGCCCCAGACCACGGCCGCGTTCGGTTTCGGCTTCAGTTCTATCTCGTAGCACTCGTAACCGTCGACACTCTTCTTCCCCTTCATAATGTGATTATAGTCCTCAAGAATACTCGACTGTTTGACTATGTCGTCATAGGTGAAGTCTGAGCCCATCCACGACTGGAGCATCATGGAGGGGGCGATCTTGATGGTTTTCTGTATTTTCGGCTGGTAGTGCCACATCTGGTTACCGACAAGGAGAAACCGGTTACCCGCGTCCTTGGCCGGGGCCAGAATCTCAGCGAAGGATTTATCGGCGAGACGGTTCTCCCACGATTTCATTCGAAGCACCCTGGTCCACCGGCGTGTCTTGATGGTCATATCGATAACCGACACCATCGTGTTGCCACGCATCTTTTTTTCTGACTCATCGATTATCTCCCCGGCGGTAACAGCCCGGGCATCCTGTATGCCGGTTAACAGTATTGCCAGTATCGCTGCCGTAATACATGTATTTTTAATCATTGGTGTGCTCCTTTGATATTTTAGTTTATTCACGTTGCAGTTTTATACCTGGCCATGGCAAGGCCCAGGAGGGGAAATTCCGCCCAGACATACACGTAGGCGATGCCCAGGTGCCAGTGTGAAACAAGAAAATCGAGTCCCTGGCCCTGGATTAAACCCACGACTATGAAATCGAGAATCTTCACCCGGATTTATCCTGTTCTATCGCGATCATCTCTTCCATAAACGAAATATATTTTCGGAACATAGCCTTTCCCTTTTTCGTGAGGAAGTAGAAGGTCTGTACCTTGTTCCCGATAATCTCTTTCTTGTTGTCGATGTATTCCGCGTCCTGAAGTTTTTGTATATGGGTATAGACCGCTCCGTCGCTCCCCCCGATAACCCCTTTCAAACGGTTAAATGACACAAGGCTTTCCTTGTAAATTATGGTCATCATTGAGAGCCTGGTCTTCTCAAAGAAGACGTTGTCGAACTGGGTATAGAGCAGGTCGTCACTCATCGTTTCTTCTTTTCACGTATCATGGTGGACACGCCGCCGTAAATCATTGCGCTGCCAATGGTTATTCCCACGATTATTATCTGAATCTCCGGTATCAAACCGAGAAGATAGATAACAACACTGGACAATATGAGAAAGAACGCCGTTATGTACATGTGGTAATTCGATATCTGGGCGTAGTAGAGAATCACGACAGCCATGAACAGCTGCATGGTTATGGGCACATAGGTCATGGCATTCATCTGTATCATGAGATATAGTATGAAAATGAAGGATATGGTACCCCCGCACACGCTTAACCAGAGCTTGACAGCGATACGGTTGAACAGTGGGAGGACATCGCTCACCATCTTGCGAAACCAGGCGATGGACTCGAGAAATATGGCCAGAAAGAGCATGGGGAGCCAGAGCTTGAGGAGGAGTTCTGCCATGGCCATGCCGTAATACCGGTACAGGAGGTAGTGGACAGCGGTCCCCGCGTAGATGAGGCCGCCCCAGGTAAAAAACGCCCACGTTTCAACGAGAACCCTCTCTTCAACGTCAATGAGAAGAGATTTTATCTCCGACAGGTTCCTGGCGTATGTTTCGAGATCACCCCTGTTTGTTTTTTCAGGACCCGGTTCATCTTTCATCGTTGATTCCTTTACTTTTATATTAAAAGTAACTTATTTATACAAAGTAACTTTGTATTACAAAGTAATAAATTATAAAACAATCGTCAAGTGATCACTGAAAAAAAAAGGGATTTAAAATCGATAGATGAGGGACGCGGAAAAAACCAGGTCTCCTCCGCCGCTGTCGCGAAAACCGAAATCAAGGGAACTTCTGGTTATCCCCCGTTCCAGTTCATAGTTGTAGAAACTGTATGAAGGTTTTATGAAATAGGCGGTAATGAGCTCCACGAGCTTTACCCCGCCGAGGGCAGAAAAAAGATATGCCGTTTTTTTCCGGGAGTACCGGTTGTAAACCCCGAGTACCGCCAGGGTCATCTCCGAAAAATAGAAACCCCAGCCGAGAAGGCGCTGCCCCTTGTAGAAGAGACCTCCCCCGGGAATCACGACGGAAAAGGCCAGGGCCGTGGTGTCCCTGTTGTCGAAAAACGGGGGAACCTTGGCGAGCTTCCTGTACTGGGCGGCGAGCTGGTCGAGATAGGAAACCGTATAGGTAACGGGAAGAGAGGCCCACAGGAAGATCTGCAGGTCCTGCATGTGCCAGGTCTTGTCATTGTCTTTTATCCAGGGTGCGAAGTGCACCTCGAATTTTGACATGAACGAGGGGAGGCAGAAATGGGTTGCCACAAGCCCGGCAGTGAGAACAGCCCCCGGGATATCCGCCTTCTTCGGTTTCAGGCCGATATACCCGGTTGACAGGTGGGCCCCGTAACCGGGGAGGAGGAGGTTCCCTCCGGGGTTGATGATCGCCAGCCCCTGGACGAACCTCTTTTCCGCGAAACTTTCGTCCTTTTCAGCGATCCGTATCTTGTATTTAAAAACAGCGTTCTCGTGGAGCTCCTTCTCAAGCCTGCGTATCAGTTTCCCGGTTTTCGGATAGACCGGTATCGTTACGCCATCGCCCTCCTCCATACCGGAAACACCGGAGACCAGGGAACGGTACCGCCCTGTACGAAGAACCTTTAACACCGATCCACCCCTGATCCGGTATGATTTTTCAGCGAGGCCGTGAAACTGCCCGGCCGTAATGACCGCCAGATCACCATCCTTTTTCATGGCACTTCCCCGGATCGGCAGTCCCTTATGTAAAATGGCCAGCTCCCTGGCAAGCTTAACGGGTATATTGAGAAAGATGCTGCTCCTCACGGTGATCCTTTTTTTCATCCAGGCATATTCCTCCGCAAGGGGAATAATGTCCATCTGACCGGCGATGCTGTAATCGTCGTAAAAGACAGAGATCACGATATAGATGTCGACCCCGAGTTCCCTGGCGGCCGTATCGTACAGGTTTCCCCTTCGTATCAGGGATGCGCGTTCCATGGCGGCATTAAGACGGTTTCCCTCTACCGGTATGAACCTGCCCAGTGAATTGAGGGTGCCGGTTACCCTGGCCCGGGATTCGATCCCCAGGGCGGCAAGTTTCATTCCTTTGCCGGGCATCAGGAACAGAGCCGCGTTTCCCTTGACTGTTTCCAGGCCCTGGCCGTGGAGCGTCCCCGCCCCCAGGATGACGAAAAAAAACACCCCGGTTGCCATGGCCAGGTGTAACCCGTTGCGCGGGATTCTGCTTCTTTTATTCATATTATTATGCTTAACCGACCGGTAAAAATATCTGTAAACACGGCAATAATTTCTGGCTTATGCCAGGGCATTACAGGTTTATCCCCCGTTTTATGTAGTCCGAGTAATCCTTCATAACCGCCTCATAGGGCTCCTTTATCAGGGGCGATGATATGATAAAATCCGCCGTGGATCGGTTGCAGGCCGTGGGTATGTTATAGAGAACCGAGATCCTGAGAAGGGCCTTTACGTCCACGTCGTGGGGCTGGGGTTGCATCGGGTCCCAGAGAAAAATAAGGATGTCGATCCTGCCGTCGGCTATCATGGCCCCGAGCTGCTGGTCCCCTCCCAGGGGCCCGGACTTGAGTTTGACTATTTCGACCTTCTCCGAAACACTCTTTATCTTGTCGGCGATGGCCTTTTCAACCAGCTGACCCGTGGTGCCGGTGCAGATAAGGGAATGATTCATCAGGATCTCAAAGTTCCATTCGACCCATTCTATCAGGTCCCTCTTCCTGTTATCGTGTGCGACAAGGGCTATGTTTTTTCTGCTTTCCATGTCTCTTCCTTTTCATTTAAAATTTCATGGTATGACACAAACCAAATACCGCCTCGCCGGAATAGCCGGTATACACGACCGGTTCCATGAAATCCTTCTCCCGGATGATCCTGCCGTTACGAAGTCTGGTCCTGGTGAAAACCACGTGTATTATCTCAGCAATTTTCACCGCGCCGAGTATACCGACCCAGGTATAGGCCATTTTCTCGTCATACCCCCCCCTCCGGTAGGTGTTTCTGAGGGGATCATACCTCCTGGTTCCGGTAAACTCCCGTATGGTGAGGTAGACGAGGACATTGTTCAGATGAAAGTATAGATAGCCCCAGTGGCGGTGGCCCTTGTAAAAGAGCCCTCCCCCCCCGGAAACGAGGGAAAGGTACGCCGCAATATAATTGTTCCCCAGCAGTGGCTGTATGCCCTGATAGTTAGCGGCCCTGTTAAGGTAGGTGTGTGCCAGGGCGTCTACCACAAGGGGTGTACCCCCGGCGCCGAACATGTACCAGGCGAAATAAAACCTGGTGAGAACATCCCGGGGGGTGTCCTTTCTCCGTTGATGGTAATTCTTGTAGTAGTTGGTCAGTCCGTCTATCTCGAGATAGATGTAGGGGGCCGAGTTGATCGCCCAGAGTGAAATCCCGGTCCAGTCAGCGTTTCCGTAATAGCCGACGAAGGGGGCGGTCAGGGGCATGGTCGCGCTCGCTGGTCCCGACAAAAAGATGGCGTAGAAAAGATCGTAAAGCCGGGGGTTCCGTATGACTATTTCCTTCTTCCTGCCGTAGTAAAATTCATTCAGGAATGCAGCCTTGTCGCGGTATTCTTTGAGAATAAAATTTTCAGCAGTCAGGACATATTCGCCGCTTTTGATCCTGCCGTTTGCCATGCTGAACCTCCCTTTTTTCGCGAAGGGCTTTACCGAAAGGGAAGATTCCTCCATTTTATACACGGTATAGGTGCCGTTTATCTTTGCGTCAAAGCGGACCGCCCCTTTCCCGTCCTTTTCCGCGAACACCGGATCGCGATATCTCTTCAAAACCTCCGAATAGAAAAAACCGGCGTGCTCTTCGCAGATGTAACTGTATTCCCTGGTGCCGTGGCCCCTCACCACCGGGACCTCAACCGTGCGCCGGTATATGAGTTTCCCTGAATGGGGAATATCGGTCCCGTAGGCAGCCATGTCCAGTATGAGACTACTCCCCCTGTCCCGCACCCTCCCCCTTACGAGAAGTCCGAAACCGGCGTTTTTCCCGAACCGGACCAGGCATTTCTCCTCGAGGCAGTTAAACCGTGAAAGCTGTTCCTTCAGGAGCCGGGGATTGACCATTTCGAATATCCCGATTGAATCGGAAATATTGACGAGGTGAGATTCAAGCAGGGCGGATATCCTGTTTCCACGGGGGGTATAGCTTTCGACCCCGGCAATACCGATGAGGGGCTTGGCTGATGCAACGGCTGACAACAGGATAACCATTGCACCGGCAAGAATTATACCGCGCATAAAGGGCCTCATCTCAAAATTCAATTCCCCTTCTTCCATGGACGCCCATTTCAAAATAATGCTTTTTCTCCACCATCTCCGTGGCGAGGTCCACCCTGTCGATGAGTCCCGGGTCTGCTCCCCTGCCGGTGAGAATCAACTCGGCTGTTTCAGGTTTTTTTTCTATAAGAGCGATTATATCGTCAACAGTAAGTATCCGAAACAGGGTAGTGGTTACAATCTCGTCCAGGATGACAATGTCGTAGTTTTCGGTCAGGGCTGTTTCCGCACGCTGGTACCCCTGCTTCACCAGGGCCCTGTGCTCATTCAGGGCGTCCTCATCTCCCGGCACGCAGAAATCGGGGCTGCCGTACTGCTCTATGGTAATGAGACCCGAAAATTTTTCCACCGCGTCAAGCTCGCTGTAGTGCTGTCCCTTCATGAACTGAATCATGATGGTCTTCAATCCCGCACCGGCACCACGGAGGGCCAGGCCCAAAGCCGCGGTTGTTTTCCCCTTGCCGTTCCCGGTGTAAAGCTGCACGTACCCTTTCTTCATTCCCTTATTCCTCATTATCCGGTTTGAGTATTTTTCCTGCTTCGCGCCTGGCCTCGTCGTAGACATCTTTCAGGGGTATGTTCAAATCCCTGGAGACCCGCTTGCAGTCTTCGTATTCCGGGGAAATGGTGACTACCCTGTCACCGGAACTCATGACCTTTACGTCTATTTCCCCGAATTTTGTGTTAATTGTACGGCTCTCCCTCTCGAGCCTCTTCCGTTTCATTTCACTGATCCGTATGCCCGAGGTGGTGGTTTCCCGGAATATGGTCTCCATCAGATCGTCCTTCGCTTCCGCGGTGGTCAGGACATTCAGGAGTATGCCCGGGCGGGACTTTTTCATTACGACCGGAACCGTGTACACGTCAAGGGCCCCCCGCTCCATGAGCCGGTCGGCGACGAATTCGTAGAATTCGGGATTCATGTCGTCTATATTGGTCTCCAGCATGAAGACCGTTTCAAGCCTGTTGTCATCGCTGTTCATACCTGCCGCCATGCATTCATTCATACTCCCGGTACGGTATCCCTCCAGGTCCAGGGAGACGCGTGTGAAACCGAGACCTTTCAGACGCCGGACAAGCCGTTCCCGGGTTTCCTCACCCATGATTCTGCCGAAACCCCCGGGATCAACCTCGATCCTGGCGCCGGTCCCGTGAACCCGGAGCCTGACCCGGCCCGGGCCTGATTCGCGGAGCGCCTCCTCGCCCTGCTCGACCCTCATGAGAAGCTCTCTTGTTATTTCCTGACCGTAGGAAACCCTGGTCGCGAGACAGGACTCAGAAGGCCTGTTCCAGGTCGGCAGGCCCATGTCCCGGGAGAGGGAACGTATCTCCCCTTTCGTGAGTCCCGCCTCCCGTAGGGGGCTTCTTACTCCGAGTTCATCCAGCGCCCTCTCACCCGGACGGTAATCCTCCCTGTCATCATAATTGCTCCCCTCGATGACCGTGTCAATCCCCTTTGAGTCTGCGTATCCCCTGATGCGGGTGAATATCCGCTTCTTGCAGTAGTAGCACCGGTCCGGGAAATTTGCCGACACCTCCCCTGACTCCAGAATATCATCCTCTATCACGTGGAATCGCGCTCCCCGTGATTCGAGATAGCCGAGTGCATCGGCAATCTCCCGTTTTGAATTCAGGGGGGATTTCACCAGGACCGCTTCGGCGTTCTCGCCAAGGACGGCACTGGCTGCTTCCAGGAGAAACGTGCTGTCTACACCCCCTGAAAAGGCCACGACAACCCGTTCCATTCCCCTGATTATATTCTGAAGATCCTTTTTTTTCTTTTCCATGAATGTATATCCGGCCCGGACAGGATTTCCTGTGCATGACACAGTCGGATACGAGAGTATGTATCCATGATGAATTGTAGCATGGGCTGTCACTTTGTCATGCACATATACCGGCATAAACAGTTTTTTTCAAGATCAATTACCGGCATATACAAAAATGGGACCTTCATTTAAAATAAGGTCCCATTTTGTATATATTCAGTAGTAAATCAGGGGTAACGGACTGACCACTTCAGAGATGAAACTTTTCGGTCAGGTAGGGAATATATTTTTTTATATCGTCTATATGGGTTCCCACGAAAAGAATCGCGTATGCGGTGACAATCAATCCGAGTATGATATTGAGGGGAATATCAAACTGCTTGCCGAAATGCCCCTGGAGCCAGACGTGGGAATCGCTGTAGGTAAACAGAAACCTGCTTCCGATGATAACAATACCCACCGCGATCCATTTAAAGCAGGATATCTCGTGCTCATAGGTTTCCTCCAGGAGCTGTACCCTGGCCATGACGTTCTCGGTAATGTCAACCGGAATTTCATGGGGAGGGTACGCTTTCAGCTTCTCGAATTCAGCCCTGAGCTTTTCAATCTCGTCCCTGCATTCCGGGCAGAAGAGCGTGTGAAAGCGGAGCAGTACCGGAATTCTGAAAGTCTCGCTTCTTTCAAGGTATTTTGATATGACAGTTTCACATTCCACCGTATTCCTCCGCCATGGTCCCCTTCAGGGAATCCCGCAAGATATTTTTCGCCCTGAGAACATGGGACTTTATCGTATTAACCGGATACCCGGTTATGGAACATATTTCTGTATATGACAGACCCATGAAAAAGTATAAGTCAAGGCATACCCGGTACTTTTCAGGAAGCCGTTCGATCTCGGCAAGGAGCGCTCGTCTCACTTCGTCTTTTTCATGGGCAAGGTCCGGCGGCGCGTCCGTTGACTGAATGAAACTGGCATCAGGCACTGTCTCAATCTTCCTGCTCTTTTTCATGCTGATGCCGAGATTATAGGCAATCCTGGTCAGCCAGAACCTGAACGGGGAACGTCTTTTATAGGTATTGAGATTTGAATAGGCCCGTACGAAAACATCCTGCGTGAAATCGAGGGAGTCTTCCGTATTCCTGAAAAATCTCATCCCTATGCCGTAAATCCTGTTCTGGTATCGTTCCACGAGAATACTGAATTCATCGGTATTCCCGTGAATGACATTCTGGACGATATTCTCATCGGTGACAGTTTCACCCTTCATCTCTGCTCTTGATCATTTTCATTCTGATGGTGAAAAACAACAGCATGCTTAAACCGATAGAGAGGGGAATCAGGCCGCTCAGCAGGGCATAGGAAAGCCCTTCCTTAATCAGGAAAAAAACCAGCAGAGTTATCCCTATCCCGGTCAATATGAGACCGGAAAAAAGGCTCAACGCGTCATAATCAAAGGCTTTTCGAAGTATTCCCTTCTCAATCATGAGTATCCTCTGCCGGTGATTCAAGGCGACATAGACTAACAGAAGAACGAAACCGCACACGATACCGACTATCGGGATGACGCTGACTATAATCTGTACTGCTGTTGAAGGTGTATCCATCGTATCTCCCTGAATATAAATTAGCAGAACATCAAAGGGTACATCTATAAATCGGTTTTATTCATTATTAATTAAACCAATAGATGTGCTCAAAAGGGAACCCCCTGTTTAATCAATAGATAATCCCCCTGTCTTATACAGGTGTTCCATTATTATCACGTATGCATAAAAACAGAATTGCATCAATCATAATTTTAATATCCCCGTGCCTGTACCGTCCTCAATGGTACCATGTCCCTTCCGGAACCCCGGCCCTGGTACTTCCTGATTATCTCATGGCATTGCTCAATAAATACCATATATGTTGAGAAAGCTTCCACTTTCGCCCCGGAAGGCAGGAACCGGTATTTTCTTTTTATCGCCGCGACATATCGCATACCGGTTTTTCTCAGTCGCGCTGCCTGAATTATCGGGTTTTTACGAACCATATTATCGAGCGCGTCCTCAAGGGACAGGATCTTTCTTTCACTATACATCTTGAATTCATCGCTTCTGATAATATCATTGGTAATGATAAAAAAGTGATGCCCCTTCACCGCCTGGGCTACGGAAAATGCGAATTCTCTCGAATTATAGGACAGCACATTTGTCAGGAAAGAAAGGTAACGAAAACCGTATCCGGAAAAAGTCTGTTTCAGCAGGGAAAAGAAAAGGGCACGAATATCCCGCAATGTAAGGCTTCTTCTCTTGAGAAACCTCTTTTCGGGAAATCGCTTCAGAAGGGTCATGCACCTCTCGAAATAATTTTCAGGGTTATATATAGTTGACAGTACCCGCTTGTAGCCCTCTTTGAGCTCGGTCGGCTCCATGGTCGGAATAAAATTCATGTCCAGGGAGTGGGTGTTGTTGCCGTTGGAGTCACCGATGAGACGCCCCTCAGCAACGAGGCGGCGGTAGAGCTGGGTCTTCGGCAGGGCCATGAGAAGCCCCACCATAGCCATCGGGATTCCCGCCTTCTGGATGAACTCTATCTGCCGATCGAAAATGTTGTCATTCTCGTTGTCAAAGCCGAGGATAAATCCGCCGAGCACCTCGATGCCGCTCTTCTGAATCTTCACCACGCTTTCAGACAGGTCGGATTTCAGGTTCTGCTGCTTGTTTGAGCATTTCAGGATATCCTCATCCGGTGTCTCCAGTCCGATGAACACCATGTCCATCCCTGACCTGACGAAAAGGTCCAAAAGTTCGTCATCTTCGGCAAGGTTGATGCTCGCCTCGGTGAACAGGGCAAAAGGATAGCCGTACTCCTCCTGGAAAATGATTATCTCCCTCAAGAGGTCCTTGACCTTTCTCTTGTTGCCGATGAAGTTATCATCCACGATAAAGAGGGGGCCCCGGTACCCGAGATTATAGATCTCTTTCATTTCCCTGACGAACTGGCCGGGATCCTTGTACCGGGGGGACCTGCCGAACATCTCGATTATATCGCAGAACTCGCAGTTAAAGGGGCACCCCCGGGAATTCTGAAGGGCCATGGAGCTGTAAGCCTTCACATCCAGGAGGTCGAAACGTGGCATGGGAGTACTGGTTATATCAGGTTTTGTTTCGTCGGTATAGACCCGTTGTGGTAAACCCTTCTCGTAGTCTTCAATGAACCGTGGCAGGGTAACTTCCCCCTCGTTGAGTATAAAGTAGTCCACGTCACGGATAGACTCGTACGAAGTCGTCGGATACGGCCCCCCTGCCGCAACGGGAACCCCGCATTCCCTGCATAGCTGGACAACCTCTGAGAACGATTCCTTCTGAACGATCATGGCTGACACGAAAACGATGTCCGCCTGGAGAATATCCTTCCTGGACAGTTTCTGAAAATTCATGTCGATAAGCCTGACCACGTAAGTAACCGGGAGCA
>CAZEPS010000017.1:0-13719 GCA_964514165.1 uncultured Leptospirales bacterium
CTTGAACGGAACAATGTGATCCAGGAGCGCCTCATGCGCTACGATTCCAGCGGCTCCGGGGGCCTTTTCGAGCGCTTTCTCGCCACGGCGTATATTGCCCACCCCTACCGGCACCCGATTATCGGGTGGAAGTCGGGCATACCGTTCCTGTCCATAAAGGACGTGCGCGACTTCTACTGGACCCATTACATCCCCTCCCGCATGGTAATCACCGTTGTGGGAAAGCAGGACGTGGAGGAGACCTACCGGGTGGTGAACAACTATTTCGGCTCCATCATTTCGAGGCAAAACCCGGGAGGTACCGCCATTGACGAACCCCCGATGGAGGGGGAACGGCGGATGACCTACCGGTTCAAGGCGAATCCCTACCTGATCATCGGCTGGCACAAGCCCACCTTCCCTGACCGGGACGACTACGTCTGCGACGTCATCTCGAGTTTACTCGGTGAAGGGAAATCCTCCCGCCTCTACCGCTCCCTGGTTCTGGATAAAAAACTGGTCTCGTCGATCGACGTGTGGAACGGCTTCCCCGGGGCCCGGTACGACAACCTGCTGATTGTATTCGCCGCCCCGAGGCCGGGCGTCACCCACCGGGAGGTGGAGAAAGCCGTGTACCGGGAGATCGAAAAGCTGAAAGACGAGGTGACCGCGGAAGAACTCGAGAAGGTGGTCAACAAGCTCGAATCGGAACTGGTCTTCCGGCTCGATTCAAACATGGGGATGGCGAACCTCCTGAACTACTACCAGACGATTTTCGGGGACTGGAAATACCTGACCGATTACCTGAGGGTTATAAAAGAGGTTACCCCTGAAGATATCCGGTCAGCGGTAAACCGGTACCTGGTCAGGGAAAACCGGGTCGTCGGGATCCTCGAGGACAGCAGAAAAGGAAATACTAAATGAAAAAACTCGGACTCATTCCGGCAATACTCTTACTCATTCTCGTTACCGCGCCCACGTTTTCAGACCCCGGCAGGGGGGAGGATCTCTCCCTTCCGCCGGTAAAAACCGGTGAACTCGACAACGGGATACGGGTCTTCTACGTGAAGGACGACCTTCCCCAGGTGACGATCATCGCCTCCATGGGATACGGCATGCTCCATGAGGACGGGAACAGCGCCGGCATGTCCCGTCTCCTGGCCGAGGCCCTCTCCATATCCGGCTCGAAAAAATACCCGGATATAGAGCTGAACAAAACCGTCGAAAACCTGGGGGGGAGGCTCTCCATCGAGGCCTCGTACGAGAACATCACCGTGTACGTACGGGTCCTGGAACGCTTCAGGAACAGGGCCTTTGACATCGTGTCCGACATACTCACAAATCCGAATTTCAACGAAAAAGACCTGGCGGCGGCAAAGTCCCTGGTGAAGGAGGAAATCCGGCGGAGCTATGACGATCCGGCCCAGATAGCCTTTATGAAGGCCCGGGAGATTATTTTCAACGGGTGCGGCTACGGGGCATGCGCCACGGAAAAGATGATCGACTCCTATGCCCTTGACATGGTGAAAGAACTCTGGGAAAAGCACGCGGTCGGGGGCAACATCTATATCGGCATTTCCGAATCGGAGGGCTACGGCGAAGTGGAGGGCCTGATACGGAAAAGCTTTTCCCCCATCCGGCAGGGGCCGCGGGTGGATTACGTCCTGGACATGGAATCGATACGGGAGAACCTCCGGGAAAAGAGGGGGAAGATTTTCCTCTACCCGAAGGACATCCCCCAGTCGACGATTGTTATCGGTACCATGGCTCCGGACATCCACTACGAGGGTTCCTATGCCCTGACAATGATGAATTTCATCCTCGGTGGGGGGTCCTTCAACTCCCGGCTGGTGAGGGAAATCCGGGTGAAGCGGGGCCTCGCCTACACTGTCATGTCACTGGTGCGGTTCCGGTACAGCACCGGCATATTCCTCTCCTTTGCCCAGACGGCGAACAGCACCGTGCCCACTGCAGTTTCCCTGATGAACGAGAATTTCCGGGAGATGGCCGGGAAACCGGTCTCCGGGGATGAACTCACCTGGGCCAGAAATTCCATAGAAAACAGCCATGTTTTCAAGTTCACCAATACCCAGGAGGTGCTGGTTAACATCATGGATCGCGCCTTCAACAGGCTCCCGGAAGACTATTATTCGGATTATGTCGACAATATCCGGGATGTCACCGCTGAGGCTATCACCGCCGAGACGGAAAAACTCTTTAATAACGGCCTCATAACCGTGGTGGTGGGGAAGATCCCAAACCGTGAAGAAATCGGAAAATTCGGCACGGTGGTGGAACTGCAGCCGCGGTAGGAGCGGGGCTAAATAGATCCCGCCATCTGTCCGACATTAATAGGACACACGCACAAACCAGAATCTTTCACACAAATCCAGAAAAAACCGGAATGGATGCCGTGTTTGAAGGATACCAAAAAGTTCAAGGATGAACGCCATGGAAGAAAATGTTGTCGATATTAACGCCTACAAGATCGAAAAATCGTTGCGCGAAAACGGATTTATTGTTAAAAGGGACGATAAGAGGAATATCACCCTCCTTATCAAGCTGAAAGAATAACTAAAACACGGAGCAGGGTATGACTTCAGACATTGAAGCCAGGAAAGTGGCTGTCCGCGCCGAACTCGACAAGCTGAAGTATGAGTTCAAGGTGGAGCTTCCGAAGAGGATCGAAGAGGCCCGTTCATACGGCGATCTCAGAGAGAACGCAGAATACGACGCCGCGAAAGAGCGCCAGGCCTTTGTCAAGGCCCGGATCTCACAGCTCGCGGACCAGCTCAGCCAGCTCAACAACATCAAGCTCTCGGATATACCGGAGGATCGTATCGCCTACGGCTCCCAGGTGACCGTTGTCGATCTCGACAGCGAAGACCGCATAGAGCTTTCTCTGGTATCATCGGAAGAGGTGAACCCGGCCGAGGGGAAGATCTCCCTCTCGTCACCGATCGGGGCCGCCCTGCTGCACAAGCAGGTCGGGGAAACTGTCGAGGCTGAGATACCCGCGGGGAAGCGGCAATACTACGTGGAGAAACTGGTTACCATTCACGAAAACGAATTCGTGAAAGAGTGGCAGGGTGACTGAAAATAATGTGGAGACGAGGGGAATCGAACCCCTGACCTCTTGAATGCCATTCAAGCGCTCTCCCAACTGAGCTACGCCCCCGGGTCTACCCAATCAATAAAATATGATGGTTTTTGTCAAACGAAAATTTACGAATAAACATGTCGATTTACAAACTTATCACCCTTTTGTTCCATAAACTATCTTGACATATATGGTAAAATAGTATCTTTATATTCCCGTTTAATGACTAACTTATAAAAGCGCCATTTTTTTCAGCAACAGGTATTTGATGTTACTAACCTACGTTATAATATTCATCTTTTTCGTGTTTCTCGCGATTATTATTCTGTATGTTCTTCACATATACGTTTTCCCGAAGAAGCTCGACGAAATCGCCAGGATGATCGAGTCGGGCCAGACGAAACTGGCGATTAAAAAGCTGAACGAAATCATCGAGAAGGACGACCGTAACTCCTACGCCCATTTTCTCCTGGCCGAAGCCCACATGAAGGACAGCAACACCAAGTACGCCATCGTCGAATACCGGCAGGTTCTGAAATTGAACCGGTTCGACGAAAGAATGAAGGAGTCCTACGTCAGGTCCCGCCTGGCCAGGCTCTACCGCGAACGTCGGGCCCTGGACGAGGCAAAGAAGGAGTACCTTATCCTGACCAAGATTGATCCGGACAATTTCGAGAACTTTTTCGAACTGGGCCGCATCTTCTACGATCTCAACATCCTGGACAAGGCCCTGATGTACTTCAAGAACAGCGCGGCGAAGAACCCGGAACACGACCTCTCCTACTATCACCTGGGGCAGATCTATTACCGTAACGGCATTCAAACAGACGCCAAGCAGGCGTTCATCAACACGATAAAGATCGATCCCTCAAACCACCGGGCCCACTACTTCCTCGGCCTGGTGCTCAGGCAGATTGGCGACTACGAGTGGGCAATAAAAGAGTTCGAGGTCGCCCAGAAGAGCGACGAGCTCAAGGTGAAGTCCTTTCTCGCCAAGGGGACCTGTTACATAGAGCGGGGCCAGTACCCGAAAGCGATACAGGAGCTTGAGCGGGGCCTGAAATTCGCCCGGAAGGGGAGCGAGGTGGAGCTGAGCCTCCGGTATTTCCTGGCCGACTGCCACGAAAAGATGCGGGACATCCACACCGCCATCCGCAACTGGGAACGCATAGTGGAGGTGAACAGCAAATTCCGGGACGTCCAGGAAAAGCTGAACTCCTACGCTGAATTCAGGCAGGATGACCGTATCAAAGACTTTCTCATCGCCGGTCTATCCCAGTTCGAGCACCTGAGCCGCAAGATAGTCGAGGCCATGGGGAACCGCATAATGGACGTTGACATCATCAGCGACACCGAGATCGAGATCATCGCCACAGAATCGGACGGCAAGTGGCGCAACACCAGGCAGACCAACCGGATAATCCGCGTTATCCGGACCACTGACACCATCCAGGAAGGTTTACTGAGAAAACTCCACGAGAAGATGCGCTCCAAGAACGCCATGAGGATAATCATCATTACCACCGGGGATTTCTCACAGCCTGCCAGGGATTTCGCGAACACCCGGCCCATAGAACTTTACGGAAAATCCGACCTGGTCAGCATGCTCAGAAAGACATGACCATCGGCGTGACCGGCAAAATAATTCGTGACGTTCCCCTGTTTCGTCACTGTTCCGAGGAAGAAATTTTCTACCTTCAGAAAATCGGAGGGCTGTCTGCCATCAGGAAGGGACAGTTCTTCGACCTGAAAAAGGTCAACTCCTTCAATATCGTGGTAAACGGCTTCTTCGAGATCGAGGCCCTGGGACGAACCGATATCGTGTACCTGGCGCCGGGCTCCTTTTTCGGTACCATCCCCTTCACCAGCAACCGCCACCACGGAAAGATCCGGGCAATCGCCGACTCCACCCTCCTCCTCTTCAAGGCGGAAGACCTGTACCGCTTCTTCCTCGGCTCTTACCGGGGCCTCCGGGGGTACCTGAAGACGATTAGCCGGATGGGATTCGAGCTGTCCGACACCGGGAACCTCTACCAGGGGGAAAACTGCAGGGTCACTGCCGTGTACGGCGGTGAACGGGAATCGGGAAACACCCTCGTCTCGGCCCTCATCGGCCTCTCCCTCCGCGAGAAGGGAAAGACAGTTATCCTGGACTGCGCCTACGAGGGGAATTCCGTGTTCAATCTCTTTGGCAAAAAGATAACGGCCCCCATCTCCCAGAGGGAGGAGGACGGCCCCGCTATCGAACAAATCATCCGGGAGCGGATCGAGGCGGTCGACGAAAACCTCCACCTGATGAACATAACCTTCGGCTCAAAGGTACGGGCTGATCGCGATATCCTGTCGCCGGTGCTTTTCATACTGTCCAGGCGGTACTCCCACGTCATCCTCGACCTGTCCGGATCGGACCGGGAGTTCCGCGACCGGGCCCTGGACCTCAGCGACACGGTCTTTGCCGCTGTCAGGAACATGAAGGGCCTGGATCCCCTCTACTCCCTCTTCGACCGGGTCCTCTCCGGGGGGCAGTCAGTCTATTACGTCATAAACGAATTTTACGCCGGCACCACCAGGCGTTTTACCGGCGGGCTCATCCTGGAAAAGATGAACCTCCCCCGGGATGGGGAGGCCAGGAAGGCCCTTTCGGACCTGGCCGACAAGGGGGTGGTAAGCGAAATGGCCGGTCTTGCTTCGAAGAGGCGGAGGGCCCTGGTGCTCGAAACGAATTTCCTCGAATCGATATACCTGGCCGGGTTTTTCAACGCCCTGGCCGAATCAGGCCTCGAGGTGGACACCATCTACGCCTCGTCCCTCGGTTTCGTGGTGACCGGCCTTCACCTGGTCGCCGATTCACGGGAGGATTTTTCCCGTTCCGTATCCAGGCTCTTTTCCGAGGAGAGGCTGAACCGGCTCATGGACATAACCTTTCCTGACGAGTACATATTCAAAAACAGCAGCATCGTGAAATTCGCGACAGAGGCCGCCGGGCAGAGCAGGATGGAGTCGTACCTGAGCTCGCCGGTTGCCCTGCTCGGGAGGGCGGGGACCGGCGGCAGGCGCGCCTTCTGCACCGGGTACCTCCGGGACATGATGGCCGCGTCTTTCCTCATGTACCCGATATTCGAGGATCTGAACATTGCCGAAGATTCGTACAACTCCGGCTATCCGGAACTGAGGGTGCGGGTCGAGGACATGTTCCGCACCGATGCTGACGAGATTTTCTTCGTATCCGTGGACAACAAGGCCCCCCTGGAGTTCAGGCGCGGAAGAATACTGAAATTTTATGAAAAATATATAGACCTGACAGCCCAGAAACCGTATGCTGATAAAATAAGCGATCTCGCTGACCGCAACCTTGTCATCGAAGCACCGGAAACAGACCTCCGGGTAGAGAAAATACTGAAGCAGAGCGAGGAACATTCCGCCCGCCTGCTGAAGGACCTGGGGTAAGACTGAACATTTAGATAACCACAGAGGCTCAAAGGGCACAGAGAAAAGAAATAATATTTTTGTTTATATAACCAATCCTCAGTGCCTCCGCGGCTCTGCGGCAAATATATCGCTGTATATTGTATCTAGTTTCCTGGAGGGATAAACAATGCGTTCTCGTTCGACCAACTTTCTGCAAGTCGTGGTTCTTTTAACCGGGGCGGTATACATAGTTATCGGCCTCTTTTTCTATGTCTCTCCCCTCACGGTATTGAAGCTGTTCGCTGAAAACGTTTCGGAAAACTGGATTGACCTTGTCAAGGACCATGAACTGGTGGGTCCCCTCTACTATATCGCCCGGGGGTTCGCGGCCCTTGTCTTCAGCTCCGGTGTGGCCATGATTATGCCCCTGTTTGATCCCCTGAAATACCGGGGACTGATCTACTTCAACGGGCTGGTATTTCCCTTCCTTGCCTCCATTTTAATGATAAAAAACGGTATCTATTTCATATTTCTGAAAAAACAGCCGGGGGCGGAAACAGCGGGGGTCCCTGTCCAGCACGGCCACCTTATCCTCCTTGTTCTCGGCATTATCTTTACCGTTATATTTATTTTCACCCTTGCGGGACTCATTGCCACGAAAAAACAGGCGAAAGAGGGCCTGGAATAGGCCGTCAATTTTGGATTATTTCACAATGATAGAGTTTTTTTTAATTGATTTATAAATATCCATCTATATATTTGTTAAAGACTAATCTATGAAATGGAGATTGTTATGGATCTAAAAACAAAAAAGGTTGATAATGTTATCGTTATATACCTTGCGGGAAGACTGGACGTGCATTTATCTGCTGAAATTGAAAAAGAGATAAATAGCATCATTCAAAACGAACCGGACAGCCATCTTTTAATGAACCTGAAAGACGTTGAATACATGAGCAGTTCAGGACTGCGGATTTTCGTCTCCACCATGAGAATTTTGAAAGAATCCAAGCGGAAACTGAAACTATGCAACATGAACAACGCGGTGAAAAAGATTTTCGAGGTCGTCGAACTCATGGACATGTTCGACATTTTCGAAACGGAAGAAGAAGCCCTCAAGACATTTAAAAATGAATAAACACAGCTGTGATCAGAATTGGGAAAAACTCAAATCACAAAAAAACCCTTACAGGTCTTCTTAGATAATTCCAGCTACAAGGGTATTGATACCGAAAAAACAGATTCCTTCCAGAAAAATACGGTCACCGGAATAGAGAACTTTACCCTGTTCCAGAAATACCCCGCACTCTGGTGGCCGGCATGGCTGCACCAGGGCGTCAGCAGAAAGTCGTCCCTTTATCAACCTGTCACCCCCCTGAACCTCGTCAATACCGTCATGAGAGACAGCATATCCTTCACCAACTTCATGTCTTCCGAGGAACTCCTCGTTGACCCTGCGGGCATGGTGTCCCCCTCCTACGGAAACTGGTCCATCGAATTTCTGGTCGTTATCGGCGGCAAAATGTACCGGCCGGCGGAGAATCCCGAATCCGTCAAGCAGGAACGGGACCCGGCAACATCGGTGATCACCACCACCTGGCAGGAGAGCGATTTCACCCTCACCGCCACCCTGTTCGGTGCGAAAAGCAGCATCGACGAGGCCATTCTGGAGATTAACTGCGACCTGTCACCGAAATCGAAAAAGGCGATGCTCGTACTGGCGGTCCGCCCCTATGACCTTGAGCGCCTCGGCGGGCTCTCAAAGGTGGAATTCCACCGGGATCTTAATTCCATCAGCTGTAACGGACGTAAGAGCATCCACCTGGATAAAAAACCTGACATGATAACGGCCAGGGAAAAGGCCGGGCGCGTTGAGATGCCGCTCACCGGTGCTGAAAAAAATTACAAGAGCGCCAGCGCTGACGGCATGGCCTCCCTGGGAGCCGGATTCAACCTCCAGAAAGGTGAGACGACCCTGTACGTGCGCGTGGCCCTCACCGGCAGGGAACACATACAGGAGGGAAAGGACAATTTCAAGCGGACCAGGGAGGACTTCACCTCCTACGCGGGGGCCCGCATACGGGAGGGAATCGGGATCAGGCTTCCGGACACACGGCTTCAGCACTGGGCCTCAGCCGCCAAGGGGACCCTCCTTAATTCCAAATTGAAAGACCTGAACCGGGACGACGGCACCTTTAACTACCGCGATTCCTTTTTCACCTTGCTCGGACTGGTCAGAACCGGCTATTTCACCGAAGCGCTGAAAATAATCGACGAGGCCTTCAACCGGTTCCCGGGGGACGTGAAAAAAGGCACCTGCAAATACGCCGTTAACGGGAGCTATCTCGCCGGGGGCACAGCCGATTACTTCGTGCACACCAGGACCCTCGATTTTCTCCAGTCCCGGTACCCGAAGATCAAGGAACTCGGCATGAACATGCTCTCATACACCCGTTCAATTAAAAAAGCCGACTTCCATGAAACAAACTCCATAGGCGATTTTTATCTCAGGGAAGGACACCTCTTTGACCTGATCCTGATGGCCCACGCCATGGACCAGTTCGCCTATCTCGCCAGGTGCATCGGCATCTTCGGCGACGAAAAGAATTTCATGAAAGAGTCTAGCCGCCTGTCAGACCTGTTCATCAGCAACATAGAGTCTATCTTACAGGAAGGATTCGTAAACAACGAGTTCGACTATTACTTCATCTTCGCCGGGTTTCCCTTCCGGCTCTCGACCATAACCGATGACATTTTGAGGGCCATAACAGGGCTCATCGAGAAAAAACTCGGCGAGTACCCGGTATGCGTCAACTCGGTCGGCATTGACGTTCTCCCGAGCCTTGTAATGGCGGCAAACCTCATATCCCTGCGGGACAACAGGGGCCACGAACTGCTGGAGAGCCTCATGGAAATAAGCGGCAGCAGGTATGTTCTTCCGGAATACCTGAACCCGAGGACCCGCGCGGTGCACCGCGGCAGGGGTGACTCGGCCACGACCGGTTCCATCATGTTCGCCGCCATCCGGAACATGATATTCATCGATTACCCGGAACGGCTCGCGATTTTTCCCGCCCCCAGGGAAGAGTGGTTCACACCGGGAAGGGAAATCAGGGTGGAGAATGCCCCTTCTCGTTTCGGCCTCATCAGCTTCACGATGACCGCCACCTCCAGCGAGGTTCAGCTCCATTTCGACACACTGCCGAAATTCGTTCCCCCGGACATCATGATTACCCTTCCCTTCAAGACAAAGATCAGGGAAGAGGATGATTTCATCCTGAAAAAAGAACTGGGGGACTCCTACGTCATAAACGGATGGCCGAACCGCATCCGCTTCACCCGAAAAAAAAGCTGAAGGCGCTTCTTGCCGGCTACTGGACCATTTCGGTCGGGGCGTAATCCGCGTCCCTGCTGATATTTTCCCCCGATGTGAGATATTCGTAAAAGAAGTCCTCGATGCTGCCGGCCATGTACTGGATCTCATCCCTGGTCATGTTAGCAACAGAGGGAAGATAAACTAAGCCGCTGTTGAATTTTTTGTACCGGGCGTCATCCTCGTACGGCATATTGAAAAGTTTGTAGGTCGGGTTTTCAATACTCGATATGCTCCGGTCATCCATGTACTTTAAAAATTTCTCCACCATTGCTTCGTCTATGAACATGGCGTTATAGGGGGTAAGGCAGTCCCCACCCTCGTACCAGGGGAAAAGAATGGATGACGACTTCCGTGAAAAGCAGCTGTTAAAGAACCGGTACTTCCTGCCGTAGAGATGTTCCATGGCGTGATAGTTATCGGAATTCTGTTTCATCGACAGGAGAAGACCCTTCGAGGGCCTCAACATGTAGTCAACATGGCTGAAACCGGGGTTCTTCGTGCGGTAGGTCTTGGTGAAACTCCGAACGCTCAGTCCCCTGTTGAAGAACTTTGCCGCTTCGAAGAATTTTATGAATAGGTAGATTACCGGCCTCACGTTGTAGAGGAAAAAGGTCGGTATTTTTTTCGCCAGGTCCCTGAGCCTTTTCCTTATCGGCTCCACCGGAAGGGACAGGACACCCTGGTGAACGGCGTCAATCAGGCCTTCATGCTCGTTCCTGACGAACATGTACCCTCCCCCCATGGCAATCGGCTTCTTGTCCATTCCCATGGAATAGGTTGAAACATCCACGATGTCGTGGCTGAACCTGACGTCCAGGGTCCCACCCTGGACCCTGTCCTCCAGTACCAGACAGTTGTGCTTCTTCTTGAATTTTTCCAGCGCCGAAAGGTCCATGTCCTGTCCGAACATATGGGTGATGACCACCAGATCGCATTTTTTCAGCTTCGGGATTTTGCCGATTTCTTTAAAATTTTCATTTAAGCCGATAATGTGAATGTTTTCAGGTTTCACATACCGCTCGATTATATTGCGGAACGAGGTATGATGAAGGGGGGTCGTGGCCACCACCAGGTCGTCTTTCTGCAGTTGAAGTATGGTGACCTCAAACAGGGAGCGGCACGTATAGCCGAGTATTTTCGTGTAACCGTTCTCCCTTTCTATAAGTTCAAAACCATCTTCTCTCGTGAATACGTTCAGGAAGTGCCTGATGAAATCCCCGAAACCGAGGTGCAGGTAATCGGGCACGGCCTTAATTATCTTCTTCATTAATTTCTCCCGTTATCAGTAAATACAGGGTACCTCTTTAAACCAAAATACGTACCCAAAAAGGGAACCTCTTGTTTAATTAAAAGAGGTTCCTGTATTTTTACAAAAACGGTAACACTATCACAGAAGGCATATTTCGAGACAAGGATTTTTTTAAGGGCGAAATCTCATGTACCTGAATATGATTTCACGACCGTGAATTCATATTCAGGGTAAGCTGTTTCGCGTTTAGTTTTTCATGAGAGGCGCGATGCACCTCTCATTCAGAAACCATGAAAATGCATACTCATGCATGTTCATGTTAGATACGAGGCACCCTCTTCTCCATGGGTATATATTCAGTCAGGGTATTTCCCATGTAGAGCTGGCGGGGCCGGCCAATCTTCAGCGGCCTGGTGTCGTGCATCTCCTTCCAGCGGGCAATCCACCCGGGGAGGCGTCCGATGGCGAACATGACGGTAAACATGTTTGTCGGAATGCCTGTCATCCGGTAGAGAATGCCCCTGTACCGCAATACCCCCTTTTCACCATCAATAAAAGTGATATTGCTGATACATGAACCGGTATTCTGATAGCCGAGATCCAGGGTTATGGGGCCGGTATCATTTCTCAGGTTTGAGATATCTATGGAATGCTCACCTTCAGTGCCCTCAATAACGGGAAGAACGTATTAATTGTTGTCATAAATCAGTTTTGCATTTTTCACGCGGTTCACCATCTTGCAGGCGGCTGAAAAATTCATACGCCCGGTGTTTAACTTTTTCCCAGAACCGCCGCAATGGCCCTGCATATGTTGGGAAGGTTTTTTTCATTCATGGCGGCAACGCAGACTCTTCCACTGCCGACAATATAGATTCCATACTCGTTGATCAGGCGAGCAACCTGATCCCTGTTGAGACCGGTAAAAGAAAACATGCCGTTCTGACTGGTAATGAAACTGAAATCCTGCTGAACCCCGTTATCCCTGAGGCCCTGAACAAATCTTTCTCTCATTTTTTTGATACGTTCCCGCATGGCGGCGACTTCATCATGCCAGCGGTCGCGAAGTTCCGGGTCAGAGAGCACTATGCATGCAGCCTGGGCACCGTGAGACGCGGGATTTGAGTAGTTGGTCCGAATAATTCTCTTAATCTGGCTCAGCGATTTTTCAACCTCATCTTCACTGCCCGCCACCAGGGTCAATGCGCCGACACGTTCCCGGTACATCGAAAGGTTTTTGGAAAAGGAACTGGCGACCAGGAAAGAAATGTTCTCTTCCGCAAAGACTCGTATGGCAAAAGCATCCTCGTCAATTCCTTCAGCAAATCCCTGGTAGGCGAAGTCAAAATAGGGAATGAGGTCGCTTTCTTTGAAGATGCCGGCAAGTTTTTTCCACTGTTCATGGCTGAGATCAACGCCGGTCGGATTATGGCAGCACCCATGAAGGAGCACGATTGATCGTGAGGGAAGAGACTCTATGGTTCTGCACATTTCATCGAACTTCAGCCCTCTGGTACTGCTGTCATAGTAGGGATACGTCTTAACCGTAATGCCGGCAAACTCAAAGAGCTGCTGGTGATTTGCCCAGCTGGGATCGCTGATATAGACATCAGAAGATGGGTAGAACTTCTTTAGAAAATCCGCGCCGACTTTAAGCGCGCCGGTGCCCCCCAGGCTCTGGACGGTTATCACCTGCCCTGTTGCTAAGAGCCGGGATTCCCGGCCAAGGATGAGTTTCTGCACGGCTTTGTTATATTCGGCGGCGCCGTCGATGGGGAGGTAAGCCTTGGAATCCTCCTGGTCGTACCACCGGGCTTCCGCATCCCGTATGGTCTTCAGCACCGGCACCCTGCCGTTTTCATCAAGGTACACGCCGACACCGAGGTTCACCTTTTCAGGATTACTGTCTTTTTTAAAGGCCTCGGTGAGTCCAAGAATAGGATCAGCAGGGGCCTCTTCGATTATCTGCAAAAATGAATTTTTGGACATACTATTCTCCTCTACTTCGAGTATATGATTTTCTTGATAAATCGCTGATAAAAGAGCAAGGGAATGAATGAAAATCTGAGAACTGGTACCAGAAATATAAAGAACGAAGTTAATTGTTTCATAACTTCTCTAACAGGCATATGCCACAGGAGGTTACGGCCTCAACGTATATTCATTATTTATACTTCTTCCATGTCAACGAGTTATTCGACTTCAAATCAATAATTTTTACATATTTCCAGGATACAGTGACTGCCGAAAAATTCCATGAGGGATTCCATCCAGCCGGTTTATGTAAAAAATAAATATTTCTTTTTTCCCCGAATAACTATTGACGCGTTTTTACGCTGATACTTTATTGTGCCCTTACTCTACCGTCAGCACGGGTAACAGTATGGCAGATAACGCAACCATGAAGATAATCGAAGCGGATAATACCGGAGACTGCTCCGGACGCGAAGTGAAACGGATCGGCCTCCTCACCTCGGGAGGGGACTGCAGCGGCATGAACGCCTGCGTCAGGTCCGTGGTGAGGACCGCCCATTCCCGGGGTATCGAGGTCTACGGGTTCCGCAAGGGCTTCCAGGGCCTCCTGCACAACGATTACGCTGAACTCGACTC
>CAZEPS010000017.1:13729-31149 GCA_964514165.1 uncultured Leptospirales bacterium
GGTACCTTCCTCCAGACGGCCCGGTGCGTGGAATTCAAGACCGACGAGGGTATCGCCGCCGGCCTTGAGAACCTCACCGACCTGGGGGTGGACGGCCTGGTCGTCATCGGCGGAAACGGATCCCTCACCGGGGCATACAGGCTCCACCAGCGGGGGTTCCCCACCATCGGGATACCGGCGTCCATAGACAACGACCTCTACGGAACCGACATGGCCATCGGGGTAGACACGGCCCTGAACGTCATCGTCAACTCGATTGACATGATACGGGACACGGCCTCGAGCCACGACCGGATGTTCATCATCGAGGTGATGGGCCGGAAGTGCGGGTATTTGGCCCTGGCGGCCGCCGTGGCCACCGGGTCCGAATCGGCCATCATACCGGAGGTCGATTACGACATCGAGCGCCTCGTCAGATGTTTCAAGCGCCGCTACAAGGAGAAGAGATCCAACTCCTTCATTATCGTTTCAGAGGGGGCTGCCACGGCCACGGAAATTGCCGAACGTCTCCGGGGACGGGTCGGCTACGATATACGGGTCTCGATTTTAGGCCACATCCAGCGGGGGGGAAATCCGACCTTCTTTGACCGGGTCCTGGCAAGCACCCTGGGGCGAAACGCGGTCTTCGCCCTGGAACAGGGGCAGTCGGGCCTGATGATGACCTGGCGCGACAGCGTGTACTCGTCGATCCCCCTGGAGGATTCTCTCTCGCGGCAGAGGCCCCTGGACCGGAGCCTCATGGACCTGGCTGAACTCCTGGACAGCTGGAAATCGCAGGCCCCGGTATCGAGCGCGTGACGGGCGGGGGCTGAACAGGCCGGTATCATGTTTTGTCCGGCAGCAAAACCGATTAGTTGATAAAAAAAGGTATGAAAATCCTGAGATACATCAAGGCCAGGGGCAGTGTCGGGGTCGCCTTCGGGGGGGGAGGGGCCAGGGGACTCGCCCACATCGGCGTCCTCAGGGAGCTGGGGAAATACCCTGACCTCAGGCCCGGCTTCGTTTCCGGCACCTCGGCCGGGTCCATAACCGCAGCCCTCTACGCGGCCGGGACACCGGTTGAAAAAATGCTCGAGGTTTCAGAGCACCTGGACTGGTTCTCGAGCGTCGTTTCGATCCGCGACCTCTGGCGGGTCACCTCCCGCGGCAAAGGGGGCCTAATCGACAACACGAAACTCGGCAATTTCATCAATAAACTTATCGGCGGGAAAACATTCCGGGACCTTGACATCGACCTGGCCGTCACCGCCACGGACATGGAGGAGAAGGCCCGGGTCATCTTCACCTCACCGAAGACCGCGAAAAAGATAGACCGCCGGGTGATGGAGAGGTTCCTCGCCCCGCCCCGGGGGATGATGCCGGGCCTGAAAACCCGCATCGTTACCGACATGGACGACATCGGCCTGGCGGTCAGGGCGAGCTGCGCAATACCCGGTGTCTTCAGCCAGGTACAGGTACAGGACATGAAGCTCCTCGACGGGGGGATAGTGGACCAGGTCCCCACGAGCGTACTCCGGGCCTCTGGCACCGGCCTGGTCATCGGGGTAAGCCTCGGCCTCGCCTTCATGCCCCTGAAGGTGGAAAACTTCGTCGCTGCCATGGGGAGCGCCTACGGCCTGCTCGCCATACAGATGCTCCGCAAGAGCCTGGAACTGGCGGATATCGGCTTTCAGATACCGGGAATCGAGTCCCGGAGCCCGGTCAAGTCGGGCCAGGTCGATCTCATACCCCTGGGTGAAAAGGCGATACGGGCCGCCCTGAAGGAGTATTTCCCCGGACCGGTGCTTCACATCATGAGGGACAGATCTTTGTCGTGAAATAAAAAAGGCCCCGTTTCGGGGCCTTTCGCTTCTACTTGATCTTGTATTTCTTCTTGAATTTTTCCACCCGCCCGGCGGTGTCCACTATTTTCTGCTTTTTGGTGTAGAAGGGATGGCAGTTGGAGCAGATCTCCACGTGCATGTCCTTGACCGTTGACCTGGTCTTTATCTCGTTACCGCAGGCGCACTTGATGGTTGTTTCTTCGTATGCCGGATGTATTTTCGCTTTCATGAACCTGTACCTCAACCTATGAATTCATCGCCTTGAAGAAGGCCTTGTTGTTCTTGGTCGCCCTCATCTTCTCAATCAGGAGCTCCATGGCCTCGGCGGAACTCATCGACGCCAGGGCCTTTCTCAGTACCCATAATTTATTGAGTTCCTCTTCGTCAAGCAATAATTCCTCTTTCCTGGTACCGGATTTCTGGATGTCGATGGCCGGGTAGACACGGCGGTCCGCCAGTTTCCTGTCGAGATGAATCTCGCTGTTGCCGGTGCCCTTGAATTCCTCGAAGATGACCTCGTCCATCCTGCTGCCGGTGTCGATAAGGGCGGTCGCCACTATTGTGAGGCTCCCCCCCTCCTCGATGTTACGGGCCGCGCCGAAAAATCGTTTCGGCCGGTGCAGGGCGTTGGAGTCGACCCCGCCGGAGAGTATCTTGCCGCTGGTAGGGACCACCTGGTTGTAGGCCCGCGCCAGCCTGGTGATGGAGTCAAGGAGAATCACCACGTCGTGCTTGTGCTCGACCAGGCGCCGCGCCTTTTCAAGGACCATCTCCGTGACCTGGACGTGCCTGGTTGCGGGCTCGTCAAAGGTGGATGAAATAACCTCACCCTTTACCGACCGCTGCATGTCCGTTACCTCTTCCGGGCGCTCGTCTATGAGGAGCACGATGAGGTATATCTCGGGGTGGTTCTCGGATATGGAATTCGCGATCTTCTGCATCAGGATCGTCTTACCGGTCCGGGGGGGCGCCACGATGAGCGCCCGCTGACCCTTGCCGATGGGGGTCATGATGTTCATTACCCGCATCTCGATGTTTTTCGATTCGGTCTCGAGACTGATCCGATTCTCCGGGTAGAGGGGAGTAAGGTTGTCGAAGAGGACCCGCTGCTGGAGCTGTTCCGGGTTCTCAAAGTTAACCGCCTCGATCCTGAGGAGTGCGAAAAAGCGTTCGTTGTCCTTCGGGGGGCGGATCTGTCCGGCAATGGTATCGCCGGTTTTCAGGCCGAAGAGCCGTATCTGTGACGGGGACACGTAGATGTCGTCCGGCCCCGGCAGGTAATTATAATTCGTCGATCTGAGAAACCCGTACCCGTCCGAAAGGATCTCAAGGACACCGCTCGAAAAGATAAGCCCCTTTTTCTCGGTCTGGGCCTTGAGTATCTCCAGGATGAGATCCTGCTTTTTCAGGGCGGATATTCTTTCAATACCGAGTTCACGACCTATATTTGACAACTCGTTGATTTTTTTCGATTTCAGCTCAGAGAGGTCTATCCACTCCTCGGAGCTCTTTTTTTCACTATTTTCTCCCTTATAGGGTGCTTCATTCTCAAGAACTTCATCAGCGGTTTTCTGATTGTTATCTGACATAGTTCACCATCTCTTGTATATAAATTTTACCGATCCGGGAATGGACCTCATTTTTGCTGCACGTATTTGCGATTTAGTACTTTATCCAACAGTAATAATAAGATAAAGGGGGATAACGTTATATTCCTGTTTACCAGTTCCTGTAACTTTCGGGATATTCAATTATGAAATTAGCTCATAATGGAAAAGGGGTGTATCAAACAGCTTCTCTTTGATTGTGACACTATTCCCGCTTATCATATTTCAGTCAAGTATAATTTTTAAATCTGTGAGACACCGGGAGATTTAAGGGAACATCTAATAATTAAACAAGAGGTTCCCTTAATGAATAATACCAATGTAAAGAACCAAAAGTACTATAATTATAACTACCGCCCCGGCATTTTTCAAGAAAATGTAATTTTTTTTGGCAGAAAACCGTTACTTCCCGGGTATCTCGATAGCGTGTTTCCTGATTTTCCCCATAAGGGTCTTCCTGGTGAGCTGAAGGCTTTTCGCGGCGCGGTCAATGTCACCGGTCTCACTGATGGACTGCACCAGTATCTGGCGCTCCATGGCATCCATTTTGGATTTCAGTGACTTGCCGCTGGTTTTGCTGTCCAGGAAGAAGGCCTCCCGGTCCACATCGCCCAGGCAGTATATCAGGAAACCGACCCGCTTCCGCTTGCTCACCAGGGGGACCTTCTCGTAGGTCACCGAAAGGACCCGGTTGAAGAACCGGACCTCTCCGTCTTTACTGTCGGGCAAAATCTCGTTGCTGTCAGCGTCACCGATGCTCTTTTCCACGAACTCAGCGTCAACGTCCCCGTTCATGGAATTGCGGTACATGTCCTCGAAATGGCTGTTGTAGAAGAGGGTCTTGCCCTCGCTGTTCAGGGCGTAGAGGGCCCGGGGGATGTGCTCCAGGATGAGGTAGATCATCCACTCCAGGACCTGCTCCTCCCGCTGTTCCGACACGTCGTCCCCGGCCTCGGGGACGAACCCGGGTTCCGACGCGGCAAAGAGCTGGAGACGGGACCACTTTCCCTGGACCTCGCCGAAGATGTTGATGACCGTGAATTCTCTGTATTCCCCGTAGGGAAGGAGTTCGTCCAAAGTCATCCTGTCGGCGAGGCCGGTGATGAAGACGTCTATTTTCATCCCCTCGGTCCTGCCGATGTCGGAGAGCTCCGAGATGACGGTCTCTTTCTTGAGGACGCCGAGGAGCCTGTTCCGCTTTGAAACGACCGGTATTATCGGAACATTGTGGACGTAGAAGAGCCGCACCAGGTCCTCGGGGCGCTTCCGCTCCGGATCGTAGGGGTTTTCGTGAAATTCACGGTGCTCGTTTTCAGGAATATAGGTGTTGTCGCTCATCACAGCCCCAGGACGTCGAACATGGAATAAAGCCCTTTCTCCCTGCCGAAAATATGTTCCATGGCCCTGACCGCGCCCCGGGCCAGGATGCTCCGGTTCGTCGCCCGGTGGGTCAGTTCTATCCGCTCCCCGGCGCCGATGAAGTAAACCGTATGCTCTCCCACGATATCCCCTCCCCGGATGGCGAAGACCCCTATTTCGGCCGGGTCCCGCTCGCCGGTGATACCTTCCCGGCCGCTCACCATGCGGGAATTTCGGCGGGTTTCGGTTACTGTATCAAGGAGTTTCATCGCGGTGCCGGAGGGTGCGTCCTTCTTGAAATGGTGGTGGGCCTCGAGGATCTCGACGTCGAATCCTTCATCCATGACCCGGGCGGCGATTTCGGTCAGCTTGAAGAGAATGTTCACCCCCACTGACATGTTCGGCGCGAACAGGACCGGGATTTCCCTGCCGGCGGACTCGATTCGCGACCGCTGGTCGTCGGAAAAGCCGGTGGTACCGATAACAATCGGTTTTTTCTGCTGTTTCGCGAGCCCCAGAAGCTCCATGGTGGCGTCGGGGGACGAAAAATCGATGATCCCGTCGGACAGGCCCACCCCCTCCCCGTTGATTTCCTTGACGACAACCCCCAGGTTACCGGACCCGATTAGGGTTCCGGGGTCAGAGCCGAACCCGGGGGCCTCCTTTCGATCAAAGGCTGCGGACAGGGCGTAGTTTTTCTCCTGCATGACGCGGAGTACGGCGGTGCCCATCCTGCCGGTGATACCGCAGACGGCTATGTTCACGTGAGACCTCCCACGAATGATTTCAGGCTGCCCCGAAGGGGGAAACGCTACTTTACCAGGCCGCTGTCGTAGGATTTCAGAATATCCCGCAGCCGCGTCCTGTTGTCGTCGCTCATCGGGTAGAGGGGGAGGCGCAGTTCGGAATTGCACCATCCGGCCATCTCCATGGCGTTCTTTATCGGTATCGGGTTCGTCTCGAGGAACATGGCCCGGCAGAGGGGGAGGAGCCGGTAGAACAGGTCCCGGGCCTCGCTGACCTTCCCCTCGTCAAAGAGGGTGAGCACCCGCTTTATGTCAGCGGGGAGCAGGTTCGAGAGGACAGAGATTATCCCCCTCCCCCCGATCCCGAGGACCGGAAAAAAGAGGTTGTCGTCCCCGGACAGGATGGAAAGCCGGTCACCGCAGAGCTCATAGAGGTTCATCATCTGGGGGATGTCCCCGGAGGCCTCTTTGACCGCGGCGATATTTCCCACCCGCTCGGTGAGTTCCCTGATGCTCTGGGGGAGGAAATTGATTCCGGTCCTCCCCGGGATGTTGTAGAGAACGATGGGGATTTTTACCGCGTTCGCGATATTCTCGAAGTGGGCGATGAGTCCCCGCTGGGTCGGCTTATTATAGTAGGGATTGACCGACAGGACCGCGTTTACTCCCGCCTGCTCCGCCTCTTTCGTGAGCCATACCGCCTCTTTCGTGGAATTGGCGCCTGCCCCGCCGATGACCTTTACCCGGCCGTTCACGAACGACACGACCCGTTTTATCATTTCAATGTGTTCGTCAAAAGAGAGGGTCGGCGACTCGCCGGTGGTTCCCACCGGCACCACTCCGTCGACACCCTTCTCTATCTGCATCTCGACAATTTTCTGGAGGGCACCGAAATCGATGGACCCGTCCCTGAACGGTGTTACCAGTGCGGTGTATACGCCTTCAATCATCTCTTTCCCCGTTCTATGTACCCGGGATCGGTTTCACGATCTCGTAAAATTTTTCCTCGAAATATGACTGGCTGAACTTCTCTTCGGGAAACTCCTCCACGAAGAGGTAGAGGAGAAGGACCCGTTCAGCCTCCAGGGGATTGACATTTGCCCTGTAGCCGTGGACCTTGATCCAGTCCTTGTCATAGGTAATGATGACCCTTATTTTGTCCCCCTTTTCGAGCCTCTTCTCGTCCAGATTTACATTCTTCCTGAGAACGTACTCCTCTTTCTCAAGGTAATGAAAGGTGCTCACGGTGTCCTTTTTACCGAGAGAATTGCACCCGGACTGGGCCGCTGCGATGAATAAAACCATCACGGTCACTACGGTATAAAAATGTTTCACGATTATTGCACTATCCTGTATTTAATGTTCCGGTATTATCACCCCTGTCAGGGGGTTGTCAAGAAAATATTTCTACTTGTGGTACGCGACGCCCTGGCCCCGGGCGATGAGCCTGTCTTCCGAACCCCGGACCTCGACATCCCAGACGCTTACCCTCTTGCCGACATTAACCGGCGTCGCCTCGGAGAATATCCGTTCGCCGTCGGTCGCGGCCGCGACATAGTTGATGTTGAAATTAAGGGCCAGGGCCATGACACCGGTGGAGTTCGACGCCACGGCAAAGGCCTGGTCCGCCAGTGCGTAGATAATCGCCCCGTGGGCCCGCTCAACCGCGTTCAGGTGCTCGGGCTTGATCGTGACAGCGCACCGGGCGTATCCTTCCCTCACCTCATCCACCATGATCCCGAGAAATGTGGCCAGCGGGTCTTTCCCGACCACGTCCCTTGCGTATGACACGGGATCTTTCACGCTTTCGGACATGCTTCCGCTCCTCTTTCTGTTCCGGGGCTCTTCATTCACCGTCCGGCCCCGTATATAAAGAATTAACAATCACAACGGGGGGCAATCCGTCAAGAGTAATTCATTTCGGGAAAGCCACCGATACGGTCTCTTTTTTTCCGGAAGCGGTTTTTTTTCTTGATAAGGCTTTCAGCTTTCTTAGAGTATCCGTCCATGAAAGGGGTCCGGTTTATATTATACGCTTTAGCGATGCTTTGTATCATACCCGTTCTTTCATGTTCAAAGAACGACTGTTCAAAAGAATACCGGATTGCCGTGAAACCAGATACGGCCTACGGCGACATCAGCCAGTTTCTCACGCAGACAGACATTATCCAGTCCCAGTTCATATGCTATCTCATTAAATCCACGGGTCCAGATGATGTTGCTCTCGCGATCAACATCTACGCGCACGACATGGAGGCGCTGTCGAAAACCGCCCGGGAACTGGAAAAAAAATACCCCCGGTTCAACGCCGAAAATCCCCCGGAGGAACTCAGGGATGATTACGAAAAACTCAGGAACACCGCGGACGCGCTTGCACGGGCATCCATCAGGGTCATGGAATACGCCCTGGACCCGGAGGTCAGCCGCGCCCTCAAGGGGCTCGAAAAGGGGAAAGTCGATACAATGCTCTTCCCTGACCGGTAGGGTCAGGCCATATCTTTCGCATAGAAACGCTCCACCGCGCCCCGAATCCGCTCCCGCAGGTGCTCGAGGCGAAGTTCGTCCACGGTGAGATACTCCAGACTGAAATATTTTTCGTTCAGAAAGAGGGACTTCGACAGGGAAATCCGCATCATCGGGACAGGCCCCCTGCCGTATACGTCAAGAATGTGTCCCTTTCCCGGGTCCCGGTTCAGGACAAACCCGTCCCCCACCGGGGAATCCTCACCCTCCAGGCCCTTCTCCAGCCTCCGGAGCAGGCTGAGGGCCAGGCCCTCGTCGCAGGTTGTCCCGGACCTGTTCTGATATGTAATGGAAACCAGGGGGCGCGGCCGGCCCGCGTCAGGGGCCAGTTTCGGCCCCACCGGCATCACCGTGTGGCACTCGAGGATGAGCCGTATACCCCCGGTATCGAGTATCTTCTTCACCGCGTCGTGAAAGGGAACATAATACCGCCGGAGGAGGTTGGCGATTGCAATTTCGTCCGGCCTGACCGGCTCCTCGAAAACCGGCCGGTTTGTCCTGGTGGCGTACTTGATGACCCCGTCAGTGGAAGAGTACCGCACATCCTGGAAGGGACGGTCCAGGTCAACAAAGAGCCGGGAGATGGACGCGTCCAGCACCGCCGAGGCCCGGTCCCGAAAATCGAAGAGTTCGTTGGCGCAGGAGTCCGCCTCCATGAAGATATTCAGGGGCCTGAGCACCACGTACTCCGCGAGTTCTTCCGGCACCCCGGTCCCCCCGTGGGGAATGATTATCAGTATGGGGAGTTTTTGTTTCACTGGATTTTAGTAAAAACTTTTTTTTCTTGAACAATGGTTATTATATATTTAAAAAGATATAACCACTGAGACGCAGAGGCACGGAGAGTTTGTGATATTTTACTATAAAAAATGCCGAAAAAAATATTCTAATAATTTTTTTATTACTTTCATCGAAATTCTATCTTTTTAATTTTCCTCTGTGTCTCTGTGCCTCCGTGGCTTTTTTTGTTTGGAACATTACAGTTGAACATCCTGTCAAAGGTTAATTGTGAGGAGGATCCCATGTCCAGGTCAATAACAATATCCATCATGACGCTTTTCCTTCTTGCCGCCCCGGCGGCCGGATCAGAAGACTGGCCGATCTACAAGGGGAACATCTACTTCACCGGCAACAACGACGAGATTCCGGTAAAGAACAGCAATCTGAAATGGCTCTTCCAGGCTGACGAAATCGTGTACAACCCGGTGGTCTCCGACGGGAGTATCTACTTCACCGACCGGAAGAAACTGGTCTACTGCCTGGACGAGGACACGGGGAAGCCCGTCTGGAAGACCGACCTCCGGGAGATCAGCTCCCGGTTTTACGCATACTCGAAGGCCCTGGGCAAGATTAAGTACCCCCTCGTCAAGGGCAACCGGCTCTTTCTCACGGACAACATCGCGGTCTACTGCATCGACAAGAGAAACGGTAAGGTGCTCTGGGCCAGGACCGGCATGGAGGGGGAACGGAAGCTCGATGAAATGAGCAAGTGGAAGATTGACGGGAGCGGAAAGTACATGCACGGGAACACCGACAAGTGGGACCCGACCCAGGGGACCAGGGCCACGGTGGACAGCATCTACTCAAACCCGGTGATCCACAAGGGAAAGATATTCTACGGCACCAGGAACCAGTTCATCTCACGGGAAATCATTAACGGGCACCTCCTCTGGAACAACGAGCAGATTAAATCATACAGCGGGTTCCCGTCCTTTTATGACGAGTACCTGTTCACCCAGTCCATGGATTACGGCACCGGCACCTTTACCCTCTACTGCCTCAGGGCTGACACCGGGGCTGTTCTCTGGAAACGGAACCTGGACCAGCCCCACAAGATCTTCTCCCCGGTGGTGTACCGGCGCCGGGTCTACCTCGCCTCGGGAAAACAGATGTACTGCTTCGACCTTGACACCGGGCAAACCCTCTGGGAGCGCACCTGCTCCAGTTTCATAACCTCGAACCCGAGCTTTACCGAGCGGGAGATCCTCTTCACCGTTGGGAACCGGCAGGTGGACATCATCAACCCGGACACCGGCGCAGTGGCCCGGTCCATCGACTTCGGGGAACAGTCGAGCCCGTATTTCGTCACCGTCCGTGACCAGATATACATAGCGACAATCTTCAAGAAGCGGGTGGGGGACCAGAATCTCTCGTATACATCCCTCAAGAGCATGAAGCTCACCGGCGGGCAAAAGCTCTGGGAGTTCGTCCCCCCCTTCCCGGGGGGCGCCCACCAGCCGGTCTCCTCGAACGGGATAATGTTCCAGCCCGCCGGGAACTACCTCTACGCCGTGGGCACCGATTACTATCCCCGGATAGTTGACGGGGGGGACGCCCCCTATGATCCCTACAATAAAATCGAGCCGGCTGAACGAAAGCAGGGCGACAGAGACTTCAGTAAACCCCGGGAAACAAAACCGGAAAAAAAGCCCGAGCCGGTAAAGAAGGAGATGGAGTTCCGGAAGATGACCATAACCACCAAAAGCAAAGACGGGAGCCCTGTTCCCTCCCGGGTACAGATCAGAAAGTGGTCTGAGGGAAAGATTGTGTACGAAAAGACCGTTCCGGTGACAAAACCGGGCCAGGAGATTACGGTCCCTGACTCCGACGACGTGGAGATTACCGCCGAAGCCGAGGGCCACGTGCCGAAAAAAGTCGTCGTCTCCCGGGAGGACGACGACAGGACCATAGAGCTCGACCGCATCGAAAAAGGGAAAAGCATCGTGGTGGACAACATCCACTTCGAGTTCGGCGAGGCATACCTCAGGAAAGAGTCAGTCAATATCCTTGACCGGATGATCGAGAGCCTGAAGAAAAACGACAAAATAAAAATCGAGATCCGGGGACATACCGACGACGTCGGTTCAGACCAGTACAACCGGAAGCTCTCGGAGCGGAGGGCGGATTCAGTGGCCGAGTACATGATCAAGAACGGCATAAGCCCCGAACGGATTCGGTCCCGGGGTTTCGGCGAGGATAAGCCGATTGCAAACAATAAGACACCTGACGGGAGGCAGAAGAACAGGCGAACCGAGTTCTACATCATTGACAAATAATCCGGCATTTATATAAAGGGTACCTCTAACAATTTTATTTAGTCTTGATTAATCAAGGCTAAATAAAATTTAAACCAAAATACGCACCCAAAAGGGAACCTCTTCTTTAATTTACAAGGGTTCCCTAAAGGAACAGGGCTTTCCGGACATCCGGAAAATTATCCTTGAAATAACGGCCCCTGTATGATATAATAATTTCAGTGGAATTATCCGGCAGTCGTGAAAACGGCTGCCGCGCGCGTCAATGTATGAACACGACATCTGTTATTTCCGAAGAGAAGAACGAGCAGCGCAGGAGCACCATGATCCGCCTTACCGTCATGGTGCTCATCGCCTATTGCATTACCCTGACCGCGACCCTCGTCGCCTGCTGGATTGGTCTTACCTCCATGAAATGCCGGTACGCACTGTACGACATGGCTGTTCTCATACCCGGTACCCTCATATTTCTCCTGATAATTTCTAAGAGAAAGCAGATCGCCAGGAAGTTTATCAGGGGGATATTCATCGCCCAGTACAGCATGTTTCTTTTCATGTACGGTATCTGGGTATACCAGCTCCACGAGATACGGCTCCTCGGCCTTTTCTGTACACTTCTCGCTCTGACATTTGTCTTTATAAATACCGATTTTATCCAGTCAATTCTTATCGCCCTGGGGACCATAATCATCCAGGTGGGGGTTTCCTATTACGCCATCCATGCAGCCGGCCATGAGGGTAATTTCGCCCGGGAACTCTTTTACGCCATAACCCTCATCCCTTCGTTCGTGCTCATATCCCTGGTGGCACGGCAGATTAAGGAACAGCGGATCCTGTTCAAAAAAATAAACCGGGAGCTGGAACTCAGAAACCGGGAACTCAGCGACGCGAACTCCCTCCTCAGGAGGGAACAGCAGTTCAACGTAAAGGAACTCGAACTGGCCTCGCAGATTCAGACCTCCTTCTTTCCCCAGGACCCGGCTGAGTCGGACATCTGGGACGTGGCCTGCGAATTCAGGCCCCGGTTCGGGGTATCGGGAGACTTTTTCGATTTCTACTACCGCGACGGCCGCCTCAAGGGGCTTTCCATTTTTGACGTAACCGGCCACGGGGTATCCTCGGCCCTGATAACCATACTGGCACGGCCGGTGTTCCAGAGGGCGTTCAGAAAGCGGTCCAACGAGAGCCTGGCGGACGTTGTGGAAAGGGCGAACCGGGACCTGTCCGAACAGATGCACGATATGGACATGTACATCTCCGGGATACTCCTCAATTTTTTTAACGACACGGTTGAATACGTGAACGCCGGCCATCCCGACCTCCTGCACCGGCACGGAGTAAACGGTTCCGTTGAGATCGTCAAGGCCGGGGATGAGGAGTTCAGGGGGAGCCCGGTCGGCATCTACGGCGTCGGGGACTCGTGCAGCCCCTGTTATTTCACGGTGAAATCCGGGGACGCCCTTCTCCTCTCCACTGACGGTTTTCTCGAGGGGATCAACAGCAGGGGCGAAAATTTCGGGATCGAACGGGTCATCATCTCTCTCAGGGAGGCCCCGGGCGAATCGGCCCGGGACATGCTTGATTACATCATGAGCCAGTTTTACTCTTTCATCGACCGGGGAAATATCCGGGACGATATAACGGTCATCCTGGCCAGGAGAAAATAACGCGCTGAAAAGCATCCGGTACCGCGTTGACGGGACCGGCAACAATATCAAAACAATGGAGTTTCCGTATGGACGTAAAAAGAATACTCGCCATGGCCGGCATCGTGGTCGCGATCCTGGTTGTGATACACCTGGCGACACGGGACGGCGGAGAAAAGAAGACCGGCTATATTATAGACGACCAGGGGGGCATCAGCTATAACGAGGTTCGAGAATCGCTGAAGAAGGTAAATTTCGACGAGGACAAACCGGATTCCTTATTCTCGAAAGGGGTCGTGAATCCCTACACCCTGAAGTTCTTCAATTACCTGATAAAACGGTTTTCCGACATCAAGGATTTCGACAAACACTACCTGGCGGTGCAGGAATACCTCTATTCGGTCATGCCCATGGAAAAGGCGGACCAGCTCCTTGCCCTGTATAAGAAATACATCGAGTACCAGAGAAACCTTTCGAGCAGGCTGAACTCCTGGGGAATGCCGCGCAACGCCGAAGAGGCCATAGACCGGCTCCACAAGCTCCAGGACTACCGGCGGCAGATTTTCGGCAAGGAGACCGCCGACGCCCTCTTCGGCGCCGAGATCAAGGCACGGGAATACCCGATCAGGAGATCCGCCATCGTGTATGACAAGGACATATACGGCAGCGAAAAAGAGGAGATGATAAAAAACCTCAACCAGGAGATGTGGGGAGAGACCGACGTGGAGGAGTACGCCAATCCCTATAACCGCTACAAGGAAAAGCTCGAGATTTACAACAAAGACCTGAGCGAGATGAGCGGGGCGGAGCGGGACCAGCGCATCAAAGAGTACCGAAAGCAGTATTTCACCCCGGACCAGGTGGCACGCCTCGAAGATGTGGACAAAGTCATCGCCGAAGAGAAGGAAACCGAATCCGAATACCGTTCAGACGAGGTTCGGATCATGAATGACCCGAACCTGACGCCGGAAAAGAAAACTGAAAAAGTTGAAAAACTCCAGGAGAAGTACTTCGGTAAAGAGGGCGCCGAGGCCTTTCGCCGCCGTGAGACCATCGATAAGGAACTCGAAAAGATGAAGGAGAAGTTCGGCGGGTGATTATTTTTTTCAAAATCTGCAAATACATAGGCGGAGGTTGTAATTTGTGATATTTTTGCACCGTCTGGACGGTTTTATTGTTGACATTCAAACTGTCACATATCATAAAACATAAAATCAACTCAACGTAATGTACACCAAACAGATAAAAAAAGTTACAGATAGTTTTGGAGGGTCTTCATGAAAAAAAGTTGTATTTTTGCCTGCATCGCGGTTTTTCTCGCAGCATCCGCACTGTATGCCGGGGGCGGCACCTCAAACCAGTGTGACACGAAATATCCGATAATTCTCGCCCATGGGGCCGCGGCCAACGAGGACGATCCCGACTACTGGACCAGCGTGCGCGAGGCCATCGAGGACGAGGGGGCCGAGGTCTATGTAACCTTCGTCAATGCCTTTGACGGCACCGCCCACAAGGGAGAGCAGTGGAAGGAGCAGGTGCTCCAGATACTGGCGGTTTCCGGCGCGTCCAGGGTCAACGTCATCGGCCACTCCCACGGGACCCTCTATACCCGGTACGCCATGTCGAACCTCGGCATCGGCAGTTACATCAAGAGCCTCACCAGTATGGCAGGGCCCCACCGGGGAAGCGCCATCGCTGATATCATCATGGGGATCATCCCGGATGCCATCGAGCCGGCGGTAAGCTGGATGATCGGCCTCTTCTTCCCGGCCGACGAAAACGGCAACCCGACCCTGATGGGCTACGACCTCACCAGGGACTACATGATAAACGTGTTCAACCCGAACACCCCGAACGTTTCCGGCGTGCGGTACCAGAGCTGGGGCTGCAAGATCAAGTTCCCGGTCATGCGGGACCTCCTCGAGCTCTCCTGGGCGGTACTCCTTCCCTTTGAAGGGGCCAATGACGGGCTGGTTTCTACCACCTCGGCACAGTGGGGAAGTTACCGGCAGACCATTGAAGGGGCCTGGTGGGGAAGCGGAATCAACCACAGCGATATTAAAGACGGCCTCACGGTCAACGGATGGGACTGCCAGCAGTTTTATGTTGACCTGGTCAACGAATTGAAAGACTGGGGCTACTAAAATAGTTTCTCCATAGATGATAAAGGGCGCCTCCGGGCGTCCTTTTTTGTCTGTAATACCGGTATGACTGACCAGAAAAAATACATCCGGTTTGAGCGATCGCTCCCGCACCAGGTGCGGGACGTTATCAGCGACTGCCCGATTGCCTATGTCCCCCTGGGCGCCCTGGAATGGCACGGCGAACATTCAGCCCTGGGCCTGGACGGGATCAAGGCTGAATGGATATGCAGGCGCGCGGCTGAACGGACCGGGGGCGTACTCTTCCCCACCGTGTACTGGGGGGCCTTTAACACCATGCCCTTCCCCTTCACGTTCGCCTTTTCCAAAAGGGCGTTCCGAAAACAGCTGAGAAAAACCCTCACCTCCCTCGCCGGCTGGGGATTCACGTCCATTGTCCTTTTATCGGGGCACTATCCAACGGCCCTGATTACCATGCTCAGGAGGGAGTGCAGGAAAATCTCGCGGCGAAAGAAAATCGGGGCCCTGGGCATCCCGGAACAGGCTCTGACCCTTGACCGGGGCTACCTGGGTGACCACGCGGCCCTGTGGGAGACCTCCATACTCATGGCCATCGATGAGTCCCTGGTAGACCTGGACCGCCTCCCCGAAGACGGGGGAGACCTCTGGCAGCGGAGCCTCAGGCACGGCATAGAGGGGATCTATCCCCGGGGGGCCGCCGCAGCCGAAAAGGGGAGAGAAATACTGGATCTCATAGTGGAACGCCTGGCTGAAGCTGCCACGGCCATGGTAGAAACCGGCGGCCCGGCCCCGGCCGAGGATATCTACCGGCGCCATCGCGATGCCTTCAGAAAACCCTTCCGGGCTGCCCGCATCGCCTACGGGGTCGAATCGCGGTGGGAGATTATCCGCTTTACCATTAAGAGCATACTCCACAGCGGTCACTTCTGACATAACCTCATCCTGAATCACAAAGAGCACTCTCCCGGACGTGGATTGCCAGCTTCCGGGCCGATCCCCACCGGTAGTTCCCGAAGGCGCCGGTCTTCCTGATGACCCGGTGGCACGGGATCAGGTACGAGACCGGGTTGCTTCCAACAGCGTTCCCCACGGCCCGGGCCCCTTTCGCAACCCCGGACATGACAGCCAGTTCCCCGTAACTCGTCAAATATCCCGGTGGCACCGACATAAGTGCCGCCCATACCTTCACCTGAAAGTTACTCCCCTTAACGTGGAGGGGGATCTGCCGGTTTCCCGGGGAAACAGTCCCTCCCTCGGGAAATATGGCATCCATGATTTCACCGGTCCTCACCCGGTCTTCGACGAACCCGGCACCGGGCCAGTCGTCCCGGAGGAGGGTCAGAGCCTCTTCTTTCGAATTAATGAAATGAAGGCCGCAGATCCCCCGTTCCGTGAGGGAGATTACGCTCGTCCCGAAGGGTGTCGGGTGAAAACCGTAAGAAATCTCGAGCCCGCTCCCCAGGCCTTTTATCTCACCCGGGGTCATGGCGTAAAGTTTAACCGTCAGGTCGTGGAGCCGCCCGGTGCCGGACAGTCCCACCTCGTGAGAGGTATCGAGAAGGCTGTACGACTTCTCCAGGAGAAAGCGGGCGTGCTCCCCGGTAAGGTACTGCAAAAAGCCCTTGGGGCTGATGCCGGCCCACCGGGTGAAAAGCCGCTGAAAATGGGATTCGCTCACCCCCACCTCGTCCGCTATCTCAGCGAGGGGGGGCTGATCCAGTCGCCGCTGTTCGATGAACCTTATGGCGCTTTCGATGAGGCAGTAGTCTTTAGACAGCTGTTCCCTGGTTTTCATACTTTATTCGCCTTCAAATCTCATACTTCCGGGAAAAGCTGATTCTTCAACGATAAAACTTCCATACAGGTAAGAATACAAAGCAATTCTAAAGATGGCGACCCGAAACCTGCTTAAGGAAACTCTCTCTCAAAAATTCTCTTTAGCCGGATTGTAATACCCGATTTTCATTCCCGGGAACTCCTCCCGGATGAGGGAAACCAGGTGACCTATGCCGATCGGCTCCGACTCCTCGAAGCCGATGGTCTGAAAATAGAGGTCCGGGTCCATGTTGAGGTTGCGCGCCTGGATCATGTTCACCGGGAACTTTCCCAGAAAATCAAAAAGGGCTTCCGCCTCGGTCTCCATGTCGGTGAACCCGGGCATGAAGAAGAGGTTCAGTGACACGAAAATCCCGGCTTCCAGGGCCGTCCCGATGGAGCGGACAACGTCATCGTACCCGTACCCGGCAGGGCGGTGATACCTGGTGTAGTATTGTTCCGTCGGGGAGTTGAGGCTTATCCGCACCGAGTCGATGCCGGCCCTGATAAGTTCACTGAGGCCGTCAGGCAAAGAACCGTTGGTGTTGATGTTTATGGTGCCGTTGCCGGCCTTGTCCCGCACCGAAGCAACGGCCCGGGCGAGGTCTTTCGCCCTCAGGAGGGGCTCACCCTCGCACCCCTGTCCGAAACTTGCCACCCCCCGGGGCACGTTCTCGAAATGATGGAGTATCACTTCCGCGATCTCTTCAGGCGACGGCTCGAAACCGAGGCGCTCCTGGGAC
>CAZEPS010000018.1:0-31024 GCA_964514165.1 uncultured Leptospirales bacterium
TTACTTCGGAGTAGTTTGACAGGGAGGAGTCCGCTATGACCTGGATATTGGCGAGTGATGAGCCGTCGTTAACCTCGAGAAAGCTGAAATTCTTCGAATCACGCTTGGTCCGCACCCATCCGCTGATGATCACCGATTCTCCCGGTGCGCCCTCCCTGAGTATGTTCCCTATTTTATGCCGCTTCATAATCAGCTCCTATTTCGCCCCGTACCGCTTTAAAATTCGTACTATGTCGTTCTTCTGTAAATAGCGGGCGCTCTTGAGAACGGTCATGCCATTCTTGTTTTTCAGGTTGAGCCTGGCGCCGCTGGCGGCGAGGAAACGAACAATCGGGGAATGGTCGTTCACTGCGGCAAACATCAGGGCCGAGTTTCCCTGCGCGTCCTGGATGTCCGGGTCTGCCCCGGCGCCGAGAATGATTTTCACGACCTGGTAGTATCCCTTGAAGGATGCGGCCATGAGTGCCGTGTTGCCGAACCGGTTTGTCGCGTTGAGATCAGCCTTCGCGTTTATCAGTATCTGCACGGAACGGGCCATGTTCCTCCCGGCGGCGAGAATCAGTGCCGTGTTGCCGAACCGGTCCCTGATGTTGAGCATGGCCCCGCCCTCTATGAGGAGTTCCAGGATCGAGTCGTGTCCAAGGTAGGCTGCGAGGATGAGGGCGGTGTACCCGTGTTTTTCCTTCAGGTTGACGTTCGCCCCGGCCCGAATCAGCTGCTGCACGTCTTCCCGGTCACCCTGGTAGACCCGGTCAATGAGGACTGTAAATCCCTTTTTGTCCCTGATGTTGAGCCTGGCTTTCGATTTCAGCAGAAGCTGAAACAGGGGGCCCCGGGCCAGGAAGAGGGGGGTCTTGCCGAACCGGTCCTGGATGTTCGGGTTTGCCCCCCGCTTCAGGAGGAGTTCGGCCAGGTTGTAATTCCCGTTTATGGTGGCCCGCATCAGAGGGGTGTTTCCCTCTTTGTCCCTGATATTGATGTAGGCACCCTGATCCAGGGCCTGGATTACCCCTCCACTGTTACCGTTTTTCGCCGCGTTGAGAAGCTCCTGGTTAACATTCGCCGAAAGTGAGGTCACGGAAAGCAGTATTGTGAAAATGATTGCTGTTTTCTTCATATAATTCACCAGTCCATCTTTCAGATGAGGATAGGGATGGGGGTTGTAATATCAAGTTTTTTTCTTAACAGCTTTATGCGGTGTTGTCAGATTACGTCAGAAATCATCCAGTCGAGTTACAATTTATGCTTGTAAAATAAGCGTATGATTGTAGATGTATGCGAAAACAACACCAGTTACTGCTGAAATGGTACCGTATCAATATATATTCAGGAAAATAACGGTTTTTGTGATCCTTTCCGCCCTGTTAGCCGTTGTGCCATCGTGCGGGGAAAAGGAGAAACCGAACAGGGTGGACCTGGAACAGTTTGAGGCCGACCGGTCCAACGATTACCGCTATATTTTTCGCGATGTCATCGAGGAGGATGCGAGAAAGCGGAGCAGGTTTAAAAGGAAGGAATTCCAGTAAACAATTCGGAGAAGACCATGAAGAAAAGAATTCTCTATACCATGCCGGTATTGATCATAGCACTGGTCATCCTGCTTCACCAGTTTTCCTGCAAGAACCGGGAACAGGTCCTTTTCGGGGAAGCGGGCAGGTCCCCCCTGAAGAATGCCGGGGAGACCGCCAAGGCCTGCGAGATCCAGGACACTTTTAGAAATATATCAAGCCTCTACACCGAACGGGTCGTGTTCATTACCACTGAACAGACCGTGAGGGTGAAGATGCACCCCTTTTTCAGCGATCCCTTCATGGACGAATTTTTCGGCGGCAGGTCCCGGGTGCAGAAGAGGAAGGGCCTCGGCACCGGTTTCATTCTCTCCGAAGACGGGTACATCTGCACCAACCACCACGTCATAGCCGGGGTTGACTCCATCACCGTCGGCATCAACGAGAAGAATTACGACGCCCAGATAATCGGCTCCGACGAGCGGACCGACATCGCCCTCCTGAAGGTGAATACCAGGGAAAAGCTGAAACCGGTCTACTTCGGCGACTCTGACGAGGTGAAGGTGGGGGACTGGGCCATCGCCATCGGCAACCCCTTCGGCCTGGACAAGACATTCACCGTGGGGGTGATCAGCGCCATCGGCAGGAGGGACGTTGACTTCATGGGGGGCTCCCACATACAGACCGACGCCTCCATCAACCCGGGCAACTCCGGCGGCCCCCTGATTAACATCTACGGGGAGGTCATCGGCATCAACCGGATGATCTACTCCCAGAGCGGGGGGTACATGGGGATAGGTTTCGCAATCCCGATAAACACGGCCCGGTCAATCCTGAGTCAGCTCAAGCAGCACAAGAAGATAAAGCGGGGATATATCGGGGTCAGCATCGCCCAGATAACGGAGGAATACGCCAAAGACCTGGGCCTCGAATCGAACGAGGGGGCCTTCGTGGGGGGCGTCATGCAGGGAGGCCCAGCCGAGAGGGCCGGCCTCAGGGTCGGTGATTATATTGTTAAGGTGAACGACCAGAGGATTAAGAGCTACAAGGACCTCCTCAATATTGTTGGCAACACCCCGGTGGGGAAGACCCTGAAAATAACCGTTTGGCGGGACAAGCGGCTTGTTAATATTTACGTCAGGGTAACGGAGCGGCCGAGTTGAGTTTTTTCTGTGAAAAAAATATTTGATTTATGCCCCGTCATCGGTTATACTGCTTCCAGAAAGGGGCGATTGTGTGAAAATCACGGGTCTGATGCCCGATCCGGTTGATAATTCAGGAGTAAGAAAATGGACAACAGGGTAAAAACTATCCTTTATATCGCGGGAATAATCATTCTCATCTATATCACCTTTAAGTATCTCCTGCCCCTCTTGTTCAAGGTGCTCGGGGTCGCACTTCAGGCCGCTTTTTACGTGATAATGTGGGTTGCCATAGGATTCGTTATTATTTTTGTGGTAACGTATATAATAAAACTGCTGAAAAAATAGTGATTGATTTATAGTCCCCTTTTTTAACAATTGCTCCCTGCAGCAGACCGTTTTGATATGAGGGAACCTCTTGTTTAATTAATAGAGGTTCACAAAATTTACTGTTTTTTCAAGGAATTCTTCTCTCTCATGGAACCGAAAAAGATACGGAAAGTTGAACGAATATTCATTATTGTCGTGTTCGTTCTCCTGATAATCAGCGGCAGCGTGTTCGGATATATCACCTCCGAGATTATGAACTACACCGGAATCGACAACCTCAAGGCCTTCCAGCCGAGCGTTCCGACCCGGCTCTACGACGTAAACGGAGATATAATAGCGGAGCTGTTTCAGGAGAAGCGAATTCTCATCTTCTACGAGGACCTTCCCCAGAGCTGCCTGAACGCCTTTATCGCGGTGGAGGACCAGGATTTCTATGAGCACTTCGGGCTCTCGTTCCCTGCCATCATGAGGGCCATGGGCAAGAATATAATCGCTTCGGTACAGAATTTCAACCCCACCATCGTCCAGGGTGGGTCCACCATTACACAGCAGCTGGCAAAACGGCTCTTTACCTCCGGGGAGCGGACCTTCGCGAGAAAGGCAATGGAGGCGGTGCTGGCACTCCAGATCGAAAAGAAATTCTCCAAGGAAGAGATCCTGGAGATGTACTTCAACCAGATTTACCTGGGCCACGGGTGCCACGGCATAGCCACGGCAGCGGAATTCTTCTTCGATAAGGATTTCCGGAACCTTTCCCTGGCGGAGAGTTCACTCCTTGCCGCCCTCCCCTCAAAGCCGTACGGTTATTCCCCTCTGAGGAACCCGAGGAACGCCTTTTACAAGCACCGTGACACCCTGAACCGTATGGAGGACGCGGGTTTTATCTCCAAAGAGAGGGCGGATCAGATATATGAAGAGTTCTGGCCCGCGTACCTCGATTCGATTAAAATTGAGTACCCGACCAGGACCGCCATAACCAGGAGCATTGACAAGGCCCCCTATTTTACCGATTACGTGCGCCAGAGCCTTATCACCCGTTTTGGCGAAGACCTGGTGTACAAGGAGGGGCTCAACGTCTACACCACCCTCGATTTAAAGAAGCAGCGGGTCGCCCAGAACCATATCCGCAAGGCGGTGTTCCAGCAGGACAGGGTCTCTTCAAAGGCGAACAAGATGTATAACAGCGCCGTGGACCGTGGCCTTATCGGCGCCTACGATATGCTGAGAATGATATTTTCTCTCCCGTCTATAAAGGTCAGCAGGGACGTCGAATCGATGGTCAAAAAGGAGATGGCGGAAGAGCTGATTGATCCAGCGGACATACTCTCCTACTTTGTCGGGACATCGGAACCGAACAGGGCGATCCAGGAGTTCAGGACAAAGCTCGCCGACCTGACGTCGACCATGAAGGTCCAGGGGGCAATCGTGGCCATCGAGCCGTCAACCGGGTTTATTTCAACCATGGTGGGCGGGTCCCGGTTCGAGGTGTCAAACCAGTACAACCGTGCGGTCCAGGCCCTGCGCCAGCCCGGCTCATCGTTCAAGCCCTTCGTGTACGGGGCCGCCATCGAGGCGAAAAAGCTCACCACCGGCACCCTGCTCATTGACGCCCCCATTGTCGATATCGATTCCCGGGGCGAAATGTGGGCCCCCGGCAATTACGAAGATGAATACAAGGGGATGGTTGCCGTTGACAGCGCCCTGGCAGGTTCGATAAACATCATCGCGGTACGGGTTTACGACATCGTGGGGGCCGAAGGGATCGTCAATTTCGCCTCGAGGATGCTCAAGGTCCCGGAGTCCCGGTTCAGCCCGAATCCGACCCTGGCCCTGGGAACCACCGAGGTGACCCCGCTTGAGATGGCAAACGCCTACGCCATATTCGCCAACAGGGGGCGCGACGTCATCCCTTTCGCCATCCGGTATGTGGTCGACCGGGACGGTAACGAGCTCGCCAACGTCGAGAGCGAGGTGGGGAACGCCATCGCATCAAAAGAGATGGACGGATCCATACAGGTCATATCGGAAGAGGTGGCCTGGATTATGACCCAGATGATGATGGGGGTCGTTGATCGGGGCACCGCGACTGAAAGTATCCGCTTCAAAGCGGGCTTCAAGCACAAGGCGGCGGGTAAAACCGGAACAAACACGAACTGGACCGACGCCTGGTTCTGCGGATTTACCCCGGATATCTCGGCAGTTGTCTGGGTCGGATACGACCGGCTCTATATGTCCCTCGGGAGGCACCAGGCAGGGGCCTCGGTTGCCGCACCCATATGGGGGAAATACATGAGGGATATCTATAACGGAATGGAACCCCCGGTCTATCCCGACAGGCCGAAGGGGGTCGTCGCGTACGGCGGGAACTCGTGGGGGCTCCCGGGTGCCCAGGCCCAGTATCACACAATGGAAGCCGGGGAAGACAGGGAAATGAAATCGGTTATCGAGCGGTACATGGAAAAAGAGGGCATCATGCCCGATTAATCGGGTAGAGTATACTACGGAGGTTGGTTTGGACTGTCAGTGCTTATGTCCCGGGTAACGTGGAAAAGCGTCATCATATTTTTTTATCAGGTAGTATTCAGAATGATCGGTACCAGGGGAATAAGTAAAGAGGTTATTTTTCTAAGACACTGGGGGACATCTCGCTGGCCCCTTAAATTAAACGGCATCATGTTTACAGGAGTTACGCATGTTTAAGGTCGGAGACAAGGTTGTTTATCCAATGCACGGAGTGGGACGAATAGAGGCCATTGAAAAAAAGGTTGTCCTGGGAAAGCGCGGGGAATACTACATTATTCATATCATCAACAGCGGAATGAAGGTCATGATTCCGGTGAAAAACGCCGAAAGCATTGGTCTGCGCAGCATTATCTCCAAACGGGAAGTTAAGAAGGTACTCAACCTGCTCTCCAGGGACGAGAACACCTCGGTTGATGACTGGAAAGAACGGTATCAGAACAACATTGACAAGGTCAAGAGCGGATCTATATACGAGGTTTCCGAGGTTGCGAGGGATCTTTACCGCCGCGGTTGTGAAAAGGAACTCTCCATCATGGAACGGAAACTCTATGAAAACGCCTATCAGCTGGTAACACACGAACTCGCCCTGTCCAAAGACATCGAGGTCGAGGACGCCGGTGACCTTGTTTCTGAGGCCCTTTCCGTGCATAAAAGCGATTAAAGCGCCGGATTGTTCCAGGCGCGAATACCTCTTTATTTTTCCCCTCGATTCCCTGTCCGGCCGCGGTGCGGTGTCCATGGAACCCGCGGATGAATGAATCAGCCGGTATCGATCTCCCGGGCCGGGCTGCCGTTTGTGACCCGGCGCCCGTAACCATATTCGGGCTGTTTTCGAACCAGTGATGACCCAAAATTTGTACCAGAACAGGCTGATCTTTGCCATATGTAAGTAGAAATGCGGATTCATGGTTATTTCGCAAAATTCACGTGATAATGAGGGAAAAACAATGATTGTTATTTTACGAATTATTTTTATAGCTGTTTCTGTGATCTTTTCATTTCTGTTTTTTCTTGAAATCTCGCTTCAGGTGGCCTTCATCGCGGCCGCCGTGGCCGGCGTTGTATCTTTGCTCCTGATAATCCTTATAGAGTACATATCCCACACCGTTTCGCCGCGCCTCTTCATTGCGGCCATCATCGGCCTCATCGTGGGCCTGACCTTGGGGCATCTCATCTGCGCCGCGGTTTCCTCTTTGAAAATAGGGGTTTTCTCGGGATATTCAGCTGCTCTCAGGCCGGTCATCTGCTACGTTGTCGGGTTCTGGGTCATGATGTTTTTTGTCATCAAGTACGAGGATCTCGGTTTCCTTGACCTGATAATCCCCCATCGCCTGGAATCGAGCGAGGGGACCATCCCCTACAAGATACTCGATACGAGCGTCATCATAGACGGGAGGATCTCCGACATAAGCGACACCGGGTTTCTCGAGGGGATTTTCGTCATACCGAACTTTGTTCTTCAAGAGCTGCAGATGATAGCGGACTCGGCCGATTCGATCAAAAGGAACCGGGGACGCCGGGGGCTTGATATCCTCAATAAGATGCAGAAGGACCAGTCGGTCATGGTGAAGATCTCGGACATGGATTTCGACGATATCAACGAGGTGGACGCCAAGCTGGTGAAGCTCGCCAAGGTGATGGACGCCAAGGTAATCACCAACGACTTCAACCTGAACAAGGTGGCGGAATTCCACGGGGTCCCGGTTTTGAACATCAATCAGCTCTCCAACGCCCTGAAACCGGTGGTGCTTCCCGGCGAGGAGATGAAGGTCGCCCTCATAAAAGAAGGGAAAGACCACAACCAGGCCATAGGATATCTCGACGACGGGACTATGGTGGTGGTGGAAAACGGCAGGAGAAAGCTCAACGAGGAGGTCGATGTGACCGTTACCTCGGTTTTGCAGACCACCGCCGGGAGGATGATTTTTTCCAGATTGAAACATGACTGACCGGGCCGACGTCGTGTCTCTTTGCGGGAGCCCCCGGTGGGACGGGTTCTCTTCACGGCTCCATGATGAGTTCCTTGAGCCGGTCCTCGAAAGCGGGCTCTCCGTGGAGAGGGTTTACGCCTATGACGGTGAATTCAATCCCTGCATCGCCTGCGGCCACTGCCGTGACGCTGCCGAATGCGTTTTTTCTGACAGTATGGAGCCCCTCTGCGATTTCCTGGTCAACGCCCCGGGTATTTCCATTTCATCGCCGGTATATTTCTCTTCCCTGCCGGGCCCCCTGAAGTGCATCATCGACCGGTGCCAGGTGATCTGGGAGATGGCCAGGCGTAGTGAAGATATTAATGAAAAAACAGCCTTTCTCATCATGGCCGGTGGGGGAGAATACGGGACCATGTTTGACTCTTCCCTTATAATCATGAAACATTTCAGTAAAATCCTCAACTGCGCATTTGACAGCGGGAAATACATTGGTATTGACAAAACGGACGACCTGGCGTCATTATCTTCACGGGAACTGTCGGCAGCCCGGGACAGGGGCCGTGAATTCGCGTCAGAGGTCTTGAGACTGAAGAGGGGGGAGCGTCAGGAAGAATGAGACTGATAACGAAACTTACCGTACAGATTAAACGGGGGACCCTTCCCGGCTTCATAGAGATCCTCAACAATTCGGTCATGGAAATAAACAGCCTGAACCTCCTCGACAATGACCGAAGAAATGAGAAATACTCCATCGAGATCGCCTACAGCAAGAGGACCAGGTTCACCGATTTCGTGGAAATAGTGAACAGCACCAGCGATAAGTTTTCGATCGTATCGATCGATCACTCTTTTGAGGACAGCATCCAGGGGGGGCTGATCAGGGTTACGGGTAAGCTTCCGATGGAGCATCAGCAGGATTACCAGGTGGGGCTCGTCGGCGCGGCGGATCTCATCACAGACAAGATCCATGAAAAACCGGGTCACCTCTTTACCAGCATTTCCAGGAACGTCGGGTTAATCTGCGGCATGAGTACTGCTGAAGGAGTACCCCTGGAAGAGGTTCTCCGTTTCTTTGTCCTGGCTGAAAAAGACGCCGCGGTACTGAGCAGTTTCAGCGACCTCAACGGCTTTCCCCTTGTCCTGAAATACGATCACCAGGACGATCTGATCCGCACCCTCCAGCGTATTGAGAACACCTTTGCCGCGTTCAGGATTATGACAACAACTGTTCCGGATCCGGCCTTCTACCGGCAGCTGTACGGCAGTGTATCGATACCGGTTCTCTCCTTTTTCTATGACGATATCCCTCTCTATGTGCTCACCCTTGTCGATAAGCTCATGGTGAAGAGCAGGTTTAATACTGATGAAACGACCATCGGGATTATCGGCCTCGACGATTCGGCGATACGCATCACCTCGCTGCTTCTGAAATCAGGGGTGTACCGGGTTCTCGGGTACGGGGGGAGCGACAGGGAGATGATGGCCTTCGAGAGCGCCGGGGGGCTCGCTACCACCGCGGACAATATTCTCGGCAACGCTGATATCATCGTATGCCTCAGGGACGTGCTCGAACAGGGTGATTACGAGATGTTCAGGCCGGGACTCATGGTGGTGTCACTCCTGCCAGAAGAGGCCCTTGACGATACGGTACTGGCTGAAAGGGGAGTGAGGGACCTGGTTCAGGGCGACATCCATGATATAGCCATGATATTCCCCGGGATTTTGAAGGGGGCTGTTGAATCGGGGAAAAAATACATCGACGATATGAAAATGGTGGCCATCTCCCGGCGGTTGAGCAAGCTCCTGAGCGAGGGCTTCGGGTTCCCGGGAATATTCTCCAACATTCACACGATTATCTCAGATCTCTTTGTCACGGATGACATAGACAAGATCTAGGTGACTTTATATAAACCGGATTTTTGGGTGTGCCCTTTAATCTATATCGGTTATGATTATCCAGTTCAGGTTTCGGTACTTGAAAAAACGGTATCGGTATGTCTCGCTTCCGGGTCCGTAGAGAAGGTTCTCCTTGTTGCTTCCGGACATCTGGACGTTGATTCCCTCGAACAGGGGATAGCGCTCGTTGACGCGGCTCAGTTGATTCGGCACCTTATAGAGGCCGTCGAACCCTATTATCTCCTTCCCGCTACCCATGATCTCCTGGAGTTTGCGGACGTCCGTCTCGAGGACGAATATTCCGTTGAATTCACCGTTGTCCGAAATCGATGAGGACACGTAGAGACAGGGGCGGGAGCCGTCGGTCAGGAACGTCACGTCGCCGAAGTAGCGGGGAATTCCCCGGTTAACGTAACACTCGTACAGGACCGTGTCCCTGAGGCTGGTCCGAACGTTCTTACCGAAAATATCATTGTTGAACTTCGTGTAGATCACCGTACCGCCCCTGTTGATGAGTATGTAATCGGAGTAGACACCTTTAGTAACCGCGTTTATCATTTTCGTGATGTTCTCCCGCTCCAGGAGGTAGTACTTCCTCCCCCCCATGTTCATGGTCTGGAGATGGGTCAGGTTTTTCACGATATCCTTTTCCGTGATGACGTCGATCGCGCTGGTCACGTCAAGTTCGCACCGTCGGAGGAATTTTTCGAGGGGGGTCTTTTTTTCCTGTCCAGTCTGTTTCGGCTGTTTCGATATGCACGCGAAGAGTATAAATAGAAGAATTATTGCCGCTTTTTTCATACGGTTCTCCTTCCGGTCAGCTCAGTTTTTCCAGGGGGGTGTACTTCTCCATGAATGTCTTCGTGCTCGTGTCAAAGCTGATTGTCAGCTTGATGTTGTCACCGGTCCCCTCGATTTTAGTGATCCTGCCGACCCCGTACCTCGGGTGCATGATCATGTCCTTCCTGCGAAAATGGGACCCATCTTCAGCAGGCTCCCGGGGCGGCACGCGGGATTCAACTTGCGGGTGTGAGTCCTCGCGCACGGTTCTGCCGAAACCGGGGGCGTCGCTCCCGTAATAGGTCTGGAGGGCGACGCTCTCTTCCGGGATTTCCCGTATGAACCGGGACGGCTCCTTGTACTGGACGCCCCCGTAGGTGCGCCTGAGCTCGGCGCTGGTAAGGTAGATCCGCTCCATGGCCCGGGTGATGCCGACGTAGCAGAGGCGCCGCTCCTCCTCGATGCCCTCCTCGGTGTCCGTGGAAAAGCGGTGGGGGAACATGTCCTCCTCCATGCCGGTGAGGAACACGACCGGGAATTCCAGGCCCTTGGCGTTGTGCACCGTCATCAGGGTCACGGCGTTCTTCCGGGCCTCCGGGTCATCGTCCGGGTTCTCCTCGGAGGTGAGGAGGGATATGTCCTGGAGGAACTGGTCAAGGGTCGTCTCGGGCTGGATAGTCTCGTAGGTGAAGACGCTGTTTATGAATTCGTCCAGGTTCTCAAGTCGGGAGGCGCTCTCGATGCTGTTCTCGTTCTCAAGGGCCTTCCGGTAACCTGAATCCGCCAGAACCTGGTGGGTGAAGTCGGATAGTTTCACGACGGGGATAGCCTTCGCCTGTTCCATGGCCCGGGCCATCAGTTCCCTGAAGCCGGGCAGGCCCTTCGGTTCTTTCCCCGGGAGGAGACCCTTTTCGATGACCGTCCACTCGTCTACACCCTCTTCAGCGGCGGTGTCGCGTATCTTCTGCACCGTGGCCCTGCCGATTCCCCGGGCCGGGGCGTTGATTATCCTGACCAGGGAGACCAGGTCTTTCGGGTTCACGATAAATCGGAGGTAGGCGATGATGTCCTTTATCTCTTTCCTGTCGTAGAACTTCAGGCCGCCGATGACCCGGTAGGGGACCCCCTCGCGCCGAAGCACGTCCTCGAAGACCCGGGACTGGGCGTTGGTGCGGTAAAACACGGCGAAATCGCTGTTCCTGAGTCCTTCCCGGTTTTTCAGGGAGATGATGGTGTTCACCGCGAATTCCGCCTCGCCGTACTCGTTGTTTGCCCGGCACCAGACCACCGGCTCCCCGTCCCCCCGGGTGGAGCGGATGTTCTTTATCTTGCGGTTGATGTTGTTGATTATCACCGAAGCGGCGGCGTGGAGGATCGGTTCGCTGGAGCGGTAGTTCTCCTCCAGGGTCACCACCTTTGCTTCCGGGTAGTCCTTTTCGAAGTTGAGGATGTTCCTGATGTCGGCCCCCCGCCAGGAGTAAATCGACTGGTCGTCGTCCCCGACGACGCAGATGTTCCGGCTCTTCGCGGCCAGGTACCGGGCGATGAGGTACTGGGCGTAGCTCGTGTCCTGGTACTCGTCCACCATGAAGTAGCGCCACCGCCGCTGGAGTTCCTCGAGCACCGGCCCGCTCGCCCTCAGAAGCTCGACGGCCTTCACCAGGAGGTCGTTGAAGTCGAGGGCGTTGTTCGCTCGGAGCTTCTCGTGGTACAGGGTGTAGATCTCCTCGAAGTTAAAGGCGTAGTAGTCAGGGAGGAGGAGGGAGAGGTCAGTTCCTTCCAGGAGTTCCGCCTTTTCCTTCACCTCCGAGATCTTTGAGACTATCATTGACGGGCGCACCTTTTTCGGGTCGAGGCGCATGTCCAGAAGGATCTCCTTGACGACCGATTCCTGGTCGCTCTGGTCGTATATGGAAAAGGCCGGGGGTATGCCTATCCGGTCCCCGAAACGCCGCAGGATGAATGACGACGAAGAATGGAAGGTCTTGATGAACACGCTGTTCCCCGCCGGGCCGACGAGGCCCATGACCCGGTTCTTCATCTCCTCGGCCGCCTTGTTGGTAAAGGTGACCGCGAAAATGTTCGACGGGTGGACCCGTTTCTCCTGTATCAGGTAGGCTATCCGGTGGGTGATGACCCTGGTCTTGCCCGAGCCCGCACCCGCCAGGATGAGGAGGGGGCCGTCGGTATGAAGCACTGCCTCCCTCTGGTTCGTGTTAAGGTTCTCAAGTAAATTCATCAGATCTGGAAGATATCGACTTTTGACTTCAGTTCGTCCGCCATCCCGGCAACCTCTTCGGAGCTGCTGGCGAGCTGTTCCGACCCGGCGGTAATATTCTCGCTGCTTTCGTTAATTTCGCTGATGAGTGATGTTATCTCGGTGACCGCCAGTTTCTGGACCCGGGTGGTCATACGTATCCCCTCGGACATGTTCCGGATATCCTGGGCCTCCCGCTGGACGTCCTCCTTTGTGCCGACCTGGTCCCGGACCTTCTGGGTGATGCCGCGAATCATCACCCCCATTGTGTTGATGTTTTCTATTATCCTGGTTATATTGTCAACCGTTCCCTGGACTTTTTTGTACCCGGCGTTTATTTCGCTCTCGTTTTCGGTGATGATGCGGTTGATCTCGCCCAGGCTCTTGGCGGTGGCGTCGGCCAGGTTGGATATCTCCTCCGCGACCACGGCGAAACCCCGTCCGGCTTCTCCGGCCCGGGCCGCCTCTATGGAGGCGTTCAGTGACAGGAGGTTTATCTGCTCGGATATGTCGTTGATGATGTTAACGATGCCCGTCATCTCGTGGGAGCTGTCCCCGATTTTTTTCATGCTTTCATACATGTCCTTAAGGGAAGTCTCCCCGGACCGGGCCTGGTCAGACGTGGTCTCAATCATGATCATGGCCTGCTCCGTATCCTGGTTCAGGTTGTTAATCAGGACCGAGAGGGTGTCCATACCGGAAACGAGGTCGTTGAGGCTGTTGAACTCCTGGTCAATGTCCTCCGCTATCTGGTCCATCTCCCTCGTGATCTTATGGACCGTGTTATGGACGATAACCGTGTTTTTGCTCTGGACGTGGGCGTTTTCGGAGAAGTGGACCGAAATGGCTGACATCTCCTCTGCCGACGCTGCGAGATGGGTCGACGCCTCCCGGATGTCGACGACGACGTTCTTCATCTTTTCGACGAAGGTGTTAAAGTGGCTCGCCAGTTCCCCTATTTCATCCCGGGATTCTGTGTGGAGGCGTGTGTTGAGGTTCGTGTTTTTAAGGCTGCTCGTTATTTTCTTGATTGGGGAAGTTATGGATCTAGATATAAAATAGAGGAGGGCCATGGCAATCAGGACAACGAGGAGGGTTGTGATCGATACCTTTATGTACATCCGGGTGACCTCCCGCTTGATGTCGTGGAGGTAGGCGCCGGTGCCGATGACCCAGCCCCACGGCTCAAAGAGCTTGACGTAGGATATGACCGGATCGATTCTCGTGACCTCGGATTTATACTGCCGGGAGAACTGGTAAAAGCCGTCTTTCTTTTTTTTGCAGATATCCACCATGTCCCGGTAGATGAACCGTCCCTTTGGGTCCTTGAATTCCTTCAGGTTCTGCCCCACCAGGTCAGCTCGGTAGGGGAGTTCTATCCCGTAGTATTTCAGGGATAGTATCCAGAAGTGGTCGCTGTTTTCCTCCCCGTAACGCAGTTTGCCGATATGGTACCTGGCCAGGCTCCTGGCCTCGTCCTCGGTCAGGCGCTCCATCTCGTAATCGTTGTAGAAATTGACCAGGGAATCGTAGGCGATCACGGTAAGATCTTTCACTTTTTCCTTCTTTTCCCTCATTATGGTGGAGCGGATTGTCGGTATGAAGTAACTGAATACCGCAGTCGCGAAGAGCATGATCATGGAAATTCCGATTATCAGGATCTTGTTCTGTATGGATATCCTGTTCCATAATTGTTTCATAGGGCGTACCGTTTTTTATATGGTGGCATCCGGCTGTTGGTTATCATATCGCGGTATTTACCACTGCCGTAGAGTTTAAGGGTACATTTTATTGGTAGTATCCATTATAATCCTGGAAGAAAACCAATTTACAGATGTACCCTTCATTCAAACTATAGGAATCAGCTGAGTGTTTTTACAAGAACTTTCTTTGGCCGCGCAGTTTTTTTTGGCAGGGGTCTTTCGTGAAATTTTTGTTCATTGAAGAGCTTTAATTACTTGATCTCAGGTTTCTAATAGATTACCTTGTTCTCGTGCGCTATACTTTTTTACGGTTAACTCGATGAGTGACAAGATCCTGATTGTTGACGACTCAGAATATGATCTCATGGTGCTGAAGAACATTTTCAGCGATTACGAGGTCTTCACCGCTCGGAACGGCAGCGAACTCTGGGAAATCATGAAAACCGTTTTCCCATCCATAATACTTCTCGACGTGATCATGCCCGGGGAGGACGGGTTCGAGATTGCCAGGAAACTCTCCAGCATTCCGGATTACAGCGACATTCCTATAATCTTCATCTCGGCCAGGGACGACGGCAGCGACGTGGTGGAAGGATTTGATTCCGGGGCCTTTGACTACATCAAGAAGCCCTTTGACAGGAATGAACTTCTGGTCAGGACGAAGTCGGCAATCAAGATCAAGCACTATGAGCAGGAACTGAAGCGGAAAACCATGCTCGACCCCCTGACCGGAGTGTATAACCGGCGTTATTTTTTCGATATCGCAATGAAAAAGGTAGATCACTACAAGAGGACCACCGGCAGCAATTTCGCACTTGCCATCATCGACATCGATAACTTTAAGAAGATAAACGACAATTACGGCCATCTGGCAGGAGACTACATCCTGACCGAATTCGCGACGGCCCTGAAAAACGGCATCAGGTCCTACGACATACTTGCCCGCTTCGGGGGTGAGGAATTCATCATTCTCTTCTTCGACTGCACCAGGGACATGACTGAAATTATATTAAAAAGGATTCACGGCACGGTGGAGTCGTCGATTTACAGCTTTGACGGCAACAACATAAAGGTTACCTTCAGCGCGGGCATAACCTCCCTTGATGAAATGGGGAGCGACGACTTTTCGCTCAACGATATCCTCAAGCTCGCTGATGAAAAGCTGTACCGGGCCAAAGAGTCGGGCCGTAACAGGATAGTGACCTGATACCCCATTCAGCTCCCCGCCCGGAAAAAATATGTTGCAATAAAAAGTGGTTTATTTGATAGTGGTATCGGTATTTCTGGATGCTATGGTAAAAAGAGAGTGGTTCCGCCCACTCTCTTTTTTTCGATACGCACCTAAACCAGGTAACGGTACTATGGTCAGGGAAAAAATCGCCGCTCTCATTGAAGAAACAGCGCGGGACCTCGGTTACCGGGTATATGAATCCTCGGTATACCTGAAGGGGGAGAATTCCAGGGTCATCGTAAGGATTGACAGCGACAGGGCAATTTCTCATAACGACTGTGAAATATTCAGCAAAGAGTTTTCGTCAAGGCTTGATTCCTCCGGGCTCTTCTCTAATTACTCCCTCGAGGTTTCTTCCCCCGGGCTTAAGCGCAGACTCAATACGACAAATGACTTCCGCCGGTTTGCCGGTTCACCGGCCAGGATAGCGGTTCGAAGCGGGAATGTTAAAAAAATTGAGCGGGGCACGATAAAGGATGTCTCCGAAAACGCCGTTGTAATTGAAACAGAAAAGGGTGACATTGAAATTTTATTTAATTCTATAGAAAATTCTAATCTTGATTATTAAAGGTTAACCAGTCATGAGCAATAATTTTTTTGAAGCACTTCATCAGATCGCGACCGACAAGGGGATTCCCCGGGATGAGATCGAACAGATTGTCGAATCGGCCATGCTGTCAGCGTTTAAGAAGCAGTACGGCATAATCGATAACGTCCGTGTTGAGTTTGACCGGGAGAACAACAATGTCACGGTAGTGTCAAGGAAGATGGTGGTCAATAACGCCAATAACCAGGCCGAAGAGATATCTTATAATAATGCCGTTAAAATTAACCCGAAGGCTGAACTCGGCGATGAGATAGAGGTGGTCGAAAATCCCCTTAAATCCTTCGGCCGGATCGCGGCACAGACCGCGAAGCAGGTGATCATTCAGAAGATCAAGGAAGCGGAAAAGAACATAATATACAATGAATTCGTCGACAAGGAGAATGAGCTCATCAACGGTTTCCTCCAGCGCAAGTCCCGGGACGCCATGTTCATAGACCTCGGAAGGACCGAGGGTGTTCTCCCGGCCAGGGAACAGTCCCCCCTTGAGCATTTCAAGCTAGGGGACCGGGTCAAGGCCCTTATCCTGGCGGTGCAGAAGAACTCCAAGGGGCCGAATATAATCCTCTCCCGGACCCATCCAAAATTCATCGAGAAGCTTTTTGAAATGGAGATACCCGAGATATACGACGGCGTGGTACGGATTGTGAATATCGTCCGGGAACCGGGCCTCCGCACAAAGGTGGCGGTAACCAGCCAGAGGGACGATGTCGACTCGGTCGGGGCGTGCGTCGGCATGAAAGGGATTCGGATCCAGTCCATCGTGCGGGAGCTGGAAGGGGAAAAGATTGACGTGATAGAGCATTACAGCGACCGGAAGATGATGGCCCAGAACTCCTTAACCCCGGCCAAGGTCGTTGAGATTGTGGTCAAGGCGGACGGCGGGGTCATTGCAGTAGTGGAAAACGACCAGAAGCACCTGGCTCTCGGAAAGGCGGGGCACAACGTAAGGCTCGCCTCGAAACTCTGCGGATTTGATATTGACGTGAAGACTGAGGAGCAGTACCGGGAATTCCTCAGCTCCAGCGAATCGAGGGCCATCGTGGAACAGCTTTTCACAACCAGGGACGAGGATGAGACCTCTCTCGACGAGCTCCCCGGCCTTGACGGCAGGATAATCAAACTCCTGGAAGCCGGGGGTATCTTCTCGGTCGAAGATCTGGTAGAGAAAGAGCTGGACGAGCTCCTGGAAATCGACGGTATCGGGGAAAAAACTGCGCGTAAAATTATAGATATTATAGAAGAAAACGTTGACTTTGATGATGAAGAGGAAGCAGATACTGACGAAGAGGTAGAGGTCGAGGAGTAGAAAGGCGGGGAACGAGGTGGCCGAACCAGCGGGCCGGGTTTCTTTTCAGCATGACGCATAAAGATATGGATCACGAAGGGAACAAATCAATATTAAGGAAACGTAATCAATGAAGGCTGTTGACATAGCGACAAAGAACCATATAACCATGGAAGACATGCTAGAAGTGTGCAGGGAACTGGAGATACCCTGTGAAAACGAGGAAACCGATCTAAACGAGAAGGATATCTTTCTCATTGAAAAGAAAATCGAAGTCATAAAGACCAGGAAGGCCCAGAAGATAGAAAAGGCCAGGAAGGGAAAAAAGATAAAACTAAAGCGCAAGGTCAGCGTCGGCAAGGAAAAGGAAAAGGAGAACAAGGAGAAAAAAGCCGACGAAGAAGAGAAAAAAGAGGTAAGAGAGAAGAAGCCCGCGAGGAATAAGACAGGTGAAGCCGAAGCTGGGAAAAAACCTGCAGCCAGGGCGAAGGCGAAAAAGGCCGAACCGGCTGACAGGAAAGCCCGGCCGTCAGGAAAAGGAGCACCTGCCAAGGAAGAGAAAAAGGAAGCTGTAGCGGATGGGAAAGATGTCTCAAAGAAGAAGAAAAAAACCAAGGATAAAGAGAAGGATAAAAAGAAATACAAAAGGGAACAGACTGAAAAAGAACTCATTTTCAAGAGAAAACAGCAGGCCGTAGCAAAAAAGAAGGAGGCGGTTACCCCTTCTGAAATAAGCATAACGGAAAATATCTCAGTCGGGGACCTGGCAAAGAAACTCAACGTCAAGGCGAACGAGGTCATTGCGAAGCTGATGAAGCTCGGGGTCATGGCTACCATAAACCAGATAATCGACGCGGATACTGCCGAAATTCTCTCATCGGAATACGGCACAAACGTAAAGATTGTTTCCCTGTTTGACGAGACGGTGATAAAGCAGACCGAGGAAGACCGTCCCGAGGATTATATCGAGCGCCCGCCGGTGGTAACGGTCATGGGGCACGTCGACCACGGTAAGACGAAACTCCTTGATGCCATACGAAAGACAGACATCACGGCCATTGAACACGGTGGCATTACCCAGCACATCGGCGCCTACCAGGTTACGGTCGGCGAAAGGCAAATAACATTTCTCGATACGCCGGGCCACGCCGCCTTTACCACCATGCGTGCCCGGGGAGCGAAAATAACCGATATCGTCGTGCTGGTGGTGGCGGCCAACGACGGGGTTATGCCCCAGACCGTTGAGGCGATCAACCACGCAAAAGACGCCGGGGTGCCAATCATCGTGGCGATAAACAAGATAGACCTCCAGGACGCCAACCCCCAGCAGGTGAAGCAGGAACTGGCGAGCAAGTACGATCTCTCCCCTGAGGAATGGGGGGGAAGCACCCTCTATGCGGAGATCAGCGCGAAGCAGCAGATTAACATACCGAACCTTTTGGATCTCATCCTGATCCAGTCGGAGATGCTCGAACTGAAGGCGAACCCGAAGGTCCTCGCCAAGGGGACCGTGGTCGAAGCGAAACTCGACATGGGGCGCGGATCCGTCTCCACGATACTGGTGCAGAACGGCATCCTCAGGATGGGGGACACCTTCGTGGTCGGGGTCTTCTCCGGAAAGGTGAGGGCCCTTTTCGATGACCAGGGCCGCGCTATCGACGAGGCGGGGCCCTCCACGCCGGTTGAGGTAATCGGCATCACCGGGGTTCCCGCTGCGGGAGACCCTTTCGAGAGCGTCGAATCCGACCGGATGGCGAAACAGATTTCCCAGAAGCGTCTCGAGTTCAAGCGCGTTGAAACGGCCAAGCAGGTCCGCAAGGTGACCCTGGAGTCCCTCAACGAGATGATCCGGGAAGGGGAGGTGCAGGAGATACGGATTATCGTCAAGGCCGACGTGGACGGGTCCGCCCAGGCACTGACCGAGTCCCTTGGAAAACTCTCTACCGGCGAGGTGAGGGTCAAGGTGATTCACGTGGGCACCGGGGGCATCAACGAATCTGACGTCATGCTCGCGTCGGCGTCTAACGCTATCATCATAGGCTACCATGTGAGGCCCACGGGCAAGGTGGCGGAGCTCGCCGAGAAGGAGAAAGTCTCCATCAGCTTCTACAACGTTATTTTCGAGGCCACGGACGCGATAAAGGCCGCCATGCAGGGCATGCTTGCACCGGAACTGAGGGAAGAGACGACCGGTTCCGGCGAGGTGAAGCAGATATTCAAGGTATCGAAGGTCGGGACCATCGCCGGGTCAATTCTCACCTCCGGCAAGATCGAGCGGAAGTCGAAAATCCGGCTTATACGGGACGGGGTGGTCATCTACGACGGCAGCCTGAAGTCCCTGAAGAGGTTCAAGGACGACGTTTCCGAGGTTGTCGCCGGCCAGGAGTTCGGTTTCGGCCTTGAAAACTTCAACGATGTCAAAGAAGGAGATACCTTCGAGGCCTATAACATCATCGAAGTCGCGAAGGAACTCTGACGGGACGGGTGCGCGGTACGGCCGATGGGATACCGTAAGGAAAGACTGGAAGAACTTATACGACGGGTTGTGTCTGAGCTCCTGCTCCGTGAGATCAAGGACCCGAGAATAGGGTTCGTCACCATAACGGACGTCAGCCTGAGCAAAGACTACTCAGTGGCAAGAATAGGAATCTCGGTCCTCAACGAGGAAAAAGACCTGAACAAGACCCTCCAGGGCCTTGAATCCGCCCGGGGCTTTATACAGAAGCAGGTGGGCAGGGAAATCCGGATGAGGACGATACCGAAGATTGTGTTCTACTTCGACAAATCTTTGAAGGATGGGGTTGACATGATCAACCTCCTGGACACGCTGGAAAAATCGAGGCCCGAACCGGAGGATGACGGTTCGGACCATGAAAAGGAATAACTGATCTTTTACACGACCGTGGGAAGCCGATCGATACAAAACGCAGTGTTACTCCTTGATAAGCCTGAAGGGATAACATCCTACGACCTGATACGTGAGGTCAAGAGGCTGTCAGGGCTGAAAAAGATCGGCCACTCGGGAACCCTTGACAAGTTCGCCTCCGGGCTTCTGGTCATCTGCACCGGCATGGCCACCAAGCTGGCCCGATTTTTCCTCGCTGACGACAAGGCCTATACCGGGGTCGTTAAGCTCGGGGTCACCACCGACACTAACGACGCAGAGGGACGGATAATCCGGGAACTGCCGGCGGACGGCGTAACCGAGGCTGACCTCATCCGCGAGGCGGCCGGGTACACCGGGGAGATATCCCAGGTTCCCCCCCGGTACTCGGCACTGAAGATCAACGGGAAGCGGGCATCGGACCTGGCGAGGGCCGGCGAGGAGGTCGACATGAAGGTCCGGAGGGTAACGGTCCATGAACTCAGGGTCCGGGATTTTGACCCGGGAGAAAACACCGTCACCCTCGACGTGGTCTGCTCAAAGGGGACCTACATACGCGCTTTGGCCAGGGATATCGGGGAACGGCTCGGCACCGGCGCCCTGCTCGTGAATCTGCGGCGAACCAGGTCCGGTTTATTTTCGGTGGAGGACGCGGTCGATATAAAGGGGCTCGGCGAATACATCAGCGGGTCCCGGGGAAACACCGGTTTCCTGGTGAAACCCCTGGAGGCCCTGGACCACTTCGGTTCGATAACAGTAAGGGACGAGGCGGTCCCCCGGATCATGGACGGTGCCTTTTTCAGCAGGGAGGACGTGATAGAAGTGTCGGGAACCGAAAGCAAACTTTCCACCGTGATCGACAAAGGGAAAAATCTTATTGCAATTGCCGAGGTCGATTTTGATAATTGGAACGTGCGCTACACGAACGTGTTTAGAAGGGGTAACAGTGAAAACAATAGACAGTAAATACTGGCTGAACTAGAATTTTGAAATTATTTCATATTATGCAGGAGGACTGATTGTAACATGAGCGGTAAAAATGAAACCATTGAAAAGTATAAGACTCATGATACTGATACCGGATCACCCGAGGTGCAGGTGGCCCTCTTGACCGATCGGATAAACACCCTCACGGAACATTTCAAGGTCCACAAGAAGGACTTTCATTCCCGCCGGGGTCTGCTTAAACTGGTCGGCCAGAGGCGCAAGCTTCTCGATTATCTCAAGAAGAAAGATCTTGAGCGGTACCGGCAGTTGATAAAGTCCCTGGGTCTGAGAAGGTAAAGGGACGACCGTTAAAAAAATTCATTGAGACACAGAGACATACCAGGCGGAAATCAGAAATATGTATTCACTGACGCGGTATTCCGCTGAATACAGATTTCTGCTTTCTGCGTTTCTCTGTGCCTCAGTGATGAAAAATCACTCAAAGAGGTAAAAAAATGAGTACGGAAGTAAATGTAGCCGTCGGCAAGGAGAATCTCAGCTTTAACACGGGATATCTTGCCAAACAGGCGGACGGATCCGTCGCCGTTTCGTTCGGCGAGGTAATTGTTCTTGCGACAGCAGTCGCGTCAAAAGAAGTTCGGGAAGGGCAGGATTTTTTCCCCCTGACGGTGGACTACCGGGAGAAAGCCTATGCGGCAGGCAAGATCCCCGGCGGATTCATCAAGAGAGAGGCGCGTCCGAGAGACAAGGAGGTGCTGACCTGCAGACTGACCGACCGGCCCATACGGCCCCTGTTCCCGAAGGATTTCATAAACGAGGTGCAGATTATCATATACGTCCTCTCCGCCGACCAGGCGAACCCCCACGACATTGTGGCGATTAACGCCGCATCGGCCGCCCTCTCAGTGTCGGGCCTTCCATTCAATGGGCCGGTCGGCGCGGTCAAGATTGGCCGGGTGGAAGACACCTGGATCATCAACCCGACATTCGCGGACCTGGAGCGGAGCGACATTGATCTTGTGGTTGCCGGGACAAAAGAGGGGGTAACCATGATCGAGGGTTCGGCGAAGAACGTATCCGAAGACGACATGATTGAGGCGGTAACCCTGGCCCACGAGAATATCAAAAAGATTTGCGAGGCCCTGGAGGAACTGAGAGAAAAGGCCGGGAAGCCGGCGTTTGAGTACAGTCCCTGCGTGAAAGATGAATCCCTCAAGAACCTGATCAGAGAAAAGTACTATTCCGAGATAGAAAGCCTGGTTCAATATATCATCAAGTTGGAGAGGGAAAAGGCAAAGGACGCCATTGTCGACAGGGTGAAGGCCGAACTTGAAGAGCGGTTTCCGGACACGATCCATGAGGCCTCCGAGATAGTGGACGACCTGGACGGCGAAATCCTGCGCAAGAGGATTCTCGCCGAGGGGAAACGGGCCGACGGGCGCGGTCTCAAGGAGATACGTCAAATCGAGATCATGGCCGGGATTCTACCCCGGGCCCACGGATCGGTCGTGTTCACCAGGGGCGAGACCCAGAGCCTCGGTATCACGACCCTCGGTACCGTGGCCGACGCCCAGCGCCTTGACGATATCGAGGGGGAAGGGGAGAAGAGGTTCATGCTCCATTACCACTTCCCGCCGTTTTGCGTCGGTGAAACCGGCAGGCACGGGGGCGTGGGCCGGAGGGAAATCGGCCACGGCATGCTGGCCGAGCGTGCCCTGGAGCATGTCCTGCCTGAAGAGGAAGACTTTCCATACACGATACGGCAGGTCTCCGAGATACTCGAATCCAACGGATCTTCGTCCATGGCAAGCGTCTGCTCCGGCTCCCTTTCCATGTACAACGCCGGGGTTCCCCTGAAAGACGCGGTCGCCGGGATCGCCATGGGCCTGGTCAAGGAAGAAGGGGAGTACGCCATCCTGAGCGACATCCTCGGCCTGGAAGACCACCTCGGGGACATGGACTTCAAGGTGGCGGGCACGGAAGCCGGCATCACCGCCTTCCAGATGGACATCAAGATCGAGGGGATCACCCCGGAGATCATGCGGGTGGCCCTGGAGCAGGCAAAGGAAGGAAGGCTTCATATCCTTGGCGAAATGAATAAGGTTATTCCGAAACCTGAAGAAAAGCTATCCCCCTACGCGCCGAAAATGAAGATGATAATGATTAATCCTGAAAAGATTGGTGAAATAATCGGGCCCGGGGGCAAGATTATTCGAAGGATCCAGGAAGAATCCGGCGCTGATCTCAATGTCGAGGACGATGGGAGCGTCACCATCTCCGCCGTGTCCTACGAATCCATCGAGGCGGCAGAGAAGCAGATACTGGGAATTCTCGCGGATATCGAGGTCGACAAGGTCTACATGGGCGAGGTGAAGCGGATAATGGATTTCGGCTGCTTCGTTGAGGTCCTTCCCGGAAAAGAGGGGCTGGTCCATATTTCGAAGCTTGACAAGAGCCGGGTCGAGAACGTCTCCGACGTCGTGAAGGTGGGCGACCGGATAAAGGTCAAATGCATCGGGATCGACGAGAAGGGGAGGGTGAACCTCAGCATCAAGGACGCCCGGTAATTCTTCCCGGATGGTAGTCAAGTACAGACATAACAGCGGTTTGTCCGTCCTGCTGGAGCCGATACCGAACGTGGTCTCGGCTTCGGTGGGTTTATGGATAAAAACCGGTTCCCGGGACGAGCGGCACGAGCAGTACGGCTACGCCCACTTTCTCGAACACATGCTCTTCAAGGGAACCGAGAATTATTCCGCCCGGGACATCGCGAAAATCGTCGACCGGATCGGGGGCCAGCACAACGCCGCCACGAACCGGGAGTATACCTGTTACTATATCAACGTAATCTCCGATTATCTCGAGCTCTCGCTGAACATCCTCGCTGACATGTACTACAATTCCCTCTTTAGCGTGGAGGAAATTTCGAAGGAAAAGAATGTGATCATCGAGGAGATCCGGATGTACGAGGACACCCCGGACGAGTTCATCCACGATCTCTTCCTCGAAAATATGCTGAAGGAACATCCCCTGAGCCATTCGATCCTCGGCACCGAGGAGAGCATCATCGGGGCCGAACGGGACGGGATCGTCCGGTTTTACGACGAGCACTACTCAAACGCCAACACGATCCTGGTCATCGCCGGCAACTTTACCGAGAGCGACGCCCGGGGTTATATCGACAGGGCCTTCCCCCGGGAGCGGAACGCCGTGGAGAAACCGGCGGGGCTGATTGAACCACCCCCGGCCTCGGTCCAGTTTCAGCATATCGAACGGGACCTGGAGCAGGTCCATTTCTGCCTCGGGTCAGAGGGTATTCGGCGGGGCGACCCCGGCCGGTGGTCCCTGTACGCCCTCAGCACCATTCTCGGCGGGAACATGTCGTCGCGGCTCTTTCAGAAACTCCGTGAAAACGAGGGGATATGCTACACCGTGTTCAGTTTTCACTCTTCCTACCGGGACCACGGGGTGTTTGGCATCTACTGCGCCACCTCGTCTGATAATTTTTACCGGGCAGTGGAGCTGATCGTTGAGGAGTGCCGTGAACTCCTGGATAAGGGAATAACCGAGCCCGAGTTAGAAGACGCCAGGACCTTCCTCAAGGGGAACCTGGCCCTGAGCCTCGAGAGCGTGGAGGTGCGCATGGGCCAGCTGGCGAAAAACGAGATTTTTTTCGGGAGTTATTTCAGCTTTGAGGATCTCGCCGAGTATATTAACAACATCACCATTGATGATTTTCGGGCCATGAACGAACGTCTTTTTCTTGACAAGCGTTTTTCCATCGTCAGCGTCGGAAGCCTCCCGGGCATGACTGAATCGAAGCTTGACCTTGCCACCTCCTGAGTATTATGTCTCCTCGGCAGGGCGGCGGGAAAGCCGTATTAATTAAAATTTTAAACCACCGAAAAATTTTTACTTTACTTTATAAACTGAGGCTCTTCAAATGAATCAATCATCAGGTAATTTCAAATTTTAGCTGGAGTGGATATATGGCGGCCAAGGGCGACAATATGAACAGCACCATCGGAGAAGGCTCGGTATTTGAAGGAAAATTCTATATCAGCGGGTCGCTCCGGATCGATGGGAAGTTCGAGGGTGAAATTAGAACTGATGAGGAACTTGTTGTAGGGGAAACGGGAAAGGTCAAGACCGATATTTCAGCTAAATCGGTGGTTGTGGCCGGTACCGTCATCGGCAACATTACCGCGGAGAACGATATCAGGCTCCTTGAGACCGGTAAGATCCTGGGAGACATCAAGGCCCCGTCCATTACACTCCAGAAGGGGGTCGTTGTAATGGGTACTTTTGAGATTACCGGGGGCCATAAAAAGGACACACGAAGGATCATAGAAGATTCGTATAACAGCGGCGCTGCCAGCGTCCAGGATGTTCCGAAAAGATAAGTTTAAGAGGTTTGTAGGTGAGCAGCCGTGACTGCGTGCAGTAATGTGAAAAAAATAGATTTTAAATTCTGCAAAACTGTTTAATATTTTTATTTGAAGAACCGTTAAATTAAGCAAGTGCCGTAAGGCTGTTTCGAAGCTTATTAATGCCTGTTTATTTCAGGTTCAGATCAGGATTTTTTTGTTCATAGATAACCAGACTGCGCGGTATCATGAAAAATTTTTATTCAAAGACATATAAATTCGGCAGGCTTACCGTTTCGATTTTCTCTAACGAGATCGTGTTCATATTCATAGGCAGGCGCAAAGTATACGTCCATAAAATTCATCCTGACTTCAACAGCTTTAAGAAAAAACTCGCCTTCTCCGTTCCGGCCGCGGCCCTCATACTCACCCTGTCGGTGATATTTTCACCGGGACAGCAGGAAGAGCTCAGGCTCGACGACGACGCCCTGAAAAACAGTCTCCTGAAATCGGAGAAGACCGATTATTCGTCACCGGACAAAAATGTTCCCCTGGAGATACGGACCCACGTGGTCAAAAAAGGGGAAAACCTGAGCGCTATCGCAAAGAAATACGGCGTGTCAATCGACACGATCTGCGGCTCCAATAACCTGACTTCATATGATTTTATTAACATCGGGAAAAAACTGAAGATCCCGAACAAGGACGGGATACTCATGAACATGTCCACGGGCACGAGCGTGGTATCCATCGCCAAGAAGTACCGGGTCTCCCTGAAGAAGATAATAGACGAAAACGACATAAAAAATCCCGACTTCATCGCAGTCAACACCGAGCTCTTCATCCCGGACGCCAAACCCCAGAACATTATACGGGGATTTCTCTGGCCCACTTTCTCCAAGAGGATCACCTGCGGCTACGGGTGGCGGCGCAATCCCTTCAACCACAGTTACCGGGAATTCCACCAGGGCCTCGACATCGGGGCCCGGTACGAGTGGATCAGGTCCTCGAAATACGGCAAGGTCACCTATTCAGGATGGCTCCGTGGATACGGGAAAACGGTCATCATCGCCCACCCCGGGGGCTGGAAGACCCTCTACGCCCACCTCTCCAGGATTATCGTCCAGCGGGGACAGTACGTGAAACAGGGTCAGTACATAGGCAAGAGCGGCAATACCGGCAGGTCCACGGGGCCCCATCTCCATTTCGAAATTATGAAGCAGGGGAGGCACCAGAACCCCTACCGCTACCTCGTCAGCAAGTAGTCCCGCGAACAATTTTACCGGCTTTATTTATATTGTACATTATTACACAGGAATGAGTTCTTCACCCGGTGATGAGCGGCCCGGTATCCCTTTGCCAAAAAATGTATTGACTCAAAACCGTCAGAAGATATATCCGCATACATACCGGGAACCTCTATGTATTAAACAGGAGGTCCCCTTTTGGGTACAAATTCTGGTTTAAATTTAATTTAGCCTCGATGAATAAAGGCTAAATCAAATTGATACATGTACCCGGTTGTAAACCCCCAACCGTGGAGAATGCGAATGATACCGGACGCGAACATGCTCTGTGAGATCGGAACCGAGGAGATACCTGCCGGATATATTCCCCCGGCGATAGAATCGATCAGGAAGATATTCCGTGAATCCCTGAAACAGAACAGGCTTGAGTTCAATGAGGTAGAGGTATACGCCACGCCCCGGAGGCTCGTGGCCGCGGTATCGAACCTGTCCGGGGCGCAAAACGAGGAGGTGGTCGAGGTAAAGGGCCCCTCCCGGAAGGCGGCCTTCGACAGTGACGGTAATCCGACAAAAGCACTGGAGGGGTTTCTCAAGGGAAACGGGGTTTCCAGGGATGATATCGAGATACGGGAGACCGACAAGGGTGAGTATGTGTTCGCTTCAAAGAAGCTCGAGTCCCGTAAAACTGAAGAGATTATTCCCGGCATCATCGAAGAGGCAGTGAACACCCTCTCCTTTCCGAAGCGTATGCGCTGGAGCGACAAGGGGGTCACCTTTCCACGGCCCATATCCTATTTTATCATTCTTTTCAACAATGAACTGGTCCCCTTTGAAATCGACGGCATCGCCTCCGGGAGCGTGACCAGGGGGCATTACATACAGGACGACAGGTTTCTCGAAGTGACGGGCATCGACACCTACGAGGAACTCCTTGAAAAGAACGGGGTCATCCTCGATCACCGGAAGCGGCGGGAGATGATTTCCGATGGGCTTCAAAAGGCGGCCAAAGAGGCCGGTTTCACCCTGAACCAGGACGAGGAGCTCCTTGACACGGTCACCTTTCTCGTGGAGCAGCCCCACGTGGTTTTCTGCGAATTCGACAGCGCCTTTCTCGAGGTTCCCGATATCGTCCTCATAGCCGAGATGAAGGAGCACCAGAAGTATTTCTCCCTCCTCGACGAAAAGGGGGGCCTGGTAAACCGTTTTCTCGTGGTCTCGAACAACCCCCCAACCGGGTATATCAAAGAAGGTAACGAGCGGGTGATCACCGCCCGGTTTAACGACGCACGGTTCTTCTACGACGAGGACCGGAAGGTGAAACTCATCGACCGGGTGGAATCACTGAAGAGCGTTCTCTTCCACAAAGAGCTCGGATCAATCTACGACAAGATCGAACGGATGATAAAGGCCGCCGGCCTCATAACCAAATCCCTCTCCCTTGAAAAGGAGTCAGGCACCGTCGACCGGGCCCTCCTCCTCTGTAAGACCGACCTGGTGACCGCCATGGTGAACGAGTTCCCCTCGCTCCAGGGGAAAATCGGCAATATTTACGCCCTCCTCGACGGTGAGGACGAGGCCGTGGCCCGGGCGATCGACGAGCACTACAGGCCCCGGTTTCACGGGGACCGGCTCCCGGAAGACATGGTGAGCATAATCGTTTCCCTGTGCGAGAAGCTCGACAACATATTCGGATCTTTTTCGGTGGGGAACATACCGAAGGGCTCAGCCGACCCCTACGCCCTCAGGCGGCAGGCCGGCGCTGTGGTGGAACTCCTCATCGAGCGGGAAATCAGCCTTGATCTCGGCGGCATCCTTACCGGTATGAGCGGCAACTACCGGGAGGGCGGGTCTCTCGTCGAGACCATCGGGGAGTTTATCCGGGCCAGGGCCAGGACCATTTTTACGGACAGGGGGCTCCAGTACGACGAGATCGAGGCCTGCCTCTCCATCGGCAGCGGGGACTACCTGGAGCTCTACCGCCGGGCCAGGGCCGTAAGCGATTTCAGGAAGGACGAGCGCTTCTCCCAGATGCTCCTCGGCCTCAAGAGAATGAACAATATCGTGTCAGCCTTCAGGAAGGAAAACCCCGGACACGCCCTGAAGTTTGACAAAAAGAAGCTCGAGGACGACGCGGAAAAGGAACTCTTCGCGTTTTTTAGCGACCGGGAGAAAGAGATTCGGAAATTCATCGAGACGAGCAACTACATCGACCTCTTCAACCTTCTCATCGAGGCCAGGCCGGTAATTGACACATTTTTCGACAAGGTGCTGGTCATGGACGAGCGGACCGACGTGCGGGACAACCGGCTCTATATCCTGGAGAGCATCCTCGGGAATTTCTCGTCGCTCATTGATTTTTCGAAGATCGCGGACAAGTGACCGGCCCGGCTTTCACAGGAAGAACCGATGTTTCATGAAGATCACAAGCCCTCAGTCGTAAAGAATGCCCTTTTCCTCGTGCGGACCTGGCTCTGGTACCATCTCTCGTTCAAGAAGAAATTTACGTCAATCAAGTCTCCCCCCCGGGCCTGGGGCATCTGGAACATCATGGTCCACGGATCAAGCATCCGCCTGGGAGAGAACGTGGTGTTCATCGGCGGCACCGGCGCCAGGACCCATCTCACCACCATCAAGATGGGGAAACACGAGGGGAGCATCACCATCGGGAACAACGTCCTGGTGATGAGCGGGGTCAGGGTGAGCAGCGCCTCGGGCATTACAATCGGCGACGACACCATGCTGGCGAATTTCTGCTACCTCACCGACGCCGACTGGCACGACATCCACGATCGCACCGAGGTCGTGGGGGCAACATCCCCCATCGTACTCGAGAAGAACGTCTGGATCGGTGATTCGGCAATCGTGTGCAAGGGGGTCCGGGTGGGAGAGAACTCCATCGTTGGGGCCGGAGCCGTGGTGACGAAAGACGTCCCCCCGAACGTGGTGGTGGCCGGGAACCCGGCGAAAATAGTGAAACGCCTGGATCCCTCGAAGATACGGGCGGCCAGCAGCCTCACCCCCGGGGAAAAGCTCAGGCTGAAGAATCTCGTTGCCGGCAGGGGGAACAGGGGTGATTGAGCGGCGCTTCGCGCGCGCAGCCGCCCTGCCGCGCGGTAAAATCCGGAAGGCGTGGGACGGCTCGTCATGAGGATCTGCCTCCTTCTCTACCGGGGGAACCCCTATTCCGGGGGCCAGGGGATATATCTGAAGTACGTAGCGGAGGAGCTGGTACGGCAGGGGCACGAGGTCCACGCCATCGTGGGCCCGCCCTATCCCCTTTCCATGGAAGGGGTCTTCGTGCACAAGATTCCGAACAACCAGTATTACGTGAGAAAGGGGCTTTCATTCATAGAGCCGGAGCGCCCCTTCGAGATATTCAGTCCCATAAACTTCTATGAGTTCTTTCACAGCAGGCTCGGGGCCTTCCCTGAGATCAGCTCCTTCGGCTACCGGGCATACCTCCTCCTGAGAAAACTCCACCGGAAATACCGGTACGACATCATCCACGACAACCAGTCCCTGGGCTACGGGCTCCTTTTAATGAAGAGCCTGGGGGTGCCGGTGGTGGCCACCATCCATCATCCCCTCACCATCGACATGGAGAACGGCATCGAGCGGTGCCCCACCTTCGTGAAGAAGATGAAGACCGTCATGTTCTACCCGGTCCTGATGCAGGGATTCGTCTCCCGGCGCCTCGACCACGTCATCACCGTGTCCGAAGACTCCCGCCGCGCCGTCAACCGCGCCTTCGGCGGCGATCTCGACAATTTCGACCCGGCGATCGAGTTCTTCCAGAAGCTCGCCGAGAACGACCCGATCGTGCCGAAGCAGACGTCTTACGCGCGCGTCGTCTCGGGCGAGATCCCGATCCTCTTCGACTACGACTTCAACGCCTACCGCGCCAAGTACACCGAGGACGGCAACTTCGAGTTCGTGATCCCCTGCGAGGGGACGGTGGTGGTGCCCTACGTCATGAGCCTCGTGGCGGACGCGCCGAACCCGGAGCTCGGCAAGCGGGTGCTGGACTTCATCATGTCCGACGAGGGCCAGGCGATCTGGACCAACGCCTACCTGAAGCCGGCCCGCCCGGTCGACCTGCCCGAGGACGTCGCCGCCCGCTTCCTGCCCGACAGCGAGTACGCCCGGGCCACCCCGGTCGACTACGCGAAGATGGAGCGGGTTCAGGCCGGCTTCGGCGAGCGCTACCTCTCCGAGGTCCGCTGAGCCCATGCGCGGGCCCTGCCGCCGGCGGGGCCCGCTCCCACCGCCGCCCGGGCCCCGCCGCGAGCGGCCCCGTCGGCCGTGCGGCCGCGCCCTGGCCGACGGCGCGGACAAGAGCGGAGCGGAACCGACCGGACCTGAAGGACGATGACCGAGCGAGACTT
>CAZEPS010000019.1:0-29992 GCA_964514165.1 uncultured Leptospirales bacterium
GGTGGGCTTCATGAACCAGATCATCGGGGCGTGCAAGCTCATCCAGGAGTACAACCTGCGGGACGAATCTGCGAAGATAAAATCCCATGTGCTCATCACGGCCGGAACCGAAGACCATTTCTTTCCGGTTGAGCAGGTCGCGGAGTTCGAAAAAGCTCTCACCTCTGCCGGCAGTGTGACATCGAAGATCTACGACCGGGAGTCCGGTGGTCACGAACACTGCCAGCTCGGAGCAATCAGCCTTTTCCACGCCGACCTGTTTCAATGGATTGAAGATACAATAAAGTAAAGGAAACAGGTCAATTGCCTTACCCCGCTGTCTAAGACGGCGGGTAAATTATAAAAGGAGAATCAAGTGACACGAGTATACAGAAAAAGTGTAATTGATGCACCAATATCAAGGGTATGGGAGATGGTTCGTGACTTCAACTCCCTCCCGCTGTGGCTCCCCGGGGTGACCGAAAGCCGCATCGAGGATGGTAAATCATCGGATGAGCCGGGGTGCGTGCGAAATTTCCAGCTCGCAAGCGGTGATACCCTGAGGGAACAGCTCCTTGAACTGGACGACGAAAAACGCCGGTGCGTGTACACAATACTTGAATCACCCATGGCCCTGGATGACTATGTATCTGAGATTACACTTTCGGAGGACGCCGGCGGCAGCCGGACCCTCATGGAATGGTCGGCCGGGTTCCGGTGCGCCCCGGATGATGAAGAGGGACTGGTCACCGTTATAGGGGACAACGTGTTTCTCGCGGGAATGAAGTCATTGGGTAGACTGATGATATAAAATGGAGTGCACAATACGTAGGGAAACAATCTACCCTGTTTTTATGCGGTCAACCATGCCCGCACGGGTGTTACACTCTGTTTTTTTATCTGGATTGCTGTACTTAGGAAACTCTGCGAAATAAAGGATAAGGGATTGCGGGAATAATGATTTCTTGTGCTGTCAATAGTTTAATCTATCTTCCCCTAGAGTATATTAAACACCTGGTTTGAAACTCGATCTGATGGTATTGGTTGGAAGTATACCGGCAGGGGCGTCTTATGAAACCACCTACAGGTCCCACGTGTAGACCCGTACTGTCCATTCATCGAGGCTTCCGGAATCTGGGGCAACCAGGTCTGCTACTTTGAGAGTCCAGTTGCCGTCCGCGTCAATACCGAAGCTGCCGGGGACGGTGTATGTTTCCTGTATGTCGTCACCTGAATCAGTGCTGGTCTCTTTTAAAGTAACTACCGTACCGTCAGGCTGAGTAAGGGTGATGGACAGGTTACCTCGATAGGCATGGGAAATATTTACAGCTGCTTTCACGGATTTAACAAAACCTGTCGGTGCTATTGTTATAGTGTCTGAAACACCGTTCAAATCATTATCCGGAATAACTGCGCCAGGACTCGCAGTTTGTTCGAAAGTTGCCGCCTGTGTTTCTAGAAGGGTCAGGAGTTCGATATTAGAAGTTTCGGAACCAGAATCGTAGTTACACCCGGTTATGAAGCTTAACAATAGAGCTGTTGTGCATACAAAAAAAACAGGAATGCATCTCTTTATCATGTGAGGTTTCCTTTATTTGATTAATGAAATATTTTTCATGTAAAAAATAGAACACGTATAGTGCGTGTCAAGATAATTGTATTGGTTTTATCTAACTTATATTCTTAGAAAACCTTCTTCATTAAACGCTAACCTGTTCAAAAATTCCATGTGCGGGAATATCAGGTATAATGAATGACATACAAAGCAAATAGCTGGCAAGACAGTTTGAAGAGTTGACAGCAGCAATGCCTTTTTTCGTTGAAAATCAATTCGTACTGCGCTACACTTGAACCATGAAGTATAAAAACCGAAAACACGCCGGCCAGGTCCTGGCTGAGAAACTCAAAAGCTACCAGAATGAGAACTGTGTCGTGATGGGGCTCCCGAACGGGGGCATCCCGGTGGGGTGTGAGATTGCCCGCATCATGGATTTTCCCTTCGACCTTCTCTTCGTGAGCAAGATAACCCCCCGGTTCAATACCGAAGTGGGGTACGGATCAGTATCCGAGTCGGGAACGGTTAACCTGAACGAAAATCTGGTGGCCCGTTTCGGCATCTCCCGTGACGAAACGAATGATGATATTGCCAAAACCAGGCGGAAGATCGAAGGGCGGATCAACTTCTACCGCCTGAAAGAGCGCCAGGACCTTTCCGGGCGGACGGTCATCCTGGTGGATGACGGCATCGCCAGCGGCTACACCATGGTAAACGCGATAGAGACCGTTCGGGAACGGGGCGCCCGGAGCGCGGTCATCGCCGTGCCAACCGCCCCGAAGAGCAGTTACGACCGGATCCACACAAGCGTGGACGATTTCATCTGCCCGGACGTAAGGGACGTTTATTCTTTTGCCGTGGCCGAGGCCTACGAGCGGTGGTACGATATCGACAACGAGGAAGGGCGGGATCTCCTCATGGAGTACGGCTATGCGGAATAAAATTTTGTCCCGGCGCCGCGCGATACTTACGACAGCCGCCTGTGTAATCGCTGTATCTGCAATAACACCATCATCGGGAAACAAAATTCCTGACGGTGGCGTTCACGCCTGTTTTATACGTCACATGGACAGCGGAACAGTCGTATGCCGGAAGAATCCCGGCCTGGTACTGCCGGTGGCGAGCATAACCAAGATCGTCACGGTGATGACCGTACTGGAAGAAATCACTAAAGAGTGCCACATAACGGTACCGAAAAAGGCGGAGGATCACCCCGGCCACGGTATCGGTATCCGGGGCGGCGAGATCTATCCCTGCCGGGAGTTTCTCCGGGCCATGCTGGTCGGTTCCGGCAACGACGCCGCCCGGGCCGCGGCCATTTTCCTCGCCGGCTCTGACCGGGCCTTCGCCGATCGAATGAACCGGTGGTGCCGTGATCACGGACTGAAGCAGAGCCGCTTTGTCGACCCCCACGGCTTCTCGGCGAGAAACGTCTCCTCGGCCCGGGACCTGTCGCTCCTCCTGGCCCTTATTGAGGATAACCGGTTTATTCGTGAATCACTTCTAATGGAAACCTATACCCTCGAGAGCAGGGGAGGAAGAAAAATAAAAATCGATTCCACCAATGTCATGCTTTCCCGTTACGCGAAAGAAGGGATTCTCCTCACCGGCAAGACCGGCTTTACCCTGAAGGCCGGGCACTGCTTTGCCGGTTTCCTCGAAATCAAGGGGGGCGGGTTTCTTTTCATTGTTCTCGGCGCTGAGCACCAGGAGAAACAGATTCAACATTACGTGCGGGCGTGCGAAGCGTTTCTGAAAAGGAAAAAACGATTGTAAAAAAAGCGGCTTTCGGCGAAGCCGCTTGTCTGTTGCCCGTCTGTTATATCCTTTTAAATGAAAACCTGGTTTCAACCTTTGCCGGCTTTCCGTCCCGTTCAAAATAGGGATAGGCGAGAAAATTTATCGGCCCGAACAACGGCCCCGGCTCTACGACGAGGTCCCGCCCCCTGTTCAATTCTATCCTGTTTGCCGGATGATGGCCGAAATAGTAGGTGGCGAGGTTCGAGTAATTATCAGCTTCGGAAATGTCTATGGGCCACCATTTCCCGTCTGCGTGGAACTCCACCCAGCAGTGGTACCCGCTGATGCCGCCGGAATCCCTTGAAGACGGAATCGCCGCCCCGATGGCAAATCGCGCCGGGATGTTGATCGCCCTCGCCAGGGCGATAAAATAGGAATGGTAATCGGTACAGTTGCCGGTACCCATGTCACAGGCAAATGCCGCGTCGCCCCGGCCCCATCCTTCTCCGACCTTGACGTACCGCATCTGGTCAATGACGTGATCGTACAGGGCCCTCGCTCGGACCAGTTCACCCTGTTTGCTCCTGACGACCCGTTCGGCAATAGATTTATATTTCGCGCTCAGGGGGATGAGCATGTTTGCGCGCAGAAATTTTTCTGGTTCTCCAGGCTTTGATTCATAGGCGGATTTTTCTTTCCGCTTGACGGTGTACGTTATTTCCACCGGTTTGCCGCTGGCGGATGAATCAAGTTCAACATAAAGAATCTTGTTTCCGAAATCCCTGTCCCTGATTTCTCTATACTTACCGGGGAGATCGATATTTGCAACCTTGACGTCCTGGAAGTCATCCGATTCGGCGACGGGTATCCACATCTTCGCGCTGTTTTTGATTTCCGGGACCCGGGCAAGATAGGAGAATTTGAATTTGTCAGTTCCCGATTTTATACCGAGAAGCTCGTTGCCGGCGTCCTTTATGGAGACCCGCTCCCAGGTTTTGTCTTTTTTCTGCCGCCAGGTATAAAAGGGCCTCCCGTTGTGCTTATGGAGAATGGTCTTCGTGACCTTCATTTCCCCGGGGTCACCTGACAGGAAAAAGTCCACGTCATAGATGTCGCCTTTCGTGTCGACCAGGTCAACGCAGGCAAAATGGGACCGCGGCCCCAGGTTGGACAGGTACTCGGTATGAATCCGCACGAGTTTAAAGGAGTATGTTTTTCCGTTATCTTTAAAAACAAAATATCCGTTGTTTTTACTGGATTCATTTTTGATATGCTTTTCTATTCCTTCCTGGATGTCCGCGGTTACGACATGAGGGATTTTCGAAAAGACGTCCTCTTTTTTTCTGGAACAGCTGGATAGTATTAGAATCGTGGAAAGATACAATAATACAAGAGAATAAAACGAATGTTTCATTTTAACCATCCTTCCAGTGAACTGGATTAGAAATACCCTGATGCTGCGCGTTCACCACGCGACATCAGGGTAAAACGCGAGAATGTGAAGCGCGTCTTTTATTTGGGATGTTCACCGCTGGTATTGTCACCTTCCATGTGGGCCGGGTCACCCTCAGGATGATCACCACCTGACTGGTCAGCCGCCTTGCTGCATCCTGAAAGAACCATGGTGGACGCGATCGCGACAGTGAATAATAGTGCGAGAATCCTGTTTCTTTTCATGTCATTCTCCTTATTATAATATTTATCATAATATATATAAGCTGCGATGATAAATCACGTTTAATTGTTAGAAATACATTTTTTTTTAGAATTATAGAATGTATGCGAATGGATTTTTCCTGTTGTATTGCGTTATAGCAATGAAAAGCTGTATATGGCCATTACACATGATGATCTATTGCCGGATCCGTGATTAAGTCTTGGTTGAGGAAATAAAACCGGCCCCTGGGTATAAGGGGCCGGTTCCTGCATTTGATTTCTGGATCTGCTTTTTATAATCAGTCCGAAAAGTCCCCTTCCGGGCCCTTGTCCGAGTCGATGGCCTTCGCCTTTTCGATTATCCTATCCTTCGTCCACTCCTTCGGGTCTTCGATACGGCCCACCTTGGGGCCGAGATCGTAGGATTTCGCCTTGAGGATTTCCTCGATACCGAGGGGGGCCGTATCCGTGGCGTTGAAGACATTGGCCAGGAGGTTGTACACGAAGTCCTCGACCCCCTGGGTCATCCGCTCCTGGATATCAAGGGGCTGGCTCAGGAGCTTGTTCTCAAAGGGGAGGTTCAGGTTCTTGAAATTTCCGCCGCTCCACTCCTTTTTTGCCGCGTAGTCGAGCATCTCCTGCCAGAGCTCCTCCGTCATCCCTTCGCCCCTGACCTTGATGAAGCTGCCGTTACCGTCGAGCTCGGCGTTGCCGTCGTCGTTGACCTTGAGGCCCCAGGATATGAACTGGAGGGCCGTGGCCACGTTGGCCTTGGTGGTGCGGGTCTTCTCGGCGATCTCCTTCAGCCGCTCGGAGCTGTTCCCCGAGGTGCCGTGCTGGGCCCCGGATACCCCGTACTTTTCTATGGCCGTGTGGATGTCTATAGTCAGATCCACCTGGATGCCGGCGCCGCTGTCCTGGATGCCGTGGGTGGTGCCGTTGTTCAGGGCTATCCAGTCGGGGAATATATCGCTGGCGTTGAGCCCCTTGATGAGGAAGAGGGCCTCCTCCGGGGTAGAGAGCCCCTGGGTCCCTTTGATCTCCCCCACCTCGGTTTCGAGGCCGGCCCACTTCGGAATGTATTTGTTCATCTCGATTGACGCCAGAAGGTTCTGGGCGTCGGGCTGGTGCGAAGCGTCAATGGCGAATGAGGTGATCCCGTACGCCACCATGGACGGAATCTCGCTGGCGCCGACCGCCATGTCCTTGTCGCCCTTGATGGCGTAATGGTCGGCATGTATCGCCACCGGGACGGTTATGCCGAGTTCGTTGCAGATTCCGTTCACGAAGTATGCCATGTTCCAGTAGTTTACCGCGCAGTAGGCGCTTGACCCTCCCTCGGACTTGGCTATTTCTATGATAAGGGCCGCGTTGGCCTTCTGGGCCGCCCTGAGGGCGCCCCGTATAACGACACGGTTCCGTCCGTTCGCCGCTATGGTCATGGCCTTCCCCTTGGCCAGCATTGCCCGGTCGATGACTTTGCCGCTCACGATGAGGGCCCGGGAATGGGGAAACAGCTTCACTATATTGGGGGGGCGCCCGATTTCAAGGGCCTTTTCGAAATCCTTGTCTTGCTTTGCCATGGTCTGCTCCTCTCTTCTATACCGCCGTGGCGGATCGTTTCGTGCTCTTCTGTCTACAGGGTAGGAAGATCGGCCTGAAAAATCAAGAAAAATACGTCAGACAGCTCAGGGGGCGTCACATATTGAACATCGAGGTGCGGCAGGGCCTCAGTGAAAACAGCCCGTACTCTGCGGCAGCCGCTTCCCGACCTCCTGTATTCAACGGCTTTTATGACATTCTGCCAATCGCTTACCCGCTTGCACAGGCACAGTACCAGGCAGCTCGCTGATTTCTCCAAAGACCGGGATAAATCACCATTTCCCATATTTATTTGACATGGAACAGGCGTTATGATACTGTCTGATCCTGCTCTCATCCATAATTTCCACCTGAAGGAGCCGCCCATGGCTGGAAGAATAATCCTTGCAGTTGACATCGGCACCACGGAAACCAAGACCGTTCTCATTGACAGTAAAAAGGGGCATAGAGACTCTCGCCAGGGGCGGAACAGCCTTCTCTACCCGGAGGAACACTGCGTGGAGCAGTCCCCTGGCGAGCTGGCCGAAACCATGTACCGGTGCGTCCGGGAACTCATCGACGGGAACCGGGACCTGGTAAAAGAAATCGCCGGGGTGACCTTCACCTCCCAGATGATGAACCTCATACCGGTGGACAGGCAGGGTACGCCCCTCATGAACAGCATCTCCTGGATGGACGAGCGGGCCGCCGGGGTGACCGTGAAGAAGATGATACGGGGATGGCCGAAGGTAGAGGGGTACCCCCTGGCCCTGCTTCTCAGGTTTCTGAGGATTTCCGGGGGGATATTCGGGGTAAACGGGAAAGACAATATCAGCAGGATGGTATGGCTGAAGGAGTTCCGCCCGGAAATTTACGGCGGGGCACATAAATTCCTCGACATAAAAGACTACGCCCTCTTCCTGGCAACCGGGAATTTCGTTACATCGGCCGACAGCGCCTTCGTCACCTGGCTCGTGGACACCAGACAAAAGGATCAGAAGAGGTGGACCTGGTCAAAAACATTATTCAAGGAGTTCGGCCTCGACCCGAACAAGATGCCTAATATTATCCTTTCCACGGACCGGGCCGGCGCAGTGACAGAAGAGTTCTCTCAAAAGACCGGTGTGCCCGCCGGCCTGCCGGTCATCGCCGGGGCAGGGGACCTTCTCACCACTGCGATCGGTTCCGGCGCGGTTGAACCGGGGGAAATCCATATCAACATCGGCACCGCCGGGTGGGTGGCGACCCACTTCCCCGGCACGGCAATCGACACGAAACACTACGCGGGCACCATCGCATCGGGCATGCCCGAAACGTATCTGCTCCTGAGCAAGCAGGAAACCCTGGGGGGCGCCATAGACTGGGTTACCGGGGTCCTCTGCCCTGCTGAAAACCGCGGCAAAAAAAACGCGGAGGATCTTTACGAAGAACTGAACGACGGGGGCTCTTATTCGTCCCCCGGCTCCGGAGGACTCATATTCACTCCCTGGCTTTTCGGGGAACGGTCCCCGGTAAACGATCCGAACCTCCGGGGGCAGATCTTCAACATCAGCCTCAACACGAAGCGGGAAGACGTCTTCCGCGCCGTGCTCGAGGGTATCGCCTACAATTTACGATGGGGCATCGAGGTGGTGGAGCGGCTGGTTCGGAAGAAGGGGATTTCCCCGCACAGGGAGATACGCCTCATCGGGGGCGGCTCCAGGAGCGGTCTCCTCTGTCAAATTATCGCCGACGTGCTCCAGAGGCCGGCGGTCCAGATGAAATCTGCCCAGTACGCCTCGGCCCTGGGGGTGTCAGCCATTGCTATGAAGGGGCTCGGCATCTGGGAGGACTTCAGGGAGGTGAACAATATCGCCGAGAAGGGGGAGCGGTTCGAGCCGGACCTGTCGAATGAGAAGATCTATAATCTCCTCTACGGGGAATTCAGGGAACTCTACGGCAGCAACCGGAAAATTTTCCATCGGCTTAACGCCGGTACCTGCTGAACCTCGATGCCTCTGTATTAATGAAGGATAAAAACAGTATTAAGAGTGTAACCGGGTCTTTATGATTCTGAAACTTGATGGCTGAGATTTCTGCTTGTATTTTCTTAACCAGCAATAATTCTATCACAATGTTGTCATTTATACAAATTTTTAAGGACCGATCCAGGACACTGCTCTACCGTCCGATTATGTTTCAGCGGGAAAAAAAATGAAAACAGTTCTTCCTTACGGCAGGGGGAGCATTACGGTGGGACTCCCTGACAGCACCACGGTAATCACCGGGGTTGATCAGCAACCGCTCACGGAACCCGCAGCAGCGGTGTACTCCTCCCTGGAGAACCCGACGGCGGGGAAGCCTCTTGGAGAAATGATCAGGCCCGAAAGCCGGGCGGTCATCACCCACACCGACATAACCCGGGCCACCCCGAACCATATACTCATACCTGCTATAGTCGGGTACCTCAGGGACGCCGGGATATCTCAACAGCGGATAACCCTTCTCAACTCTACCGGTACCCACCGGATACAGACTGAAAGCGAGCTGGAAGAGATGCTGGGAAAAGACGTCGTACGAAACTGCACTTGCGTGCAGCATAACGCGGCGGATGACGGTTCCCTCGCGCCGGCAGGTGCCGTTCCCGGGTGTCCTGACCTCTACCTGAATAGGGCCTACCTGGAGGCTGATTTACGAATCGTAACCGGGTTCATCGAACCCCACTTCTTCGCCGGATTCAGCGGCGGCCCCAAGGGAATACTTCCCGGCATAGCGGACATGAAAAGCATACTTCACAACCACCGGGCGGAGAACCTGGAGAACCCCCTTGCGACCTGGGGAGTAACGAAAGGCAACCCGCTTTGGGATGAGATGGCCGCCGCCGCCAGGCTCGCGCCCCCTGATTTCCTGGTGAATGTTGCCCTGAACAGGGAAGGCATGATCACCGGCATATTCACCGGGGAACTCTTCGGGGCCCACGGCGCCGGGTGCCGGTACGTTGCAGATAACGCCATGGTCGAAGTGAACGGGCCCTTTGATCTGGTCGTCACCTCGAACTGCGGGTATCCCCTTGATCAGAACCTCTACCAGGCGGTAAAGGGAGTATCCGCGGCGGCCTCAATCACCGCCCCGGGCGGGGCAATAGTAATCGCCGCGGCCTGCTCCGGGGGGATTCCCTCGCACGGGAATTTCGGTGACCTGATTTGCCGGTACACCTGCTGCAGCGCGGTGTCTGACTTTATTCATGCCGGTGACGAGACCGTGATGGACCAGTGGCAGGTGCAGATACTCTCCCGCCTCGCCGAAGAGTATGAGATCGTCGTGTACAGCGAAACTCTGATGAAAGAGGATCTCCCCACGTCACTCTTTACCGTGACCGGCAGCATCGAGGAAACGGTCGGACATTTCCTGGCAAGGATGGGACACGGCGCGTCAATCGCCGTGCTCCCTGACGGGCCCCAGACCATCGCCCGGGTTAAGATGCCGTCCTAAAACATCAGGTACCCCTGGACCAGGAGAAACTGCCCTGCCAGGTAGGTGGACATGGTGTATATTCGCTCGTTCGGGATCTCCTTCGCGAACTTGTTGTAACCGTTTATCGTGTCGGAAACGATAAAGATGAGGGACCCGACCATGGCCAGTATATTGCCGGTAAAGTTCACGCTCCCCAGGGGTACCACCGTGGAGATGCCCATGAGCACGATGAAGATAACATACGCGATGAAGGCGCCGAGCATCTTCCCGGCGTGGGGCTTCACCAGCATGAAGCCAACGGCCCCGGTGAGAATATAGGGAATGAAGAGGAGCCAGCCGTACCAGGGGAAGTTTCCCGTCGATGATATGTAGTATCCGAAAACCAGGGTGTAAAAAACGTGCCCCAGGAGAAAGGAGACGAGGCCGGGTTTGAAATACTTCCTGGTCTTGTCAGGATCAGGGATCATAAGGAAGATGTCGCCGAGCCAGCCGAAGATGATGGCTGCCACCATGAACCAGTTGACGACATCAGCCGACAGGTAGTAGTAGACCCCCAGGGACAGGAGGAGGAGGGGCTTTGTCGCGTACCGGACCTGTTTCTTCTTAAATGCCTCGCCGATTACATGGGCCAGTGATAACACAATAAAAAGTATGAGTATGATTGTTGCTTGCATGTTTTTCTCCTTTTGTTGTAATATGCCACCCTTTGAACGTTATGCGATAAATGGTATAAACCTGGCCGTCTTTTCAGCGTATTTACGGTACTCTTCACCGTATGCCTTGAGATAGTTTTTCTCTTTCTGGAGAACCGCCAGCGTGTATACACATACATACATAAGGATTAAAATAAAGAGCCAGAGGGAGGCAGTCGCCAGGGCCACCCCTGTCCAGAAAATGACCGTGAACACCAGGCCCGGCTCGCGGGCAAGTCGAAACAGGCCGAAGGTGACGGGTTTGCCCGGCTTCCGGAAGAGAAAGTGCAGCTTCACGGCGGCATAGCCGATAAGGCCGACATAGCCGATATACATGCCGTAGTTGAAACGCCATGTCCCGAACCAGAGGGGAAGAAACGCCGACAGGGCCAGCATCCCGGCCTGGACCAGCCCCGGAAGCAGTGCCGCCGCCTTTCGCATGAAACCGGCCCTTTTGAACATACGGCAGATGTCGGAGCGGTTTTCCCGTCTCCCCAGGCCCAGCAGTGAGAGGCCCGCCGCGGCCGCGACGTATATGATCCCGAAACGCCAGCCGTTAAAGGGCCCGAAGTAATAGTTCATTTTTCCCAGCAAGGGAAATTTTTTTGATACTGTACGGGCATCGGTCATGATTCCGTCCATTTCCCGCACAACATCCGGATGATCATCCGCTATATTTTTTGTTTCTCCGGGATCGTCAGCCAGGTTGTAGATCTCAATGGGGGAATCGGGGTTAAAACGGACGTTTAGACGCACGGCTTTCCAGTCGCCTTTGCGGACAGCCTGTTTCCCCCCCTGTTCATGGAATTCCCAGTAGAGATACGGGTGGTTCTTCTGTTTATCGGACCTGCCGGTAAGTTCCGGGACCATGGAGATGCCGTCGGTGTCATCGGGGGGATCAACACCGGCAAGTTCCGCGAAGGCAGGGGCCATGTCCCAGAAAGCGGAGACGTGATCGCTGACGCTTCCCTGCTTGATAACGCCGGGCCACCGTGCGATAAGGGGAACACGGATACCTCCTTCATAAAGATCACGCTTCATGCCCCGGTAGGGGCCGCTGCTGTCGAAAAAGGAAGGGTCCGCACCCCCTTCGTTATGGGGCCCGTTGTCGCTCGAAATCATGATGAGGGTGTTTTCATCTATGCCGATATCTTTCACCAGCTTCATGATTTTACCCACGTCCCGATCAAGCCGTGTGATCATTGCCGCGTACTTCTTTTTCGCCTCCGGCCAGTCTTTATCATCATAGGACGCGGTATCAGGGACCTGGAGTTCCGCGTGGGGGACCGCGTAGGCCAGGTAGAGGAAGAAAGGACCGGAGCGGTTGCTTTTTATGAATTTCAGGGCGTCTTCGGTGAAGAGATCGTGGGTATAGGTCATCCCGTCGAGGGGCACTTTCTTCCCGTCGCTCCAGAGGTACTCCGGATAGTAGGAGTGGGCCTGGCGCTGGCAGAGATAACCGAACCAGTGATCGAACCCCTGGCGGTTCGGTTCCCCTTCTGTGCCGGGCCCTCCCAGGCCCCATTTTCCGATTATGCCGGAGGTGTATCCTTCCTTGTTAAGCATTTCAGCAATTGTTACTTCTTCGCTGTTAAGGGCAAGCTGGCCTTCGGGTATGATCTCGTAGTTCCCCCTGATGAATGAATGGCCGGTGTGCTTTCCGGTGAGGAGCCCGCACCGGGACGGGGCGCAGACCGGGGCGGCCGCGTAGTGGCTTGTGAAACGCATTCCCTCGGATGCCGCCCGGTCGATATTCGGTGTGAGAATATCCTTCTGCCCGTAACAGCCAAAGTCGCCGTACCCGGCGTCGTCAGCGAGGACATAGATTATATTGGGGCGTTTCGGCTCACGCTCCCTGACTGCGGCAGAATTCGGCAGGGTGAGAACCAGAGTAGTTATCAGAAGGACCTTAAAGGCAATGATCAAAAGATTTATTTTTCTGAATATCGAAAGAGAATAGAACAGTGACATTGGTCCTCCTGATATTCCGACTGTTATGTCCAACCTGGAATCGGCAGTATATACACTTGACAAAGCCGGGTGAATCTGTATACTTACTTATAGTATTGCTACATGATAGATTTCAGCGGGTCAATTATAATTTCTGAATGAAAAAATTTCTTCGCAGAAACAGCTGGATAACGATTTCAACTCGTATAATCCTGCCGGTGTTTCTTACACTGGTACTCTTTATAATTGCGATATACGCTGTTATTGAACCGACAATCCGCGAATACATCATGGCTTCAAAAAAGGAGATGATAAAGGAGCTCACCAATACGGCATGGTACCTCATGAACGATTATCAATCCAGGGTCGAAACAGGTGAACTGACAAGAGACGAGGCGCAAGAGAGGGCAAAAATGCGGTTACGGCAGCTCCGGTACGGGAAGGAATTGAAAGACTATTTCTGGATTAATGACATGCATCCTAAAATGGTCATGCATCCGTACCGGAGTGATCTTGAAGGCAAGGATATATCGCACTTAAAAGACTCAACAGGCAAAAGGTACGTAATAGAATTTGTAGAGACAGTTAAAAAAAGCGGAGCCGGGTACGTCATGTATGAATGGCAGTGGAAGGATAACCCCGACCTTATTGTGCCGAAGCTCTCGTATGTCAAGGGGTTTGAGCCATGGGGATGGATTATCGGAACCGGTATCTACATTGAGGATGTACAGGAGAGAATCGACGCGATAATACTCAGGTTGAACTACGCGCTGGCGGTCATCCTCTTTATCGTGGCTATTTTATCCATATATATTATCTTCGAAAGCATACAACGGGAACGGAAGCGGGATGAAGCTGAAACCGGATTAAAAAATTCTGAGGCATTATTGAGTAGTATCATCGAATTCCTTCCGGATGCCGCGCTTGTAATCGATAAAAATGAAAGGATTATCGCCTGGAACCGGGCCATGGAAAATATGACCGGCATCAGGGGGTGTGACATGATAGGGAAGGGTGACTATGAATACGCCATCCCCTTTTACGGAGAAAAGCGTCCCCTTCTCATCAATATAATTATAAATCCGGAAAGCGAATATAAACTGGAATATGATAATGTACTGCATGAAGGGAACCACCTTGTTGCGGAGGCTTACATCACCGGGCTCGGCAAAGATGGTAGATATCTTTACGCAAGGGCAGCCCCCCTCTATGATTCTGAAGGTAATATCTCCGGTGCTGTTGAGACTATACGGGACATTACGGACTATAAAAATTCTGAAAACGAACTGAAAATGTCCCTTCGTGAAAAAGAGATTCTTCTAAAGGAGATTCATCACCGGGTGAAAAATAATCTCCAGATAATATCGAGTCTTTTGAGCCTTCAGTCTGATTACATCGAAAGTGAACGTGATCTTGAACTTTTTATGAACAGCCAGAGCCAGATAATGTCCATGGCGTCAATACATGAAAAACTGTATCGCTCCGATTCATTTTCCAATATTGACATGAAGGGATTTATTGACGATTTGACCGGTCAACTTGGCAATTTTTACAAGCTTTTCGATTCTTCCATAAGAATTGAAACTGATATCCATGATGTGCAGATGCCTATCGATACGGCAATACCGTGCGCTCTTCTTATCAATGAAATCCTTACTAATTCTTTGAAGCATGCTTTTCCCCATGGCAAGGGAACTATTCGTGTCTTCCTGGACAGGGACGGCAGCGGCTCATATATCCTTAAAATGAATGACAATGGTATAGGGATGCCTGATGATGAGATGGCGATGAATAGGAAGTCCCTCGGACTTAAGCTTATCGAAGCTATCGTGAAACAGCTTCACGGAGAGATGGAAAAGACTACCACCAATGGAACTGCTTACTGCCTGCGGTTTACCGATGTAAAAAAATCACGCCCCAGAATGAACTGAGTAAAAAATACAGCAAATTCACTCCTCCCAATCGTATAGCTTTTATACGACAGGAGGTTCGTTTATGAAGGTTGATACGACGATTAACATTAAGTGGGTGGTGAAGGAGAGGATTGATGCCACGGCCAGAATGTGTTCGGTTTCCAGGAGCAAACTGGTTTCTCTGCTCCTGAAACGGATGATGGAGAGCAAAAAAACCGATAAGAATCGGTTCTCCCGGGTAAAATACCAGAAACGGGACAAAAATGCGGCCTGGAAACGGCCACATATCATGCTGGAGCCGGATTTGTATGAGAAAAGCATCGATATGCGGAAGCTGTACAAGATGTCGGTGTCCCATATTATCGCTGTTGCTTACAGAAAATACTTTGATGCGGTAGTCCAGGAGCTGAAAAATGGTGAAAGTACCGATAGTTATCGGCGGAATTACATCTGTATCGGGAAGCGACTTGGCAGAATATTCTCCTATACCGTATACTGGGACTATCCCCCGGAGGAAGAACTCATAAAACAGCTTGAATGAGCGTAAACTACAAGTATAAGAATTGACATCTCCTGAAAATGCTTCATATGGATAAAACAGATCGGTCAGGAGAAATACAATGGAAAACATATACGATTCACTCCAGAAACGTCTGGACGACATGTCAACCGGCTTCCCCAGAACTGAAAGTGGCGTGGAATTTAATATACTGAAACGGCTTTTTTCAGAGGATGACGCCCGGTTCTTTCTCGACATGACGCCATTGCTGGAAACCCCGGAAAGCGTGGCCACCCGGACTGGCCGTGATCCCTTGAGAGCAGCTGATCATCTCGAGGACATGGCCGTTCGGGGTCTCCTCTTCCGGCACCGGAAAGAGGAGACCGTCAAGTACGCATCAATCCCCTATGTGATCGGTATATTCGAGTACCAGCTTCATAAGCTGGACAAGGATCTGGCAGGGATGATGGAGGAGTATTACTTCGAGGCATTCGGGAAAACCGTCCAAAGCCATAAGAACAAGATCATGCGAACAATCCCGATAAATAAGAATCTCGCGGGAAAGACCCCGGTCGCATCGTACGAGGACGCGGCAGCCATAATAGACAGCCACGAGGTTGTGGCAATAGCCGACTGCGTGTGCCGCCAGACCGGGGAAATCCTGGACAGGGGATGCGGCAAGCCGATGGAGACCTGCTTCCTGTTCGGCTCTCACGGCAGGTTTTACGTGGACAACGGTATTGGACGGTATATCACGAAAGAGGAGGCGAAGGAGATCCTCAAAAAAAACGAGGAGGCGGGACTCGTTATGCAGCCCTTCAATTCCCAGAACGCCGGGGGTATGTGCAGCTGCTGCGGATGCTGCTGCGGGGTACTCAGGTCTGTCAAGATGCAGGAGGTGCCGGCTGAGGCGGTGCTGAGTAATTACTATGCGTCGGTCAGCGAAGATATCTGCACCTCCTGCGGGGAATGTGAAGACCGGTGCCCCATGGAGGCAATATCCCTCGAGAGCGGCATCGCTGAAGTGGATCTGAAAAAATGCATCGGCTGCGGTGTCTGCATCTCTACCTGCCCGGTCGAGGCAATCACCCTGAATAGAAAACCTGAGGACCAGATCGTCGAGCCGCCGGCGTCGAATGTTGAAACAATAGTCAACCTCGCGAAGGAGCGGGGCAAGCTGTAAAAACAGGAGAAGGATATGTTTCGCTCTGCCATCACACCCCTGGCTGCTGCCTGCATCCTTCTTGTCATCGTAACATCCCTCGACGGAATTATCCTTGATGACGGCGGCTCGACCCGTGATGTCACCTCCCTCCGGGGGGAACCGGTTGAGCTCTACGGGGGAAGGTGGCTCTACCGCTATGACACCGCGTACAAGGCGTTCATGTTCAAGGGGTATGACCGGGCAAACCTCTCTGCCCCTTCTCCTGCTGTCGCTGGTGCTCTTCCGGAGAATAAGCCTTGCCGGAACGCTGCTGCTTCAGCGGAAGGTGTGGGGTTTGCTCATGGGGGCGGTGCTGGTTATCGGTTCCGCGGTTACTTTCATGTCACAGGGTTTTTTCCAGGTCCTGTACATCTTCTTCTATAACAGGGGGGAGCAGGCGGATCTCGTGATCGTCGGGGTTTTGGCCGCGGTGAGCCTTTCATTGTCAGTCGCGGTTTTGATCCGTCTTCGCACGAAATAATCAGGTAAAAGGGAGTTTTGATTGATTGGATAGGCCTTTCATAGGAAATATTATGTTGACAATTATGCAACATAATTGTATGTTTCACACAAAGACACCCTGTCTTTGATCCCATCCTGGAGGGTACATGAATGGAAAAGATAAATGTCGGCCTTATCGGCCTGGGAAGGATCACGGATCTCCACTTTCCCGCGTATAGAGGAAGCAGACTGGCGAAACTTTACGCCGTGTGCGACAGCAGTGAAGAACTCGCCCTGAAGCGAAAAAAAGAGTGGAAGGCGGTGAAGCACTACACCGATTACCGGGAAATGCTCCAGGACCCGGTAATCGACGCGGTGGAGGTCATCACCCCCCATGCTCTCCACGAAGTGATGGCGGTGGAAACGGCAGAAGCGGGCAAGCACGTGGCAGTGCAGAAACCGATGACCATATCCCTGGAGAGCGCTGATCGGATGATCGAGGCCGCGAAACAGAACAATATCGTGTACAAGGTTACCGATAACTATGCCTTTTATCCCCCTATCCGTTTTGCCCGGACCCTTATTGACAACGGGGAGATCGGGGACCCGATCGATGTGAAGATCCGCCTTATCGGCGGCGGGCAGGGGGGATGGAAGATCCCCCCTGCGGCGTGGGAGTGGCGCATAAAAGAGAACACCGAGAGCGGCGGGACCCGGGGGCTCGAGACCTTTGACCACGGCCACCACCTCTGGACAACGGCATGGATTCTCCTTGGGAGCGTAGACCGGGTCGTGGCATGGATCGACTCCCTGGACGGAATCATTGACGCCCCCTCCACCATGATGTGGAAGTACCGTGACGGGACGAAGTACGGATCCTGCGAGTTCGTCCACGCCCCTGATTTGAAAATCCCCTCGAAATACTACGCCAACGACGAGTGGATAGAGATTACCGGCACCCGGGGTATCATCTTCATCAACCGGTGCACCGGCAAGATACACGACGGCCCCCCGGTGAGTCTTTTTACCAGCGGGGGATGGAAGCACTTTCCGAAAATAAAATGCGACTGGTCAGAGGGCTTCACCCTGTCGGGGCAGAATTTTTTCAGGGCAATCCGCGGCGAGGAGGAGCCACTCCTTTCCGGTGAACAGGGGCGGGAGATACTCCGCTTCAGTCTGGCGATCCAGAAATCGGCAAAGGCGCGTCGGGAGGTCTTCTGCGAGGAACTCGATGCACGGTTCCCGGGACTCTACGCCCGGCGCAGAATTCGAAAAGAGAAAAAAGAGGCGGACAAGCGGCCCGGTATCATTGAAAAGATCTTCGGGGCCGGTTCGTCCCAGTACGCGCCCCGGGCGAAGGAGCTCACCCTGGGCCTCCTGGAAAATTTCGACCGCGAAAAAGCCGGGGAGTGGACCAGCACCGTGGGGCTCCACCTTCAGGCTGACGGCAAAGCCAAAGACAGCTACTTTTCACTGATAATCAAAAAGGGGGACCTGACTTTTTCCGAAGGGAAGCTCCCGGAAAAGGCTGACCTGGTGATGCTGGTCCCGGCCGGCACGTGGGCGGCCATATTAATGAAGAAAAAGCGCCTTGAAACCGCCTTTATCCAGGGCAAGATAAAACTCGAAGGGAGGGGCGAGGACGCTCTGACCCTCCGGGGGATTATCGGGATCTGATTTTTTACTTTCCGGCGTTTCCGAGCAGCATCGAGGCCTCAATTCCCGCCTCCCGGACGAGGTTGCCGAACTCCTCATAGCTGGGGGTAATCAGGTCGCTCGGCCCGGATATGCCGATGGAAAACTGGGCTTCGTTCCGGTTGTTCAGCACCGGGGCGGCGAAACAGATGATTCCCGGCTTGAACTCACCGTTGTCAACGGCAAGCCGGGTACGCTGAACCAGCCTGATATTCTCCCGGTATTCGTCCCGGGATGTAATGGAATTGTCCGTATATTTCTGCAGGCTGATATTGGCCATGAAATCATCGAGCACCTTCTCCTGCTGGAACGAAATAAGCGCCTTGCCCAGGGCGGTCGGGGCAACCGGCTCCCTGGTGCCGACCTGTATGTTCACCGAAATGTGCTCCCGGGGCTGGTCTACCGCGATAAAGACCACCTCGTCACCGTCAAGGATCGCCAGGTGGGTGTTCTGCCTGGTCTCCTCGCGGATGCGGTTCATGATGGGGCGGAGTACGCTGTCGATGTGGGTCTGCTCGTTGAAGGTTCCGGCCAATTCCAGTACCTTGAAGCCTATGCGGTACTTTTTCGTCTCCGGTTCCTGCTTCACGAAGTTGTTCTTCACCAGGGTTGAGATGAGGCGGTAGACCGACGAGCGATCAATCTCGAAATCACGGGCGATGTCGTTGAGGGACATGGCCCTGGAGGAGCGGCCGAGAATCTGAAGGATTTTCAGGCCCCGGTCAAGGGACTGGATGATGTTGTTTTTCATGACATACCCCGGAATTATTTCATAATACACACAATGTGTGTGTGTGACCGGAATCAGTCAAGCTGTTTCTTAAAGAAATTACCGATAGTTATCGGTGGTTTCTCGAATTTTTTCCTGGATTCCCGGCCACAGACCGGTTTTTTGAACTCCAGCAACACCAGGCCTCGGCAAACTGCCGGCCGGGGGCAGTGCATATTTTTCGGGCATGAAGTCGAAATAATAAAAAATATTTGACAATAACGCAATGGTGTTGTACATTTCACAATATAAACCTGGAGGTACATCATGCCCTTCATAGATTTCTCCACTGTTGAAGGATCAAAAATCGACCAGCCCTTTGAGAGGGAACTGAAGATCCTCCTCTCCCCTGACCGGAACGACGAGGTGAAGGACTTCACCCTCCTCCTTTCGACACTGGCGCCCAACGGTGGATGCACCGATTTTCACGGACACGAGAACGAGGGTGAACTCATGATCTTCATGTCCGGCCGCGGCAGGGCCTGGATGAACGACCGGGAATATGAACTCAAGCCGGGCACCGCCATGTACGCCCCCCCGGGGGTGGCCCACAAGACCATGAACACCGGCGATGAGCCGCTGCAGATTGCCTGTATTTTTATTCCGGCGGTCAACGCCAGTTATATAGAAGAGAAGCTCAGGGAGGCGCAGAAAGGGGCAAAGAGCGATGGCTGACATAACCATTGATCAGTACAAGAAAATCATCAGGGGCATGATCGGAAAAGCCCGGGTGTTCCCCGAGGACGCGATGAAGTCCGCAATGAGGGGTCAGAGCATACCGGTACCCGCCGGCCTTCCCTGTAACAGCCTTGACGAGGCGGCCGCTTTCGCGGAAGGGAAATACCCGGTGGTGCTGAAAATCCTTTCCTGCGCGGTTCTCCATAAGACCGAAATCGGCGGGGTCAAAACCGGCATCGCTTCCCGGGAAGATCTTGAGCGGGAATATCCCCTCATGGAAAATATCGGCCGCAACACGGAAGGATACCGGGGGATACTCGTCGAACAGATGGTCCCCTCCGGGGTTGAGATAATCACCGGCATGCAGAACGATCCCGCCTTCGGGCCGGTGATTATGGTGGGCCTCGGGGGCGTGTTTACCGATCTCCTGAAAGACGTCTCTTTCCGCCCCCTCCCTGTCAGCCGGGAGGCCGTTGCCGCCATGGTGGGGGAACTGAAAGGGCAGAAACTGCTCGACGGCTTCCGGGGGAGCCCTCCGGTGAACCGGGAACTTCTCATCGACACCCTCTTTTCACTGGCGCAGCTCGGGGAGGACCTGGCCGGGCTCTGCGAGTCAATCGATTTCAACCCGGTCATCGCGACCGACCGAAACTGCACCGTTGTGGACGCGAAGCTCGTTCTGCCGGAGCGGGAGACCCCTGATCCTTTTTTACACGAGGAGCCCCGGACCGAAAACATGGAGAAATTCTTCGCCCCGAAACGGGTGGCGGTCATCGGGGCGTCGCCGACCCCGGGGAAGATCGGCAACGTTATCCTCGATTCCCTGGTGAACCTGAACTTCGGGGGCGAGGCCGTGCCGGTGAACCCGAACTATGACGAAATAATGGGCATTCCCTCGCACCCCTCACTGAAAGAGCTCCCGGAAAAACCGGATCTCGTAATAATCGTGGTCGCCCTTGAGGGGACCCTCGAGATACTTGAAGAGATGAACGAGCTGGGCTGCCGTAACGCCATAATCGTCTCCGGCGGGGGAAAAGAGCTCGGGGGAGAGCGGGCCGGCATTGAAGGGCAAATCGCCGCCCGGGCCCGGGAACTCGGGATCAGGCTTATCGGGCCGAACTGCATCGGCACCTTCGACGGCCACAGCAGGTTCGACTCCTTCTTCTACCCCCGGGAGCGTTTCTCCCGGCCTCCGGCAGGGCCGATGAGTTTCATCACCCAGAGCGGCACCTGGGGGTGCGCCTTCATGGAATTGTCCGGCGTTACCGGGGTGAGCAAAATGGTGAGCTACGGGAACCGGGTCGACGCGGACGAGGGGGACCTCATCGCCTTCCTGGGCGGGGACAGGAACACGAAGGTCATCGGCAGCTATATCGAGGGCCTCGGGCAGGGGCGGAAGTTTCTTGCCGCTGTCGACCGGGCCGTGCGGAACAGAAAGCCGGTGGTGGTCTTCAAGACCGGCCGCACCGAACAGTCGGCCTCGGCGTCGGTGTCCCACACCGGGGCCTACGGCGGGAGCTACCGGGTCTACGAGGGGGCCTTCCGGGGCGGGGACGTCATCGCAACAGACAGCTTCCACGAGTGTTACGTGAGCTGCGAGACCCTGGCCCTCCAGCCCCCGGCGAAAGGAAACCGGGTTGCCCTGCTTTCGAACGGGGCCGGCCCCATGGTGAACGCACTGGACCTCTTTCCGAATAAGGGGCTGGCGGTGGCAAAACTTTCCCGGGAATCGGTTAAGCTGATGCGCGAAAAGTTCAGCTTCTTCTATATCGTGGAAAACCCGGTGGACGTGACCGGGTCCGCAACGGCCGAAGATTACGAGCTGGTCATCGAGACCTTTTTTAACGACGACAACGTTGACCTGGTGATGCCCTTTTTCGTGTTCCAGAACACCCCCCTGGACGAATCGATAATCGAACGGCTCGATACGCTGAACAAACGAAATGAGAAGCCGATAATCTGCTGCGCCGCCGGTGGCCCGGTAACCGACCGCATGGGAAAAAAACTACGGCGGGTCGGGGTCCCGGTGTACGCCGTGGTGAACCAGTGGGTCGCGGCAGCTGCCGCGGCGGTCCGGTGGGGGGAGATTTTGCAGAAGAGAGGACTCGATGGATAAACTGATAATAACCGTTGCCCTGACCGGGGGCATTCACGGCAAAGAGGCGAACCCTGCCCTGCCGGAACAGCCGGACGAGATAATAGGGGCTGCCTATGACTGCTACAACGCCGGGGCGGCAATCGTGCACCTCCACGCCCGGGACAGGCAGGGCACCGGGGTCGCGGACCCGGCAATCTTTCGTGAGCTGAACCAGGGGGTGCGGGCGAAGTGCCCGGTGGTCATCCAGAACACCACCGGCGGTCCTGAACTCCCGATCGAAGAGCGCATCACCAGCCTCGACGCCGAACCCGAGTCCGCCTCCCTCAACATGGGATCAGTGGTCTTTTTCTACGAGGGCAGGGAACTCAAGTTTCTGAACTTCCGCTCAGAGATCGAGGCCTTCGCCGCCGAGATGAAAAAGCGGAACATCCGCCCCGAGATGGAGGTGTACAACCCCGCGATGTTCGGCGAGGTGGAGAACCTCATAAAGAAAGACCTGCTCTCGAAGCCGATGTATGTGAACCTGGTCATGGGGGCCGGGGGCATGGGGGGATATCCCGGCACCCCGGAAAACATCCTCACCATGCAGCGCCACATTCCCGACGGGGCGGTCTTCAACATGACCGGCATCGGGAAGTATCAGCTGACGGTGAACATGATGTCCATTCTCACCGGGGGCCACGCCCGGGTCGGCCTGGAAGACAACGTGTACTTTCGCAAGGGGGAGCTCGCGAAAAGCAACGCCCAGTTCGTGGAACGGCTCGTCCGCCTGTCCCGGGAAATGGGCCGCGAGATCGCGACCCCGGCCGAGGCGAGGGAGATACTCGGGATCCCCCCTTTGTAATAATCAATTAAGCGGGATAATCCGCATAACAAGGAGTAAACAATGAAAATCGCCGTAATCAACGAAACAAGCTCGGCGGACCGGAACGCCGATATACTGGCCGCCCTCGAGGGGACCGGCCGCGAAATAATAAACGCCGGCATGAAAAAAAGCGGGGAAAAGCCGGAGCTGAACTACATCCAGACCGGGCTCATGTCCGCCATACTGTTGAACAGCGGCAGGGCCGATTTCGTGGTCGGCGGGTGCGGCACGGGCCAGGGCTTCATGCTTTCGGCCATGCAGTACCCGGGGGTGTTCTGCGGACACATACTGAACTCCCTGGACGCCTGGCTCTTCACCCAGATAAACGGGGGCAACTGCGTGTCCCTGGCCCTGAACCAGGGGTACGGCTGGGCCGCTGACGTGAATTTAAAGTTCATTTTTGAAAGGATATTCAGCGTCGAGTCAGGGTCCGGATACCCGGACCACCGGAAGGAGCCCCAGAAGGAGGCGCGACTCATGCTGGAAGACATTTCCGGGGAAACACACCGCACCATGGCAGAGATAGTAACGGAGCTTTCCGACCCTGTGGTGAAACCGGTCCTTGAGTATCCGGGAGCGAAAGAACTGATCGACGCGGATACGATTAAAGACAGCGCCCTGAAAGAGGCGCTGCAGGAAAGAATGAAAGGTTAAGGAGAGGCACGTGACAGCGCGGGAAAAACGGGCCCAGGCCCTGAAAAAACACGGCACCATCGAGAAGGCGGTTGCGGCCGGTGATCTGAAACAGTTCGACGACATATCCGTGTCGGAAGCAATCGTGCTTGGACTCCTGAACCAGGGGGTCACGAAATACCTGGGGGTCTTCGGCCACGGGTCGACCGACATCGCCGAGACCCTGCATACCTACGAGGGCGAAGGCCTGGTGAAGACGTACAACATGCGCCATGAGACCGCGGCCGCCCACGCGGCGACCGTGTTAAAGGTGCTTGCCGGCGAGACGGCCGCAGTGGTGACCTCCATCGGCCCAGGGGCCATGCACGCCTTCGCCGGGAGCCTCGCTGCCGCTTCTAACGGCGCCGGGGTGTACCACATCTACGGCGACGAGACCACCCACGGCGAGGGGTTCAACATGCAGCAGATCCCGAAGGACGAGCAGGGGCTCTTTTTGAAAATGTGTTCAACCATGGGTGACGCCTATTCAATCCACGAGCCCTGGTCAGTGGTGACGGCGCTTAGAAACGGGTCGGTGGCGGTGGGGGCCCCCTTTGGCAGGCCCTTCTTCCTCCTGGCCCCCATGAACGTGCAGCCGGTCATCTTGAAAGAGTTCAACCTGCTCGAGCTCCCGAAGCCGGCGGTGTATTCTGACCTGGAAGTATCGGAAAACGTCCTCTTCGAGCGGGCCGCGGAAATCGCCCGGGGGTCAGAGCGGGTGACCGTCAAGCTCGGTCAGGGAAGCCGGGGGTGCGGGCCCGAGGTGGCGGAGCTTGCCGGGCTCCTCGACGCCGCGATTGTGTCGGGGCCGAACGCCACCGGCGTGGTGCCCTATTCCGAAAAGCGGTTCATGACCGTGGGGGGGTCAAAAGGGTCACTGAGCGGGAATTTCGCCATGAACGAGGCGGACCTGGTGATCGTCATCGGGGCCCGTGCCGTGTGCCAGTGGGACTCCTCCGGAACCGCGTGGAAGAAGGCGAAGCACGTGATCAACTTCAACGTGAACCCGGCCCACGGAAACCATTATAACCGGACCGTAACCTTCGGCGGCGACGCGAAGAAAAATTTACGAAAGTGGATAGATCATCTCAAGAACAAAGGGTTCAAGCCGGCGAAGGGCGACTCCCCCTGGGCGAAGGAGATTGTCGCGAAGCGGGACGAGTGGATATCCTTTAAGAAAAAACGATACGACAATCCCGTGTTATTCGACGAGGTGTGGGGGAAAGAGGTCCTCACCCAGCCGGCCGCCATCAAGGCCGCGGTCGATTTCGCTGACTCGATTCAGGCGGTGAAGCTCTTTGACGCCGGCGACGTCCAGGCCAACGGGTTCCAGGTGGTGGAGGACGAACGTGAGGGCCAGACATTCACCGACACCGGCGCCTCGTACATGGGGCTTGCCGTGTCCGGTGTCTTCGTTTCGGCCATGGCAGACCTCTACCCGATAGCCTTTACCGGGGACGGGAGTTTCACCATGAACCCGCAGATACTCATCGACGGGGCCGAGCACGGGGCAAAGGGATGCATTGTGCTGTTCGATAACCGGCGCATGTCCGCCATTACCGGTCTCCAGTACGACCAGTACGGCCGGGAGTTTAAAACACAGGATTCGGTGGAAGTGGACTACCTCGCCTGGGCCGGTTCGGTCAGGGGGGTCAGAGCCCTTTTCGGCGGCACCTCACCGGAGGAGTTGACAGCCGCCCTTGAAGAGGCGACTAAGCACGACGGCCTCTCCCTGGTGCACGTGCCGGTCTACTGGGGGGACAATGAACTCGGCAACCTGGGGGTTTTCGGCGACTGGAACGTGGGGAACTGGTGTGACCGGGTCCAGAAGGAGCATCACCGGCTGGGACTGTGAGACGGTTAGGTTTGATTTTTTAATCAGTAGATTCTTTTAGAAATCCGTTTGCGTATTTGTGCAGTACACTGCCAATCAACGTCTGGTAAGGGATGCCTTCCCTGGCGGCTTTTCTCTTCAGGGCATCGAGATCGTTTTCGGAAATCCTTATATTGATCTTCCTGTTCTTTTTCAGTGTATTTGAGGCGATCTCTCTATAGTCAGTTTCTATATTCGAAGGTTTCAGTTTCCCGTTTTCATATGCTTCGAGTATTTCTTTTTCATAATCATCGAGGATTATTTTTTGGTGCTTTTCAGTCATAATTTCCTCTCAAATATTGCTTTGTTGCCTTCCTGCTTGGTATTATGGTTTTAAGAAAATATTCATTATCCTTAACAACACACGGTACAAGATAAGCATATCCTTCAACATCAACGATTAAAATTCTTTGATTCGGATAATTATTTAAGTTCGGATGATCTGTTTCGATAACTTTTGCTCCTGATTCTATTCTCTGAATTATCTCTTCAAATGTAATTCCCCGCTCATTCAGAAGTTTTTCGTTTTTTTCCGCATTCCATTTGAATATTTTCATTTTTAATGAGTATGACATATTATATACAATGTCAACCAATAGTGAAAATTTTTTCTAAAAAACATCCTTCCCGATCGTATAGCTTTATACAGAGTAAGGAGGTACCTGTATGAAGATTGATACGACGATCAATATCAAGAAAGAGTTCCTGGCGAGAATTGATGAGACATCCAAATTGTACATGGTGTCGAGGAGTAAACTTGTTTCTCTTCTATTAAAGCGTGTAATGAAGGAAAACAGTACCGATAAGAATCGGTTTTCCCGGGTGAAATACCAGAAACGGGACAGGGATGCGACCTGGAAAAGGCCCCATCTGGTGCTGGAAAGTGATCTGTACGAAAAATCCATTGATATGCGAAAACTTCACAAGATGTCGGTTTCGTATATTGTGACAGTTGCGTTTAAGCGGTACTTTGATGCGGTGTTAGATGAATTGAAACGTGGATTGACGAGCGATAAGGATCTCAGGAATTATATCTGTGTAGGGAAACGGTACGGGAAGATTTTCTCTTATACCGTGTTTTGGGACTATCCCCCTGAAGATAAATTGATGCAGATACTGGAGTGATGTAGATGTGCCGATAACAATGCAGTATTTTTAGAAATTATTGCTATTGGAATGGTTTTTCAGTATAAAAGAACAATACGGCACAGACACAAACTCAAACGTCCACATAAAACCACCCTCTCAACACACCCCTATAAGTGATGGTACCTCATCACCGGCCACGGTGTGCCTGAATAGAATATTTCAACCCTTTGCAGTGCTCTTCCCGGCAAAAATCTGTTCACTGTTATACAGGTACAGAAGGCTTCCGTACATATCCGGGCCGATAATTCTGCTCAGTTCTGTCATATTTCGTTTCGAAGACGTGTTTTGTATGGTGTCCTCACCGAACCGTCATCGTCCGCGAAACCGGCGCGGGCTCGGCCCTGCTTTTCACCGACGGTATATTCGAGATGATACAGTCGTATCGTGGCAGACATGCCGGGAAGAACGCCGAAAATGAAATCTAACGCTTAAAAAAAGACCTGGCCGCCCTCGACCCGGGCAGGGGTGTGGAGCGGGCATGCTTTGACCTGCTCCAGAAGTACAAAAAGGGCATCTATGATATGGACGACGATGATGTCACGGTTATCATGATACGGCGGGACTGAAAAAGTAAATGTATAATCAGCTGACAATTTCCCGAGACACCGCTTTACTCTTCGGCCCAGGGCTTCGCGCCCCTTCTGAATAACAAAATCGGCGGTGAATCGTTAAATTCATACTCTGTTTATTCCCCAAATGTTTAAAACATGAGTGATCCGGGAAACATGCGAGTACTCTCTGAGTATATATTTGTGTGGATCTACCGATAACAATCGGTGGTTTTACATTTTCACACGTTTTCTTCGGCGAAACTCATCCTGCTCGCGTGCAGGTACAGCATCGCCCCGTACATTTCCGGCCCGAATTCTTTCTGCATATGGAGCATATTCTGCTTCACAGAGGAGCTGCTGATGATTTCACCGCCGAAATGCTTCCGCCATAGTGCATCAAAATCCATTGGATCACCGGTAAGAATCGCTTCGGCAGCCGCGTCACCGGACCGTATACCAAAACTGATTCCCTCGCACATGATCGGGTCCACATGCCCCGCAGCGTCACCGATAACAATCCAGTTCTCTCCGCAGCAGGGAGCGTCAAAGAACGATTTGTTTGCGGCAGAGGGAACAAACGTCGAATACTGGCCGGTAATGGTGATATTCTCCCTGAAATCAGCCATGTTTTCGTCCACCATGGCCCTCAATTCCGCCGGTTTGATGGTACCGCACTGGGCCCCGATTCCGGCGTTGGAAATGTTTCCCGCTGATACGAACCAGAAATATCCGGTTGCCTGAATACAGCGAAACAGTATCTGACTATCCAATTCTGTTTTGAAATGGCACCCGAAGGTCATGGAGAGGTGCTCTTTCGGGATTTTACCTGTCAGTTTTCTTCGAACCAGGCTGTTGAACCCGTCGGCCCCGACTATTATGTCCGCTGTATATGACCGATTGTTATCGGTGAAGAGGGTCCACCGATTTTTATCGGTGATAATCCCTTTAATCCGCTCACTGATAAGGCTGCCCCCGGCAGACCGGAACCTGCCAAGCAGGTGTTCAGTCAGCCCCTTCCTCGAAAGAACCATCAGGGGACCGCCAAAGACCAGATTCTGCTCGTCACCCCTGGTCGAAACGAACGTGATATGGGGAATAAACCGGTGCTCACCGGCATATGAATCGGTGTCGATATACCGATAACAATCGGGGGGCAGAATACCCCCGCACGGTTTCTCCCACGGGGCCTTGTGGTCAAAGAGTAAAACCTCTCTCCCCCCGTCAATCAACCGGGAAGCGCAGGTGAGGCCCGCGGGCCCGGCGCCGATAATCGCTATGGTATTCATGATATAGACTTTTGATTCAATGCAGTATTGTTGTATATAATTTTTTGGTCATACAGGAGCTATAAGTAGCTTGCCGTATATAAGTATAATTTATTTATCCAGCAATTTTTGTCAGTCTTCTTCAATTATACCGGTCAAGGTCATTGTGGGGCATGGTCATATGATTCGACAAATATTTTTTGCTTCAGGGGAACCTCTTGTTTAATTAATTGAGGTTCCCTGAAAAATTAAAAAACATTTGGCATTACAACTTAAAAGTTGTATAATTATGAAGATGACTGGTAAAGAATTGTTAAAAATACTTAAAAAAAGCGTATGGGAATTAGACCGTATATCGAGTTCTCATTATATCATGTAAAAGGGTAATAAAACAATTTCTGTTCCAGTTTATGGATCAAAAGATATTCCTGCAGGAACACTGAACAAATTACTAAAACAGGCGGGTTTAAAATGATACAATATCCGGCAAAAATAACTTATGACAAATCCGATAATTGCTACAGCGTTGAATTTCCCGATCTTCCCGGATGTCTGACCTATGGCGAAACGTTAGAGGAGGCCAAATATTATGCCGCTGACGCATTGACCGGTTATCTGGAATCTATCGATTTGAGAAAAATAAATATACCAAAACCTTCTGATCTGAAAGGCAGGGATGTGTACAATATCAAGCCTGAAAAGAAGGTGGCATTCGCAATTTGGCTCAAGACAAAAAGGATTGAAAAGGGATATTCTCAAAAAGATATGGCTGATAAATTAGGAACATCATTTCAAAATTATCAGAAATACAAAAATCCAGTAAAAACTAACCCGACGTTAAAAACAATCAATATACTTGAAACGGTTTTTGAGGAAAACATAATAAATGGTTAATGGTGTTGTAGTACCGCGGTGTGCGACGATATTTTCGTTTGAAATGTCTTCCGTCGGTGATCCCGATGGAAGACATTTATTATTATCCCAATTTTTGTATATTATTAAAAAATCCTTTTAGATTAATCTGAAAGGATTTTTAATTAATCATCAGGTAATATCTATTGAGGTATTAATAAGCATCCATTGTTGTAAGGAGTTTCCCGTATTTTAACATGTTTTCTTTATTGTCCAACAATTTCTGACAGTCTTCTTCAGTAATGCCGATATAGGGAATACCGTCAGAAGGTCTTTTTTGTTGATGAAACCATTCCATCAGTTCAGCGGCACTTTTAGTTTTTTCAAGTTGTTTGACTAACTTGTTACCGGGATGATCAGGATTGGTTTCAGATTCAAACTGCATTGAGGTAATAAAATCAATTAAATCACCGGAAGTAGCTTCTTGAGTATTAATATTGAATACTTTAGCTGTATTTTGCATTGTATTCCTCCCAAATATAAATTTTCTCGCACTATATATATATATATGTCAATTAAAATTAGACTCTGAACTTTAATTTTAGATAGGATTAAGTTTTGAATTCGTTAATAGACTTATTGCGATACTATAACATTTGCATAAAAAAATGACCACAGAATATTGAATAAGGCTCATACCATCAAAAAATATACGCAAATTGTCAAATATGCATATTATTATAGGTGTCCTATGTTATGTTACCGGTTTAGTTATAAATTATAATAGATCGAATTATCATAATATAATATAGTGAGCCCAGAAATCTGCACATGAAATTCGTATAGACAAGGTGGATTTCTC
>CAZEPS010000020.1:0-29890 GCA_964514165.1 uncultured Leptospirales bacterium
GGAGCCTCCGGGCTGAGCTCCGCAGGCACGGGGTTCATGTCATGCTTGTGTGTCCCGGATTTACGATGACCGGCATGCAGGAACGGGCACTGGACGGTGACGGTTCCGTTACGACCCACCAGCAGTCCCGGGTCGGGGAACAGGACACCCCGGAACACGTTGCCGAGGAAATTTTCCGGGGGGCAGTCAAAAAAAAGGAACTCCTGGTGCTGACCCCGGTGGGGAAGATCACCAGGTTTCTCGTAAAATTCTTTCCATCCCTGTATGAACGAATGATGATACGGTCTCTCAGTAAGGAACTGGAGAGGTAGCGTATTCGGAAAGTCTGTATCTGATTCTGTTTGAATTTAATGGAGGGATATGATTTTGAAGGGATATTTCTATCGAATGCTCGATGTCGATCTCTCGGACGGCTCCGTTCAAACCATGGATTTCGACGAAAACTACGCCCGAAAGTATCTCGGCGGCAACGGCTTTGCCGCAGAGATCATACGGGGCCGCGTCCCCCGGGAATGTGATCCCCGTGGAGAGATGAACACGGTGGTGTTCGCCCTTGGGCCCCTGAACAATACCCCGGTCTGGGCGACCGGACGCGGCCACTGCGCAGGAATATCGCCACTCACCGGCATGTTCGTTGATTCGAATTTCGGTGGAAACGCGGCCTACATGATGAAGCGGACCGGGTTTGACGCGGTCATTATCCACGGCAGGGCGGAGAAGCCGGTCTACCTTTCAATAAACGAAGAAAATGCTGTTTTGAAAGACGCCTCTTCCCTCTGGGGGCTCACGACCGGAGAGTCCCATGCCCGTATCGCCACAGCTGAAGGGAAGGGCGCAGAAACGGCCCTCATCGGTCCCGCTGGTGAAAACGGCGTTTCTTACGCATCAATTATATGCAGCGGCAGGCGGGTCAGCGCTGCCGGAAGGGGCGGCCTGGGCGCGGTACTGGGAGGTAAAAACCTTAAGGGAATTTCATTTCTTGGCACGCGGAACACTGAAATCGCGCACCGGGACAGGCTCATGGAACACCTGAAGACCAACCTTCCAAAGCTCAGGGAGTCGGCAAAGGCCCTCACCGAAACCGGTACCCCGGTTCTGGTGGATATGATTAACCGGATGGGAAAGCTCTGCACCAGGAACAATGTCACCGAGGTGTGGGACAGGGCCGGTTCAATCAACGGGGCCGCAATAGCGGAGCACAAGGTAAGAAATATAGCCTGTCACGGCTGCCCGGTGGCGTGCGGAAAACTGGTCTCGGTAACCGATGGTCCCTGGGCAGGAGAAGCGGTTAAGATGCCTGAATTCGAGACCCTGTACGCACTGGGTTCCATGCTGGAAAATGACAGCCTGGTCCAGATTTTTAACGCCAACGCGGCATGTGATGAGATGGGTCTCGATACCATCAGTTTCGGAGTGACCCTGGCGTTCCTGATAGAATGTTTCAACGAAGGAATGATACAGATCGATCAGATCAATGAACTTTTACCCAGACTAAAATTTGGAGCCCAGGAAAACCTCTACGATATTGTTTTACAGACAGCTAATAACGAATCCCCTCTCGGGGAACTCCTGGCAAAGGGGTCCCGGGCCCTGGCTGGGGAGTTTGGCGGCGATGCGTATAAATTTCTTTATGAAACCCGGGGCCTCGAAATAGCGGGCCATTCAGCCCGGGGTATCCTCTCCATGGGTCTGGCTTACGCCACCTCAACACGGGGGGGGAGCCACCACGATGCCAGGCCCCAGTATCCTGATCCGGACTATGACGTGGGGTTCGAACCCCAGCCAGCTTACTGCGTGGACAGCCAGCACAATACCGCCGTGGGGGACTCCCTGGTGATCTGCCGGTTTATACAGGAAAGGGCATTAGGAAGGTTCATTAACGAGGATTATCTTCCATATTTAAACTTTGTCACCGGGGTGGACTGGAGTGTTGAAGAACTGTCCCTGGCCGGGGAGCGAATTTACAATCTTGAGCGGCTGATTAACGTGAACCAGGGGTGCGATCGGTCCCATGACCGGCTTCCATACCGGGTGACCAGTGTCCCTATTCCTGACGGCCCTGTGGCGGGGAGGTACTGCCCGGAGCCGGAATTCCAGAAGATGCTCGACGAATATTACCGCCTCAGGGGGTGGGATGGAAACGGCATTCCCACTGATGTAAAGCTTCAGGAACTCGGTATAAACCGGGTCCTGGGTCATAGCGGTTGAACAATCCTGAAAAAAAACTTGCAAAATAATGCACCAGTGTGCAAAATAATACACCCTTGTGATCATAAGAGGTGAATATGGATAAAAAAAATATTTCCGATAAGAAAGAGGATCTTGACCGGTACGAGGTCGAGAACGTATTTCATTCCTGGTCATACCAGCCGGCGGTTTCTCCCCCCAGGGTCGTGTCCGCAAAGGGTGTCCGTTTCACCACGGAGGACGGGAGGGAACGCCTCGATTTCAGCTCGTGTTTCGTGAGCCATAACATCGGCCATGGGAATGAGCGTGTAATAAAAGTCATGAAAGAACAGGCCGATGAACTGGCATCTTTCGCTCCGAGTTTTTCCAGCATCCCCAGGGCGAAACTGGCCGGGCTCCTTGCCGAAATCACTCCGGGTGATCTCTCACGGACCTTTTTTACTCTCGGGGGGACCGAGGCGAATGAAGGTGCGGTGAAGATATGCCACCAGTATACCGGCCGCCGAAAAATTTTGACCCGGTACCGGAGCTACCATGGCGGGACCGCCGCTTCCATGACCCTGTCACAGGGGGACCCGCGGAACTGGGCCCAGGTGACCGGGGGCGCCGAGCCGGTGCCGGTTCCCCAGCCATACTGTTACCGGTGCATGTTCGGGAAGGAGTACCCCTCCTGCGATCTTCAGTGCGTGAAGTACATCGATTCAGTGATCGAGCTCGAAGGGGGATCCGAAAAGGTGGGGGGGATCATCTTCGAACCGGTGACCGGCGCCAACGGGATAATCGTTCCCCCGAAGGAATACTTTCCAGAACTGGTGACAGTCTGCCGGAAGTGGGACGTCCTCATGATCGCTGACGAGGTGATGACCGGTTTCGGCAGGACCGGAAAATGGTTTGCCTCGGATCACTGGGACCTGGTCCCGGATATACTTACCATGGCAAAGGGGATAACCGCCGGGTATGTCCCCCTGGGCGCGGCAATCGCCCGGAAGCACATCGGTGACTACTTCAAAGATCACTTCTTCAGTCATGGGGCCACCTACGCGGGACACGCCCTGGCGTGCGGTACCGCCCTGGAAGTTATTGCCGTGTACCAGGATGAAAAACTTATTGAAAATTCCGCTGTTAACGGGGCTTATCTCCTTGAACGGGCCAGGGAACTGCAGGAGAGGCATCCTTCTGTGGGGGACGTCAGGGGACTCGGGCTCTTTGTCGGGCTCGAACTGGTGAAGAACCGGAAAACCAGGGAGCCGATCATCCCCCTGGACGCGAAAATACGCCCCGGCATGAATCCGAAACTCGAGGTGGCGAAAAAACTCGGCCAGCTCGGAATGATAGCCATGGCGGCGAACCCGAGCAACGTGATAGCTCTGGCTCCGCCGCTTATCGTGACCAGGGACGAAATAGACGAGGGGATCTCCGTAATCGACCAGGCACTGGACGAGGCGGACAAGTATTATGAAGAATGAGGAAACCTGTTTTATAAATAGAGGACCCCTTAATTCTTACAAAGTGTCTTCAAATAAAACAGGCCCGGTCAAGGGTCTGGATCCATGGTTTTGATGTTTTTACCATGTCAGGGAAGAACTTCCGGCACTCCGCGATCGCCGACAGGGCGCCGACGATACGGTGGGTCGTCCGGTAATTCGAGAAGACGAATTTTCGGTCGTTGAGAAGCCTTTCGGCGACAGCCAGGTACCTGGCGCACGACTCCCGGATCTCTTCCTGCCGGTACACCCCGGCGTTACGGCTTGAGCGAAGCATGTTATACACCGCGTCCAGGTCGATACAGTAAGTAATCTTCATGATACCGTCCCACTTGCCGCTCTCTTTCTGCATGCCGAGAGTCTTGTCCACTACCATTTCAGGGTAGAGCCATTTGCGGCTGAACCATTCATACAAAAAAAACATGTGAAATGCCCCTCCCATCTCATGTATGGTCGGGTTCGAAACCAGCCCCCACCGGTGGGTAAGCCCCCGGCACCAGAAACTCGAAGCTGGATCTGATGCTGCATCGAGCCAGTCAAAATACCAGTCAAAGAAACCGTCCTTTTCAATCCCGAGCATGGCTATCATGGCCGGGGGGCCGGTAATCCTCTGGGTGCCTGGCCAGATAATCGTCCACGTGATAATGTTGCTTTCGATCCAGTTGAGAAAATTTCCATAAGACTCCTGGATGGTATCGAGGTCCGTAATCCGGTATCGGGGTTTTCTCCCGAGCAGGTGGAGTGCGGCGACCGCGTAGGCTGCCGAGTGTTCCCTGTAATGGGTAAAGAAGAAACGCCTCCGGTACCAGCCGTTTCCGGGCTGCTGAAAGCGGTTTATCGCGTCAGCCCATTGATCCTTCTCCTTTTCTGATAATTCGCTTTCGCCCATGATATATTTACAGAAGAGAATATCCGTGGAACCGTACAGGCTGGGAGGCCCCTTTTGGGTGTAGCTGTAATCACCGATGGATTCGCCTGATTTGAACTGGCCGCTCCAGTAGGGAAATATTTCGTTCTGGAATGTGGAGAAATCGAATACCTGCTTCATGTCATGTAATTCTACCGTAGATTTTTTTCAGTACAAGGAAACTTTTTTTCGGGATACGGTCTTTTGTCACCACCCCCTTCAGGTTGGAGTTCGGCACCGGGTTATGGGGAAATTCCATGCAGAGGAAATCCGCGTGCACCCAGGGGGACACACCGACGGTGAATCCGGTCTCCCGGGCGGTGGAGATGTATTCAACCAGGAGTGATGCCTGGTAGTCCTCAGAAAAGGTTTTTCCACGGATGACCCCTCCCACGTCCCAGACCCCGTCACTGTCGCTTCGCCCCCGGACCGCCCCGGCGCCGAATTCCGAAAGGATGACCGGTTTTTCGGGAAAGAGGGAATGGGCGCGACGGAGCTGTTTTTTTATGTCCCCGGTCTTCCCGTAATACCAACCGGAATAGATGTTATAGGAAGGGATGTCCACGTATCGGCCGGCTGACCTCATCCTGTCGATGAAACCGCAGTTGTAGGTGAGGTCTGCCATGGTGACCGGCCGTGATGAATCAAGAGACCTGGCGGTATCCGCGAGCCACTGGTAAGCCCTGCTTCCGCCGTCACCAAGGGTGTAGGTCTCGTTTCCCAGGCCCCAGAGTATTATAGAAGGATTGTTCCTGTCCCGTTCAATCATCTCCACGAGCTCCCGCTGGGCGTTTTTCAGAAGGGGGACACTGTTCATCTGCTTTGCCCCGAAAACCCTGAAGGGAAACTCCCTCAGTTTTTTGCTCACGGCGAACCAGTTGATAATGCCGGTTCCTGCCTGGTAAAAGGGGATCTCCTCTGAAAGGAGAAAACCTTTGTCCCTGGCGGCGGTGAGTTCCCTGGTATCGTGGGGATAGTGGACAAGCCTGATGTAGTTGGCGTTCATTTCACGTAACTGTTCCAGGTCCCGGGAGATTGTTTCGTCACTCTGGGTATGGCCGAGAACGGGATCATCTTCATGTTTGCAGATGCCCTTGAGGAACAGATCCTTCTTGTTGATTTGGATTTTCCTGTTCGTGACAATAATTTCTCTGAAACCGGTTTTTACGGTAACAGTGTCTGTCTGCATTCCTGATTCCAGGAAAAAAATAAAAGCATAGAGAGCCGGATTTTCCGGGGACCATAGTTCTGGGGTGCCGAGTTCCGCATAGAACGTTGTCCTTTCATACTCATCACCGTGAGTAAATTCATGAGAGCCGGTCCATGCAGTCTCATTCCCCGGGGTGACAGCCCGGCAATGTAGGACGGCCGGGTTTCCCGGTCTTCTCGTATGCGTGATGATATCAATACTCACCGGCGTTTCATTATCCGGCTCATACCTGATGTCTGCCTTGCAGACGGTTGCTATAACCATCAGCTCAAAGTAGACATTTCGGTAAATCCCACCGTAGGTGTGCCATCCCGGCTTGTGAAAAGTCCCTATCCGGGGCGGGAGTGAATGGTAGTTGAGCCTGTTATCAGAGCGGACGATCAGGATGTTGTTTCCCGGTTTCAGCATTGTCGTGACGTCAAAATAAAAGGGTGTGTACCCGCCTTCCCGTCTTCCTGCTTCACTTCCGTTAAGCCAGACGGTTGATCTCAGGAGAACCCCTTCGAAGCAGAGGCGGATATACTCATTCCCGAGATCAATATCAGGGCAGGGAAATTCCTTCATGTACCACGTGACGCCTGAATATTCCCGGAATGGGCTTTCATCGGCATTGTAAGTGGAGGGCACGATCGTCTCCATCCAGTTTTCGTCACCAACGGTGAGGATGTTCCAACCGGCATCGAGCCCCTCATCATCAGGATCAAACCTCATCTTCCAGGTTCCGTTCAAAGATATCTTCTTCCTGCTCGTTTCGTCAAAAAAAGTCGGGTAGGGCATGCCGTTATACAGAAGCAGGGGGATTCCCTTGACATCCTTTACGAGATAATTCTCCCCGGTGATTCCCTCCAGGACCGGGAGTTTTTTGAAATCAACGCGGGGATACACCAAGAGGAGATATATCACCACGGCACCTGTTACAGCCAGAAATATAAGAATGAGTATAACTATACCGTGACAAAAAAACAATAACATGCATAGTACCTTATCCTGTTTTAAAGTAGGGAGGGTCCGGAAACCGGATCTTATTCGAGCCGCAGTATGAGACAGGTTAGGTCGTCGTCACAGGGCAGGCTGAAATGATTGCAAAGAGTTAAGGTTTCTTTTTCCCATATGGTATTTAATCAGATATATAGGGATTGACGTATTGTCAAGCATCAAAGCTATATTATGAGTACAGTAAAAACCATTCGACGTAACAGGGCTGTCCGTCATAATGAAAATTACAGTTACTTGTTATTCAGGATACAGGGGAGAGGAGAAACCGCGGTCCTTTACCATCGGAAGCCGGGAGCACCCGGTCAAGGATATCATCGATGCATGGTACGGGCCCGATTATCGCTATTTCAAGGTCGTCGATAGCGCTGACAATATCTATATCCTTCGCAATAATGAAAGGGACGATACCTGGGAAATCCATTTTTTTGATAAGACCCGGTATTAAACATGACAATATATCTGGTGGAAATTTCCCGGGGACTGGAATGCTTCCTTATTATTCCACAAAATATGATTCCTGGTAAAAAAAACTTTACAGGGAGGTGTGTTGCGATAAACTGCTGTACTGAATTTGCAGAAAAAAATCCATCTACCATGATAATGCATGAGTATGCATTTTCATGGTCTCTGAATGTGAGGTGCATCGCGCCTCTCATGAAAAACTAAATATAATAAACAAGCATCTGGAGATGAACATGACAGAAACTGGCAGCAGTAATGGTATGGTAAAGGCGACACTCTGGTGTGCCGGGGCCTGTATAGCCGCCATGGCCGCGGCCTTTATCACATGGTACCTCATGCGGGGGCAGCATCCGATAATTATAGCAGCGGCAGCTGATCTGGTCGCTACAGTTGTCGTATTCGCTTTCAGCGTCATGGTGAACAATTCAAGCATTTACGACCCCTACTGGAGCGTGGCGCCGATTCCGATTGTTATCTACTGGGGGTTGGCAGCCCAGAACCCGGAAGTCGATGTCCTGAGGCAGGGAATAGTTGCTTTCCTGGTCATCGCCTGGGGGTACCGTCTTACCGGAAACTGGTACCGCCACTGGAAGGGCCTCGGCCACGAGGACTGGCGCTATGTTGATTTCAGGAAAAGCACCGGCAAAGCCTACTGGCTCGTCAGTTTTCTCGGGATACACCAGTTTCCAACGGTTATGGTTTTCCTCGGGTGCCTCTCTCTCTACCCGGCGATGGCGGCGGGGACCAGCCCCTTCGGCCATCTTGACATATTAGCCATACTGGTGACCGGCGGGGCCATCCTGATCGAGGCGACAGCTGACCGTCAGCTCCACATGTTTACCGCTGAAGCGGGCGGCCAAAAACTGATAATGGACCGGGGCCTCTGGCGGTATTCCCGGCACCCGAACTATTTTGGCGAGGTTGCCTTCTGGTGGGGGCTCTTCCTCTTCGGCCTGGCGTCGGGAACTTTCTACTGGTGGACCGTTATCGGACCTGCCGCCATAACCCTGATGTTCATTTTCGTCAGCATACCCATGATGGAAAAGAGAATGGTTGAACGGCGGCCGGGATATGTCGAGCGTCAGAAGAGGGTCTCCGCCCTGGTGCCGTGGCCCCCGAAAGAACAGGTCTAAACATGGGCGAAAGAATCAACACCTTTTGCCGGATCTGCGAAGTCGCCTGCGGCCTTATCGTGACCGTTGAGAATAACCGTATTGTCAGCATTGAACCGGACAGGAATCACGTCGCCAGCAGGGGGACCGCCTGCCGAAAGGGGCTGCAGTTCCACGAGATAGAACATTCCCCTGACAGGCTCAGGTACCCCTTGAAACGAACCCCCGCTGGCTGGGAGCGCATCTCCTGGAAGCAGGCGTTGAAGGAGATCGGGCGGAATGTGAAAAAAATCCGACAAGAGTATTCACCGGATTCCATCGCCATGTACGTTGGAAACGGGGCCGGATTCAGCCTTCCCCATGCCTTCGGCGCCCAGGGCTTCATGGACGCCGTCGGTTCAACAAGCATTTATTCGGCTTCATCCCAGGACTGCAGCAACAAGTTCGCCGTGGCCCAGCACATGTACGGTACCCCGGTGCTCCAGACCTGCCCGGATGTTGACCGCACCGAATGCCTCATCCTGATAGGGGCAAATCCCGCGGCATCGAAATTCTCATTTGCCAGTGCGCCCGGCATATTGAAGCGTCTCAAGGGTATCGAGGAACGGGGTGGCAGGGTGTACCATGTCAACCCCCGGAAAACCGAAACCGCCCGGGTCGCGGGGGAACAGGTCTTTATCAGGCCAGGGACAGACCTCTTTTTTCTCCTCGCCTTTGCCAGGGAGATAATAACCAGGGGGTATACTGTTCCCGAACGAATAAAAACCTGCATGAAGAATTTTGAAACCTTCAAGAGCATCATGGAGCCCTGGACCCCTGACAGGGCGGAACAGGTTACCGGTATATCTGCCGGTTTGATTGTTGATATGGCTGAGGCTTACGGTCGGGCTGACGGCGCAGCCCTCTACTGCTCAACAGGGGTCAACCAGGGGCCCTATCCGAGCCTCTGTTTCTGGATAATCGAGGCTGTCAATGCCGTTTCGGGAAATCTCGATCATTACGGGGGGACCCTTGTCGGGAAGGGAATAATCGATCTCCCGGGGATGACCCGGAGGACCGGGACCCTCCTTGCCAACAGGAAGACCCGTATCGGCGGGTTTCCCTCTGTCATGGACTGCCTCCCGGGGGCTGTCCTGCACGACGAGATACTGACACCGGGAGACGGGCAGATACGGGCCCTGTTCGTTACCGGTGGAAATCCACTCCTGACCCTGCCGGACAGTTCCAGGTTCGAGAAAGCTTTGAAAGATCTGGAACTTGTGGTGTCAATAGACATTTTCCGTAACGAGACCGCGAACCACGCCGATTACGTCCTTCCGGCCACATCCTTCATGCAGCACGCTGACATTAATTTTCTCTTTCACACCATGCTCGGCATGATGAACGAGCCCTTCCTCGGGTACACCGACAGGATAGTACAGCCGGAAGAGGAGGAGCGGGAGGAATTCCGGATCTACCGTGAACTCTCCCGGGCAGCGGGCCTGCCGATGTTCGGCTCCCGGGCGGCTGCACTGTTCCTTGGAATCGAACGGGTTTTGAGCCGGGTCCCCTGGCTCGGCAGTAAAATCGAAATCACCTATGAACGGATATTTGACCTTATCCTGAAATTTACCATCAAGTCATCGGTGAATAAGATGAGGAAATACCCCCACGGGATGCCCCTGGAGCATCCGGGAGAAAACAGTTTCCTCGGAAAGCGTGTACTCACGGACGACGGCCTCGTTGACCTGGCGCCACCGGCAATCACCGGATTCACCGACAGGCTCGACCAGTACTATGAGGACCAGATGAAAATCCGCGACGCCATGAAACTCGTCAACAAGAGGGAATCCCTCTCCCATAACAGCTATTTCCATAACGGAAAATCCTTCACCGCCGGGAAGCGGCATACCAATTACTGCTATATCAGCGAAGCAGACGCCGCGCGGATCGGTGTCTCAGAGGGGGAAAAGGTCCTGGTAAAGACGAAGACCGGTGCTGTTTCGATACCGGCCATGATTACCGATGACATGATGCCCGGTGTCGTGGCGGTTCCCCACGGATGGGGTCACGGCGGGGCTGACGGCCTCACCATCGCCCGTGAAAACGCCGGTGTCAATATCAATGAAATTACCGCGTCCGGCCCGGAAACCGTTGAGTACATATCCGGCATGGTTCAGCTCACGGCATTGCCGGTTGAGGTGGTAAAAGACCGGTAAAATATTCTTCAGGCTGAGATGGCAGGTAGAGAAGAATATCCATCGGGGCCTTTGAAAAACAATTCATTTAATGACCCCCGTCTTCAAATTTTTTTCTTCAAAAAGAAAAATGATTGAAATAAATATGCTGTTTCTTTGATAAAGATACATACTTTTTAAATTACACAGGTGTTGTCATGAGAAGAAAGGAACTCGAAGACTTTATCGGGGAAATCGTCAATAAAATTGAAGTGGTTGAATACGGGAACGACGGTGAATACGGCAACATTTACCTTGACGCCTTCGTGAAGGAACTTCTCGGTGAATACTGCAAGGTCGCGTCCAAAGACAGAATAAAGGACATGAAAAAAAGCATCAGGGGTATCATGAAGGCTTAATTAACCGCTTCACTGCCGAGATTTACATCGGGGAATTCCGCATATTCCAGCCTGCGTTTGATTAAATGGTACATTATACAATTTGATTTAGCCTTGATTAAACAAGGCTAAATCAAATTTAAACAAAAATACCTACCCAAGGGGGGCCTCTAGTTTAATTATATAGAGTTTCCCTAAAACGTTATCACGTCAAGCAGGCCGGTCGAAATCCAGGGTATATAGGTGATAAGAATAACCGTCACCAGGAGAACCAGGAAAAAGGGAATCACGTTTCCGTATATCCTGGTCAGCGGTTTTTCGAACCGGTATGACGCGAGGAACAGGTTGAGCCCCACCGGGGGGGTCAGGTATCCGAGTTCCAGGTTCGCGAGAAATATGATTCCCAGGTGCACCGGGTGTATGCCGAAGAGATCCCCCAGGGGGAGAATGAGGGGGACCACCACTACCAGCGCTGAAAAGATGTCCATCAGGCATCCGGTCAGAAGCAGGGCAAGGTTCAGTATCACGAGAAAGAGTATTTTCGAGTGTATATGAGTCTCCACCCATGAACTGAGGGCAACCGGTATCTCAGCGTCCACGATATAATAGGATAGTCCCCTTGCCAGGGCGAGGATAATCAGTACCCCCCCGATAATCGGTACCGACTTCAGCATGACCGTCGGCATCTCCCTGATACGGATGTCCCGGTGGATTACCAGTACGACGATAAGGGAGTAGACCACCGCCACTGCCCCGGTTTCCACGATGCTGAAAATCCCCCCGAAAAATCCGACGATAATAATGACCGGCAGTAGAATCTCCCAGATGGCGTTCCGTATCGAGACAAGGGCCTCCTTCGGGTCAAAGGGGCTCAACACACGGTTTTTCCGGTACGACACAAAAACGCTGTAGAGTCCGAGTATGAGAACCATCACCAGGCCCGGGAAGAGTCCGCCCACGAACATCTCTTTTATATTGACCTGGGCAACGACACCGTAAAGGATAATCGGAAGACTCGGGGGGAAAAGAAGGCCGATACTTCCGGACGCGGTCAGGAGCCCGGTGGTGAAATCCTCCGAATACTTGCCGCTGTTGATGAGCACGTACGAGAGCAGCCCACCCAGGGCGAGGATGGTTACCCCGGATGCCCCGGTAAAGGTCGTAAAAAAGGCGCATACCAGGACCGCCATGAAGGCCATGCCGCCGGGGAGCCATCCGAACAGGGACTTGAACAGGTTCACCAGGCGCTCCCCGGACCTGCTTTCGGACAGGATGAAGCCGGCGAAGGTGAAGAGGGGGATGGCCGGTATGGCGTTTCCGAGCAGGAGGGTGTATGACTCGTTCGGGATAACGCTAAGGGAACCCCCTGACTTGATGAAGAGGAAATAAGCAATCCCCCCGAGAACGATGAAAATCGGCATTCCCAGGAGCCCGGATACAATCAGGATGACGATGACCGGCATTGCCGCGTATAACGATATGCTGTTCGCGATTTCATAGAAGGGGGTATTCATTATCGAATAGGCCGGGTTCACGCTGGACAGAAGGTTTTCGATCGACGAAACTGAAAAGACCGCGGCGAGAAGTATGCCGCTTATTGAAAGAAAAGACTTAACCGTTTTTCGTGTATCGATCCTCGCGATGAATCGAATTCCCATTATAAAGAAACCGACGGGCATAATCATGTTAATAATACGTAGTGGCAGAAATCCTATGGAGGCGGATCTGTCAAAGGCCAGGAAAACGAATGATATGGCACTGAGACCGAAGGATATACAGATGCTGAACCCGAGGAGAGAAATAACGATGATTATTATTCTGCGGATATCCTCCCGTATAGCTTCGAGACCGACCCGCAGGGCCAGGTGCTCGTTTTCACGGGAAGTAATCATGCCCCCGACGAAGGTTATCCAGATGACCAGGTGCTGAAGGTATGAGCTGGACCCGGGGATGCCGGTTTTCAGGGTGTTCCGAAGCACAATTTCCAGGGTAGGGAACAGGGCGAGGAGCACCAGTATAACGAAGGCCGTGGTATTCTCGAGGCCGTGAATCCGGTTTAACAGTCTTTCTTTGAACATTATCTGCCGCGATATTCTCTCAGGATTTCTTTTATCCGGTAAAACAGCTCTTTTGAAAATGTCCTGCCTATGAATATGTCGTACCCCTTTTCCGCGTGCCCCTGCCACTGCTGAGCCTCGGCAGGGGTGGTCTTGATCACCTGGAGTCCGTGCTGTTGCATTATCTCAACCGATTTTTTGTCCAGGTTTTCAGAGGTCCGGTTGAATTTTTCTATGACCCGGTTCGTAGCCTGTATGAGCTCAGGCTTCATATGGTTCGGGATCCGTTTCCATGTGTCCTCGACGATAATGATACCCCCGATTACCGGTGCCATTTTCATGTCGCACATATATTTTAAAATTCCGAACCACTGTTGTACCGCCACAAACATCGGCATGCTGTATATTGCCTCAACCATACCGCTCTGGATACCGGTCATGATCTCGTCCATGGCTATGGGGATAGCTTTATGGCCGATTTGTTTCCAGGAATCTATCTGCTTCTGGTCTTCCTTGCTGACCGCGAGCTTGAGCTTCATGAGATCAGAGGGGGTGCGGACCGCTTTTGTCGAAAAGATTTTGACCCACCCGGCGTTGGTCCACGCTATGACCCGGAAACCCTTTTCGAGCATCTTCTTCTCGAAGTAGGGGGATGTTTTCTGCAAGAGGTACGCCAGTTCAGCGTCGTTTTTCACCAGGAAGGGGAGGTTAATCGAAAGAACTTCCGGCGATATGTACGCCATGCCGCTGGCGGTGATGACCACTGCCTGGAGCTGTCCGATCTTCATTTTTCGGACCATGTCCGGTTCGTCACCTACCGTGCCGGAATAAATCTTCAGCTCGATCAGCCCGCCGGAAATCCGTTTCCATTCCGAAGCGAGTTCCTTCAGGGTGTCCTCCCATGGCGTGTTCCTCGGGGTCAGGGTCCCGAGCTTAATGGTCAGGGCATGGAGGGGGCCTGCAGTTAAAACAGCGGCCACCAGTACCGCAAGTATAATTGTTGTATATGTTGACTTTTTCATCAGGTTACTCCTCTCAATTATTCAGTCAGAAAGTGATCGTCTATATGCTCCAGAAGCCACTCCGCCTTTCTCTGCGAAATGATATTCGCGAGCCGGTATTCAGGCTTTATATTCACGTCGATTGCAAGGGCTTTTCTCAGAAGGGCCTTATATTCAGCGATATTTTGTTCTTTTACCGCGACTGACGTGGCAAGAGAGACATAGGGAGAGGCCTTGTGGCCCCCTGAATACTTCAGGGCCATATCATAGTGATGTCTTGCCTTGGGGACGCTACCGCCCATGGCATCGGGGAGGGATCCGTAATAGGATATCAGGACCTCGTGGATTGCCCCCTCTCCGTAATCATTGTCCAGTTCAAGGGACCTTTCAAGAAGGAGCAGGGCGTTCTTGACCATGAGGCTCAGGTCAAAATCGAATGGGTTGATAGAGTATGCGGCAAGCCACCCTGTACCGGCCCAGTAGAGGAAGGGAACGTCATCAACTGTCATGGCGGCAATGAAGGATTCCAGTTTTTCCCTGTCTGTTGAGGCTTCGATAAATCCGGGATGATTCAGTTCGATGCCCTGCATTACGTATTTTCTCCCCCGGAGATAGAGGTTCTTTGCCCGCGCGTACATTGCCTTCTGGCGCTTGTATTCGCTGCCCTGGAGCATGTCCGCGGGGGTCTGTATGTAGGCGTTCGCGTACATTATGAACGCGCTCCCGGTGGTGAGGTACAGGTTCGCGTTTTCGGGGGCCTGTTCCAGGAGGATCTCGTACATCTTCAGGGCAAAGGGGAAGGCGTCACCGACCAGTGCCGGATCATTTTCCCCGGTAAACACCGTGCTTGACCCGCCGCTCGAGAGGGAATCGGCAATCATGTTAACCGCTTTCTTCTTTATCGATGAGCAGGAGCTGAAAGCAACGGTTATGAGCAGGGGTATGATTAAAAAACGTTTACTTGTCATACACGTATTGTAATATTTATGAGTCTGGAAGCAAGTTATTTTTATTTCCTATGGGAATAACAATTAATATGAGATGTCATCTCTGGGTTCGTGTTATGGTTAAATCGGTTTAATCAAATGTCGTAACCTTAATGGGGACTTCATAATAAGTGTCTTTAGAAGACACCCGTGATAAATCCTGGTTACTACCGCATGCGCTTGAAAATAAAGATATCATAATAATGTACAAAAATAATCAGTATTTCATAAAGAAATTATTTGGGAATTTCAAAAAAAATGGTATTCAGAAGTTCCCATTATTAAAAAAGACCTGATATTATTCCGTTGCTATCGATATCGATCGAGAGGGCGGCCGGCTTGACCGGGAGTCCCGGCATTGATATGATCCTCCCGGTATGGACTACGACGAATCCGGCGCCGGCGGAAACCCTGGCACCTGTTATGGTAATGGTAAAGTAATTTTTTGGAAATCCGCTGATCTTCGGGTTATCGGTCAGGGAGGACTGGGTCTTGGCAATGCAGACCGGCAGGTTCCCGTAACCGAGCTCCTCTATCCGTTTGACCTGCTGTTCCGCGTCCCTGGTAAATGATATCCCCCCGGCTCCGTACATCCGTTTCGCGATTATTTCGATTTTTTCCTTTATGGGTATATCAAGGGGGTAGAGGGGCTTGAAACTGCTGGTGGTCCCGCAGAGAAAGGCAGTCTTTTCCGCCAGTTCTATACCGCCGTCACCACCGGCTTCACGGAAATTGGCGATCACCGCGTCAATTCCCGTGTCTTCGCAGGCCTTCTGTATGTCGCGGAGGGAACCGTCAGAATCGTCCGCGAACCTGTTTATGGAAATAATGGCCGGTATCCCGTAAGCGAGAATGTTTTCCACGTGCTTGCGGATATTGTCAATACCGTGGAGCCGGTAAGCCCGGTTCGTTACCACGATTACCGCTGCCGAAGGATTGATGCCGCTGGCACGGCACTTGATATTGAAGAATTTCTCAGCCCCCAGGTCGGTGCCGAATCCGGCCTCGGTTATAACATAGTCTGATAGTTTCCGGGCGAGTTTTGTGGCAATTATTGAATTACAGCCGTGGGCGATATTGGCAAAGGGGCCCCCGTGTACAAGAACCGGTACCCCTTCAATGCTCTGCACCAGGTTCGGATTAATGGCGTTTTTCAGGAGGGCGGCAATGGCCCCTTCCGCCCTGATCTCGTTCGCGCAGACCGGCCTGTTGAGCCTGTCGTATCCGATGATGATCCTTCCCGTTCGATCTTTCAGTTCAGCCAGGTCTTTTGAGAGGCAGAGTATCGCCATCAGCTCAGAGGCGGCGGTTATCTCGAACCCGTCCTCCCGCATGACACCGTTGCGGCCCCTGTCTTCGAGGCCGAGGATGATGCTCCGGAGGGAACGGTCGTTCATGTCAATGACACGTTTCCAGGCGATATCCCTCGGGTTTATCTCGGGCATGTTACCCTGGTGGAGATGGTTGTCCACTATCGCCGAGAGGAGGTTATGGGCCGACGTTATCGCATGGAGATCGCCGGTGAAGTGAAGGTTTATCTCCTCCATCGGGAGCACCTGGGAATAGCCGCCGCCGGCGGCCCCTCCCTTAATTCCCATGCACGGGCCGAGGGAGGGCTCACGGATTGCCATCATGGCCCTCCTGCCGGTTTTTTTCATCGCCTGGCCGAGGCCGATGGTTGTCGTTGTCTTTCCCTCGCCCCGGGGGGTGGGTGACATGGCCGTTACCAGGATTACCCGGCCGTTCGGGGTATCGTCATACCTCGAAAGAATCTGGTGGGGTATCTTGGCGATATATTTCCCATAGGGGATCAGGTCTTCCGAAGCCAGCCCTGTTTCTTCGGCGATTTCATCTATCGGTCTCAGGGGTATCTCCCTGGCAATATCAAGATCGGTCTTCGGGGTCATGGCGGTTTTCGTTTCTTATAATCGGGGAAACCCGAAACACCCAAGGATTCCCGGCAGGGTCTCCCGGGTTATGATATTCTTGTTGTAGTAGTCCAGGATAATGGTCGGGTTTAACAGCAGCTGGAACCCCGGGGTATCTTCCATGCCGATGTCGTCCAGTATGGCGATATCCTCCTCTTTTACGCTTTCGGTTTCCATGATATACTGATGGCTCTGTTCCCGTCTGGTGAAGGCATATGACTCATCAATATCACCGGTGAAGGTTTTTGAATCGCTGTCAATGAGAAGATTATATCCGTATGAATAATCGATTCCCGCCAGTTCCCTGACCGCGTCAGAGAAGAGAGAAAAGCCGGAAGTCATAAGGCCGATCCGGTAGCCCATCATCTTCAGGGTCTGGACCAGTTCTACCGTTCCCGGGGCTATCTCGACGGAGCAGGTGATCCCGGCAACAGCGTCAACCGGGTATCCCTCAAGCCTGCGGGCCGCTCTTTTCATGGAGCCGTCGATGTCGTCTGACACGTAAAGATCTTTCAATTCTTCAAGGGTAATGTCGGTATTGTCGATGATTTCCCGAACGGTTTTTCCTGTCATGAAACTCCTGCTGATGTCGAAGAGAATGATCTTTTTCTTCTTGTTGAACACGTTTTCAGCCTGGAACATGGTGTGGATTCCGATTCCCTTCATGGTTTCACTGAGCTGCTTTTGAATGTTCTCAATCGGGATGGAGCTGTTCCGGATGTCGATCATCAGGTCCATGAGGAAGACGTCCCCCCGGGCGATCATCTCAGAGAGCTCAATATTGATATTGTAGCTGCTCAGCTTTTCTGCAACAGTTGCAATTATTCCCGGCCGGTCCCTCCCGAGGAGCACCAGGAGGACGTTCCGTATACGGGAACTCCTGGGGACCGGTATGTACCTGTCCACTGACATGGTGAGGCCGGTATTTTCGGAAATGTCCTTCAGCATCTCCCTGAGATCGACGAACTGGAGCCTTGAACCGGACAGATCGAGTACGATATTGATCGAGAAGAGTCCATGTATGACATCCTGCCTGAGATCGAGGATGTTCCCCTTCGCCCTGGCGAGGGGAGTGGTTATTTCACCGACCAGGCCGACCGAGTCGTTGCCCATGCCGTGAATGATGAAGAGTTTTCCTTCCATGGGTGTTACCTCACAGGTGAAGTAAGATACCATTAATTATATCAGTTCGTACGTCAAGAAAAAGTCAGGGAGTTTAATTCTCGAGGATGGTTATCTCTACCCGCCGGTTCCGTTTACGGCCCTCTTCGGTCGTGTTCGGGGCCACCGGTTCCCGCGATCCCTTCCCCTGTATGAACATCTGGTTCCTGTCATGGACATCTTTCCCGACGAGGTACCCGGCAACTGCCCGGGCCCTCTGTTCGGAAAGGGCCTGCGAAGTCTCCTCCGGGCCGACCCGCGCCGTATGGCCGGTTATGAGCAGGTCCCTTTCTTTGTATTTTTTCAGAATTTCGGCAATGGAATCGAGTTTCATTTTTTCCGACCGGGTCAGCTCAGCCGAATTCGGCTGAAACTGTATGTCTTCTATGGTGATTGTCAGTCCCCTGTCGTTTTTATTCACCGTGACCCCGGGGAGGCCCTTATCCTTTAATTCTTTCCGGATCTCCTCTGCCTGGAGATCCCGGTTGAGTTCTTCCGATGGAATGAGTTTCGCTCTGGCGGTACCGGTGTATTCGACGACCCGGCCGTTAGACAGGAAGAACAGGAAATCGAATGTTTCATTCGATGAGTGCATTTTTCCCCTGTCGATGTTCCACTTTAAGATCTGCTTAGACCGTCCGGTTATCCTTTCCGGGATAACGGCCGCGTTATAGGTGCCGGAAACCCGGTGGAAGGTAGTGTAATCGATTTCCAGGACGGCTATTTTTTCGCCCCCGATTTCCTCGTTCCGAACGTACCGGTAATTGACATTTGTGGGGAAGCGGAAGGGCTCCTCGATGCCGTATCCCTGCCGGAGATCGTGGACCTCCCGGGCCGGATAAGACCAGGTCGAGCCCGGAGAAACCTCGTGGCCAGGGAACCAGGGAAGGTCCCTGAGGACCGGCATGTAGTAGTGCGGTTCTATGGTGAACGTGCCCTGTTCGTCTCGCCAGAATTCCGAATGGTATTCGAGCTTCATGGAGTAGATGCCTGACAGGTTTTCGAATTTTTCAGAGAGCAGAAAGTCACAGGAGAGGTGCCCGGAGTTATCGTTAACTATCTTTGTCGCAACCGATACTTTGTTCAGGATGAGCGACCTGTTATTGAAACGCCGGTCTATGAAGACCTGTTCGTCTACCTCGGAAACGATTCGGTACTTCTCCCCCTCTCTGTACTTGTGGGAAAGTTTCTCCGCGAAGGCGAAGCCCGGGGCAGCCAAAAAAGAGGCTGCAATGAGTAATGCAAAAATCCTTTTCATGATAATCCCTTTTCTACCGGTATGTTGGGATCCGTTCATTTCAAATGAGAACCCTGCCGGGATTTGAGGTTGCCGGAGATTCAGGGCACCTGTTCAGGAGTCGTCATCCACCTTTTTGTAGGGATTTTTCAATAGCGAGACCTGCTTTGAGTAGAAGTCACGGGTTACCTGGAAGGGAACCGCGTAATCCTGCCTCGCGTTCCAGAAGAGGAAACCCTTGACCCCGGAATCATGGATTGCCCGGATCTGGTCACGGACATACCTGTCATAGGGGATATCGCCGAGCCTCATTTTGAAGGCCTGGATATAGGTGACTATCTCGGCGCGCTTCGCCCGCTCATTGGCCCTCTTGGATGTTATGTAGACCGTGTAATAGGGATCCCCGTAGAATTTTTTACTCCATGTGTAGTGTGATGGATATGCCATGGGGCAGATGATGTCCGCGACCTTGTCAAGGCTTTCCATGTTCTGACCGATGATGTCACGTTGATTGAGCGGGATCCTGCCGAAGATGTCGGCTGCGATCTTGACGTTATAGCCGCTGAGTCTCTTTTTGGCTGTTGAGATAATTCCTTCTATAAAGGCGTACTTCTGCTCAAGTGTAACATGCCTGGTACTACTGGAATCGTAAAAGCGTATGTAGTCGAACTGGATCTCGTGAAATCCATTTTTACATGAGCTTTCGGCTACCTGGAATTTCTTTTCCAAATGGCTCTTTGACACCGGGAAGTGTCGCAGGCCGTCAGGGAATACCACTATTCGGGCTATGGGGTGGATTCCGTTATCCTTGCAGAGTTCCACGTGTTCTTTCGGGACCACGCATTCGGTACTGCTTGACAAATGGACGTCCATCACGAAGGCGTTTATGTGGGATCGTTTCGCCTCTGCGATGAACTGCTTCAGTTTCGGAAGGTTCCGTGCCGTGGCAACGTTCAGGTAAATGCCCCGGTAGAATTCGGGAAAATTGTATTCGGTTGAAGGTACCGAGGGGGATATCGCGGCACGGTTAACCGGGGAGTTGGCAACCCCGGATTTGCCGGTTTTTTCGCTCGACTTGCTTATATACCCGAAAAATGAGAATACGGCAAGTGCTACTAGTATCAAAAGGTAAAATCTTTTCATATTTTTCATACCTCGAGAATTTAAGTGGTATCCATAGTGTTTATCTGCATGAGTTTCGAGCAATTTCTATGTCTTGCACCATTTGTAAAGCAAAAAACTGGATTATAGGTACATCTATAAATGCGTACCCAAAGGGGAAACTCTTCTATACTTAATCGAGGTTACCTTGTGATATATATCGTCGAATTTATATTAATTAGCGTTAGAATTATATAAAAAAATGTATATCAATATTGACGTTACATGGATTTTTTAGTATTAATAAGAATATTTAATCTATTTATAGTCCTTCTTTACCCACAAAATTAGATTAAAGGACACCACGAATTTCTATTTCATGAATTATCAATATTTTAATGCTTAACTTCTCAGGAGTTATGATAGAAAAGGCACGTTAGTAGGAAAAATTTTAGACGGGGTAGCCTTGTACATACCAAGAGAAACCATCGATTCAATACGGGACAGGGCTGATATTGTTGAAATAGTGAAGAAGTATGTCCCTTCACTGAAAAAAAAAGGGAAAAACCATCTGGGGCTGTGCCCCTTCCACAAGGAGAAAACACCCTCGTTTACCGTTAACCAGGAAAAACAGATCTTTTACTGTTTCGGGTGCCATGAAGGAGGTAATGTTTTTACCTTCATTTCAAAGATTGAACGGCTGGATTTTCCAGACAGCGTGCGTTTTCTCGGTGATCAGGTCGGCATCCAGGTAAAGGATGGTGAGAAGCGGGACACCTCAAAAAGGGACGTCATACTTAAAATCAACAGTCTAGCCCTGGAGGCCTTTCATTCTGAAATCAAAAAGGGGGCGGGATCAGAAGGATACAGGTATATTACGAACCGGGGGATATCGAGGGAGAGCATTGATACCTTTACAATAGGTTACGCCCCTGATTCATGGGATTTTTTAAAGAATGTATTGACGAGGTCTCGTGTCAGTATCCCCCTGGCCGGTGAACTCGGTCTATTTGGTCACAAGGACAGGGGGAGCGAAAAGCATTATTACGATAAGTTCCGTAACCGGGTGATGTTTCCAATATTTGATTTGAAGAACAGGGTTGTCGGTTTCGGCGGCAGGATCATCGGGGACGAAAAACCGAAATACATAAATTCCTCTGAATCAGATGTGTATAAAAAGCGGGACATTTTATACGGCCTGTCCCAGAGCCGTGATTATATCGCCGAGGTAAAACGGGCCATCGTGGTAGAGGGTTACCTGGACGTTATCGGTTGCTACCAGCATGGCGTCCGCAACGTGGTGGCTCCCCTCGGGACGTCGTTGACCCTTGAGCAACTGAAGATACTCTCCCGTTTCTGCGAGGAGGTGGTTCTTCTCTTTGACGCGGATTCTGCGGGCATGAAAGCGGCCATGAGGTCTTTGGAGATTTCCGCGGAATTGAATATCCGCCTGAAGGTGGGGGCGCTCCCCGGGGGAGACCCCTTTGATTATGTCAAGACCCATGGCGCGAAGAAACTCCTTGCTCTGGTCGATTCCGCGGTGCCGCCTGTGGAATTCAGGATACGGGATATAGCAGGCAGGGCTGAAAAGCTCGGGAAGGTGAACACCCTGCTCCAGCTGTTCGGGGTGCTGAAGGGTCTTTCATTTGAAACTGAACGGAGTGAATATATCAAGCTCATAGCAAATCTCTTGAACGTTGATGAGAACTCGGTGCGGACCGACTATTTGAATCATGTAAACCCTGCAACAAAAACCGTTGCCCGTTCCGTTGAAAAACCCGGAGATAAGAAGGAAAACTTTCTGGTTCGGGGGTACAGGGAGATAGTTCAGCTTATGGGCCGGTATCCGGAGATCATTGAAAAGGCGGTGATTGATATTTCGGAGAGCGAAATACCTGATGATTCTGTAAAAAATGTCTATAAAAAGATTATTGAATTATACTACAGTGACGAGGAATATTCTATAGATAAATTGTTTGACTTTTTTACCACCGGTTCAGAAATGGAGTTTCTTCTTGCGGCCATGGAAAAGGATTTTAACTATGACGACCCGGGCAGTGTCTATACAGAACTGCTATTAAACATGAGGCGTCACGCCATAGACCGTAAAATTGAGATGACCAAGCGTTCGTCAGGAACGAATATCCTTGCTGAGATTGAGATACTTGTGAGAGAAAAGGAAAAGCTCTCAAACTATCTGCAAAATCGGGTTAAACATTAACGGAGATAATCTTTCATATATTTCTAGGGTCTTATAATTGTTTCACTGTACATTAAACAAATAAAAATACGTAAACCGTATTATTAAATATCATAGAAGATTCTAAAAACTTATATTTTTAAGGAAAGGAAAACTGAGATATGGGGAAAAACAATGTCGTACTGGAAGCTATTCCTGAAGTAAAAAAGCTCATTGATCTTGGAAAATCAAATCACGAGGTAACCTATGATGAGATCAATGACATACTTCCGGATAAGCTCCTTAATTCTGAAAAGATAGATGATGTGTTTATCCTCCTTAACCAGATGGGTATCGAGGTGGTGGAGGAGTCAGCGCGAAAGACCCCCGCAGTGACCGAAAAAAAGAAGAAAACCGGAACAACGAAAAAATCCGCCTCTTCCGCATCGGAAACCTCTCACGTGGACGATCCGATACGGCTGTACCTGAAAGAAATAGGGAAGGTGTCCCTTCTCTCCGGTGACCAGGAGGTTGATCTTGCGAAAAGAATAGAAGAGGGTGAAATTCTTATAGAGCAGGCTGTTTTTGATTCAACCCTCCTCGTGAATGACCTTATAAAGAATCACCCGAAGGTTCGGAGCGGAAAGATAAAGCTGACTGATATCCTCAAGGTTAACAGGCTCTACTATTTTTCATCGGTGGACATGAGCGAGCTGGAGAAGAAGTATAACGATACGATGAAGATTGTAATCGAGGAGGATGGAAAGATTTTACAGTTCAGCAACAAGATGAAAAAAGCTGAACCCGGTTCGAAGAAATACAACGAAATTAAGGAGAAGATGGACGAATCCCTGGGCAAGGTGAAGAACGCCATTTCAAACATGGGGATCAACGAAAACGAGATAAACAAGCTGTCAAACAAGATCCGTTCCATGGTAAACAGGGTAAACGAAACCTATGATTTCTTCAAGACTGTTGAGGACAAGTTCGGAAAGGACATAAAGGAGCTGAAACATTACGCCCGGAAGATAGAAAAGGGTGAGGACGTGTCCAAGATACTGAAAGAGCTCAAGCTGAAGGATAAAAACCAGCTTCTCTCTGTCGTCAAAGACGTCAGGAACAACGAACGGAAAATTCGAAGGATTGAACAGGAAGCCGGATCCCAGGCAAATGACATACTTGAGTGGGGGAAGCAGATTGCCCTCGGCCAGAGGAAGATCTCAATCGCGAAGAAGGAGCTCATAAACGCGAACCTCCGCCTTGTTGTTTCCATCGCGAAAAAATACGCCAACCGGGGAATGCACTTCTTCGATCTTATCCAGGAGGGGAACATCGGTCTCATCAAAGCGGTTGACAAGTTCGAGTACCGCAAGGGATACAAGTTCTCCACCTACGCTACCTGGTGGATACGGCAGGCGATTACCAGGGCCATTTCTGACCAGGCGAGAACAATCCGCGTGCCGGTCCACATGATTGAGCAGATCAACAAGGTCATGAGGGAGACCAGGCTCTTCCAGCAGGAATTCGGCCGGGAACCGGCGGCGGAAGAGCTGGCAGACAGGCTTGGATGGCCCCTGACCAAGGTCAAGGCGGTGAAGAACGTGGCCCGGGAACCGATATCCCTGGAGACCCCGGTGGGGGAAGAGGAAGATTCCCTTCTCGGCGATTTCATCGAAGACAAGGACGTGGATTCACCGGCCAATACAGCAGCCTACAGGCTGCTTCACGAGCAGATCAGTTCGGTGCTGAGCACCCTTCCCGCCAGGGAACAGAAGGTAATCAGGATGCGGTTTGGCCTTGACGACGGGTATTCCCATACCCTCGAGGAGGTCGGGTACGTGTTCAAGGTGACCAGAGAGCGGATTCGTCAGATAGAAGCAAAGGCGCTCCGCCGCCTGCGGCACCCCACCAGGGCGAGGAAGCTGAAAGATTACCTTGACTATATGTAATGAAGGATGTTTCTCAGACAAAGGTTGTTTCAATCGTCGGGGCGGGCTCCTGGGGAACAACCATAGCGAAGGTCATTGCCGAAAAGTATCCGGCAAAAAGAATAAACCTCTGGGCCCTCGAAAAATATGTTGTTCAATCAGTGAACAGAAGGATCGAGAACCGGGAGTTCCTTCCCGGGATTGAGCTCCCGAAGAATATTCACGCCTCAAACAGCATCAGGGAAACCCTCGGCAAGACTGACGCGGTTATCCTGGCCGTGCCCTCCAAGGCAGTATTTGAAATAACGGCCCGGATCAGCCGCCATCTGGTGCCCGGCACACCCTTCGCGTACCTGACCAAGGGCTTCTGCAGAATGGAGGATGAAATCCTCACCATATCCCAGTCGATTATACGGGTTATCCCTGAACTGGAGGGAAAGGTTGCCGCGGTTTCGGGGCCGAGTCACGCGGAGGAGGTATCCAGGGGGTACCACTCCTGCCTCAACGTGGGTTCACTCTCGCCAGAGGACAGATCCTTCTTTTCCGAGCTTATATCCTGCGGGTATATTCAGTGCCGGGAGACCGACGACATTGTCGGGGTCGACGTGGGGGGAACCCTGAAGAATCCCGCGGCGATCGCTGCCGGCATGATAAGCCGGCTTCCCTACTGCGGGGACAACCTGGCCGGGGCTCTCATTTCGGAAGCCCTGAAAGAGATGCTGCAGCTGGGGACATTTTTCAAGGCAAGGAGGGAGACCCTTGTCGATATATCCGGGCTCGGGGACCTGGTGGCCACATCGCTCAGTGACAACAGCAGAAACCGCAGATTCGGAAGGGACATCGCCCTCCAGATACTGGACAAGGGAACAACCCTGTCACTGATTGACAGGATAATCCTGCGGTTTGATCCCTCCCACGTTATCGAGCGCATGAGCGAAAAGCTGAACTATCTCGCTGAAGGGGCTTATGCCATAGAACCGATCATTGAGCTGGCTGAAATGGAAAATATTTCCATACCGGTATACCGTTCTCTTTACGAGGTTCTCCTCAATAAAAAGGATCCCTCCCTTCTGATAGAGACAATCAAGAATCCGGAAAAATTCGAAGAGCTGTATCACGCTACCAAGATACAGGTTGGTGACAGGAAAAGGGGGCTGGAAAACATAAAGGGGAAAATATTCTACAAGTTTATCTTCAACCGGACCATGGAACACCTCATGGCTCATGATGAGGGGAAGGATGAACTGGTCTCGAACCTGAAACACTTTTGCGAAAATGCGGCTGAGAGTAGAGGGGCTGACAGGAGAGAAAGCAGGATAATCAGAAAGATCGACGGCAGGAATTTCAGGCAGTCCATCGAAGCCCTGGCCGGCCTCTATCTCAATGAGATGATAGATCATTACAGTTTTTTCATGAAACGACTTACGGTCCTGTATCTCTATTTCTGCAGAGCCCTTAACAGGCTGACCGGGCAGGCAGGGGATATAGATATAACCGGCGACATCAATATAATCAGGCGGATCAAGACATCCGAGAATATCGTGTATGTTTCCAATACTTCATCATTATACGATTATCTCTACGTCTTTTATTCAATAAACCGGACTGGCCTGCCTTCCCCGAGATTTTTCGTCCACAAGAAAGCGATTGCTACCAGAATTGAGGAAATGCTCGTTAAGATGTCAGGGGGCGTAATCATCGATCCTGAAAAGCTCGGAAACAGGGTCTACCGTGAGGTGGTAAATAACTATATATCCATATTGATAGAACACGGCGTTCCGATTCTCTTTTTCCCTGACTGGAGTGTAGAAACGGACGGTACTGTTCATATCGACAGGTTTTACACCCTGCTGACAGAAGCCATGTACCGCCATACGGTTGAAATCGCCCTGGTGCCCATTACCATTACCTGTTCCGATGATTATACCCGCGGGGAGCACCTCTCCTGGAGGTCCCTCATGAAAAAATCATGCGTGGTTAACTTTTCCCGGCAGGTTTACCTTTCGGAATATACAAAAAAACCTGATTTGATGGGCAGGCTTCACGAGGATCTCAACAGTGTCTGGGTTCGGGACAGGAAATAATGCAGTGATAAGAGCAGGTCAGGCCAGTTCTTTAAGGAATTCACGTACCATGTCAACCGTTTCGGCGATATAGATTTTACTCCCGGCGCGGTTATCAACCCGAACCTCCGGGAATTGACTGCTCCATCCCCGGGCGAATGTACAGCAGATAACAGGCTTTCGATACATCCAGGCGTAGGCGAGCTCGGACATGGTGCCGGACTTGCCGCCGATAGCGATAATAACATCACCTGAGAGTATATTCACGCTGTTACGGGCAAATCCTATACCGGTCGGTACTACAGCCGTGCAGTACGGATTAGCCTCCTCCAGGGATTCTCCGGGAAGGATCCCGATTACCGTTCCACCGTTTTCGTATGCTCCCCTGGAAACAGATTCCATGATTCCTCCCCGACCACCGGTTATGAGAACCATGTCGTTTTCCGCGATGAATCTGCCGATGCGTCTGGATTCCTCACGAAAGCTCTCCTCTTCTGATGATCCTATGACAACAACCTGTTTCTTTCTCAATTACGCGATCTCCCTGTAGAGGTTTTCAAAGAACGTATAGATGGATTCATTGCTCTTTTCAATGGTGTGGCGGTACTTTGAAAAGGGTATGGTAATACTGTTGAAGATGAAGTCTATTCTCTTTTTGGTTCCGGATATTTCTTTCATTTTTTTCTCGCTGAAAAGGACGACGTATTTTGAAAGTGAAAGGGGAATTATCCGTATCCCGTCGCCGTAAAAACTTTCAAAAGACGCGGTAATCTCATCGGAGAGGAGCATGATATCATGTATCCCGAGATGAGAGAAGGTTATCCTCACGTTTTTCAGAATATAGAGATCGGCAATCAGGCTGTCGGATTCCCTGTACTCTTTTATATGCCTGGCTATATCGCCGGTTATCAGGTTGATAAAATCGATTACCCGGGGTTCTTCACCAGCTCCATCTTCACTAAACAGGTATTTCTCCATGAACCTGCCGAAAAATTCAAACTCTTTCTTCTGGAAATATTCAGAAGCGGAAAGGGCAGCGAGAACATGGTCTTTTCCTTTATTTTGCATCCTGTAAAGATAAAGCTTCATCTGCTTGTCATCTTCCGCTCCGAAATACAATTCCGTTACAGAAGCAGCCGGTATATCGTCAATGTTCTTACTGATGTGTGCCGGCATTCTTGAAAGAAGATACCGATCACCGTACTCTGAAACCGTGCGAATATCACCGTTTTCTAATAAATAGAGTCCGGTTGTTTTACAGAAGTTATGCACGTTATGATGATAGAGAAATCCCCCGATGAGATTATCCGAGTCGCTGTTCTCAATACTTTTTCTTAAAATTTCATACATATTATGAAGATCTCTGTATTCTTTCGTGACCTCCTCAAAGGTCATGTTCCCATTGATACAGGCATTGATTGTGTCCCGAATTGAAAGGAGTATTTTATGTATGTCTGTTGTCGATGCCATTGCTGAATCCTAGCAGAATAGTACCTGTTGAAATGATGCAACTATGGGGCTGATTATTTCAAGAATAATTTCTTCAGTGAAGCAGCACAGTAAAGGGCTGTCCCGTACAGCCTGAATGAGCCGGTAAACAGCAGAACAGTATCCTTCAACTTTTGCTCCCTGATTACCCTCAACAGTGAATCTTTCGACCTGGTGATGAATCCCGTGTAGCTGCTGATCGCAGTGACGTCGTCATAGATGTTGTCATCTCCGGTTAAATGGTAAATTACTGTTTCGGAATACCGGGCTACAGATTTCATTATGTCGTGGGTATCCTTGTCCTTCATCAGGGTGATGATGACGGTAGTTTTTTTACCGAACCTGTTCCGGACATGGTCAAACAGGGCTGTTATGGATGAAGTATTGTGGGCCGTATCAAAGTAAACCAGGGGGCTGTTCGACAGTTTTTCGAATCTTCCCGGTATGGTGCAGTTTCGAAGTGCATTTCGAATGGTATGTACGTTTATTTCCGGGAAATGTTGTTGAATCAGAAGGGCTGATGTTACAGCAAGGGCGGAATTTCGTATCTGGACCGGAACCATATCTTCTAATTCAACGAGAACCGTATCAAAAAGCCCATCGAGGAATACAAGTTCATATTTATACATTTTCCGTTCAAACCCGGGGTCCCGGATATGAAAATCCCTGTTCAGCAGAAAGGTTTGTGAGGAAACTTCGCCCGCAATATTGATAATCGGTTCCAGCGCGCTGGTGACCTCATTTGAGGTAATGACAGGGACGTTGTTCTTGATAATGCCCGCCTTTTCTCTTGATATATCGGTGATTGTCCGACCGAGGACCCTGGTGTGATCCAGTGAAATGTCGGTTATTATTGAACAGAGTGGGATAATCACATTGGTGGAATCAAGCCTGCCCCCGAGGCCGGTTTCGATCACCGCCAGGTCAACATTATTTCCCGCGAAATAGAGGAACGCCGACACGGTGAGAACGTCAAACCAGGTAAGGTTCAGGTTTTTTTTGTCCCCTGCCACAGCCAAAATTTCATCGAGGATCTTTTCGAGTTCCACGTCGGTGATTTCAAACCCGTTAATCTTGATACGTTCATTGATTCGAAGCAGATGGGGGGATGTATAGAGGCCAACGCGGTAACCGGACTCGGAAAGAATATCGTGAACCATAACGGCCACAGATCCCTTGCCGTTCGTTCCAGCGATATGGACTGATTTAAAGCGCTTTTCCGGATTCCCGAGTTCTCTGAGGGCTTTCCTGATTCCTTCCAGGGTATAATTGCTGAAATCCCTGCTGGTTTCGTTGTTTACGAGAACTGAAAGCCTGTCTTCAATCATGGGCCGTTCTTGATAGCCGAATTTGCGGCTTCTTTCATCACCTCTACCGGAGGTTCAAGGCCGGTCCAGGTTTCAAACTGTTTTATCCCCTGGTTAATCAGCATGTCTATGCCATGTATAATACGGGCCCCACGTTTTTTCCCTTCCCTGAGTAAAAGGGTTTTGTGGGGGCTGTAAATAATATCGAAAACAGCATGGTTCCCTGAAATCAGATCCGCTTTAATGGGGATTCTTTCGCTGTCAGGGTGCATGCCCACCGGTGTCGTATTTATGATTATATCGATTGAGTGCATAATTTCCCGGTCAATCTCATCGATGCGGCATGAGTCCGCCCGGTGTTCTTTCCTGTTCAAATCATCAGCGAGTTTTATCGCTTTATCCCTGTTTCTTCCTGCGATTGTTATTCTGCAGTTATTTTCGAGAAGGGAAAAGGCTATGGCACGGGCTGATCCCCCGTTGCCGATCACCATGACGGATTTCCCGTTAACCATAATCCCGTTTTCCTCCAGGGCCATGACGGC
>CAZEPS010000021.1:0-29458 GCA_964514165.1 uncultured Leptospirales bacterium
TTGTCCTCATGGGGGGGGTCCTGGAACCCCTGGTCATAGGGGATATTACCGTCAACGAGCTGAATTTTTCATGCGACCCTGAAGCGACGTTTCACGTCATTAGTTCACCGCCTCCCGCCACGGTCATGACCGGTCACCTCTGCCTCCAGGCGGTTTTCGGGACCGGTGAATTTGAACGCCTCCATGGGGAAAACCTGCCGTCATACAACTATATCGCAGATAAAATCTCCTTGTGGCGTGAATTCAATAACAGGGTCTTCAGGCTGGATGGTTTCTACAACTGGGACGTGGCGGCTGCCCTGTACACTACCCACACTGAGCTCTTTAGCGAGAGGCGGCTCCGGATATGCTCCACGACGGACGACCTGAAGACCGGCTTCCTCAGAAGATGCGATGACGAAGAAGATGGATACACCATAAACATCCCGGATAAGATACGGGACATTGAGGCCTTCAACGATTATCTCTTTTCGGCATGGAAGAATATTCCGATGTGACAGGCGGTCCACTTGATAGTGTGAAGTATAACTTTCGCGTTTCACCTGCACGAACCATCGGTGGTCAACGAAACGGTGGTGCCGTCTCCCGGAGTACATGGAGTATTCTCTTCATTCTCTTCTCCTGGTGTTTTTTCCCGGAATCAGTCAAAGAACGACTGGACCGCGAACCATAGCAGCTTGAGCTGGGTTGTTATCGGAACAGCACTGCTGATATTCGCCTTCTTCGGCTTTTCAGGAACAAATTCCATGACAGGGGTCTCAGGGCTCTTCTTTCCATCAGGTGTAATTGAATACATGGACGCGTAGTAGGTTTCCCCGGGCTTAAAGGGCTCTCCCTTTATAAAATTTTTCGCGTGGAATGTTGACCTGTCCCCTCCCTGGGTAAAGGTGACATCCAGGCTGTCCTTTGACTTTCCGCACCGGATCGCATACGATTTAACCTGTTCCCCCTTCCGCTTTTCCCAGTGGAAATAGAGGCCGTCGTCGCCATAGATTGCGATGAAACCCTTCGGGTGTTTCAGGGACCGCTCCTTCTCATTCACGGCCGGCGCATCGCTTCCGGTAATGACATAGGGTGAACGGGCAAAGCTGATGAGATCCTTTTTGCTGGCTTCCGGGATTTCCCGGCCCTCGAAAAAGGTCAGCATTATCGAAAACCCGTACTCGTAACCGCTGTAGGTTGGGGCTGATGATTGGTACTGCACCGCCACGTGCAGGGCGGATTCATACCCCTGGCGATGGCTCCAGGTAGGCTGTATGTACTGTTTGCCGAAATAGGTCCCGAAGGGATTTAGTTTCGCGGAGAACCTGTTCCCGAACCAGTGTGACTTCATCTTCATCGGCACACCGGCGAAATTCGCCAGGACCCGGTCGTTCAATCCCACGGCTATGCCGTAATTTTTCCCGGCCAGGCCGACGTATTCAGCGGTTATATGGTTATTGATATTCGACAGGTTAAAATTCTCCCGGCTGTGCTTGTAGTAGTCAATAGTATACGAGGTTTCCACACCGAGGTAGTTCCTCTTTAGAACCTTAAAGGGGTGCCAGGAGCTGGCCCCGGGAGAGAAATCGAGTTCAACCGGCGCCACCTGCTCCCAGTTCCTGTCGTATTTTCTCGCGAGTGCAGGCTTGTCCGGGCTGTAAATATCATCCCGCGGGGTATCGGGATAGAGGACATTCCCATCCACGAAAAGATAGGGAAGGTCTTCCACCAGGGAGAGGGTGTACTCGAAATTACCCGGTTCCGTGCCGGGAACATCTGAGATTGTGATTTCCCCTTTGAGACTGACGGTCGCTATCCCCTTTCTGCCGTCATTCAGCACGGTGATGCCGGCAGATTCAGGCTGATACGCAGTCCCATTGTAATAAACCTTCGGTGTTATGCTCCCCGCGTTCAGCATTTTCTTCCCACTGCTCAAGACCCGTTTGACCAGGCCGTTTTTGTCAAATTGAACGGTAATCACGCGGTTTTTCATGACCGATTCTGAGGCTTCGGTTGAATACTTCCCGCCGGCAGTTTCGCTTCCACGGCGGAAAAGGAAGAGCACGTTGTCGTCGATCGGCTTTTCAGGATGGAGGATCATCCTTATGCCGGGAATTCTGCCGCTGTCTGGGGGAACGATGGATACTACCTTTGACGGAATCTCTTTCCCGTCTTTTGTAAGAACAGCGTAGTCCCCCATCGATGGATTCTTCCGGGGCACCAGGATCTCCGATATGCCGGTTCCTGTCTTCTCAGCGGTATCTGCCAGCATAAACGAGTCGACCAGGGTGAGGTTATTCCCGGCATTCGGGGGAGCAACCCCCTTCAGATAGTTCCTTCCCCGTGCCCAAACGGTTTTTTTGATTTCCCGAAGATACTCATTCATATCCCGGATTAATCCTTCCACAACGCGCTCACGGTTCCTGGCGAGAAAAGGCGTGGCCAGCCCAAAATTCGTCGTTGATTGAATCCTGAGCCTCTTTTCAAACGACTTTTCCAACAGGTCCTTGATATTTCCCGGAACCTGGTTTCCGGCGGTTTTCATGATGCTCTCCACCGCTCTCTCTATCCGGCGTGATTTCACCACCTCGGTCCAGTAATCATGGCTGTACGCCTTTTCGGACCAGGATACGTATCCGTTGAAGCTGCCGTCTGCGGTGTCCTGGCTGAAACTCACCTCGCCGACAGGGGGGTGGGTTGCCAGATATTCAGAGAGATTCGTGAACTCGACATAATCGAGATCTTTCAGTTTCGTTACAAACTCGTCAAGGCCGCCCATGTTGGGGAGCCATGCGAGATAGGGGGGGAGATCCAGGCCAAACCAGAAGGAGTCGTCCGCGTCAACGTTGATATACAGGAGGACGTCGGTATCTATGTTGCCACGGAGCTGCTCACGATGGAGCTGACGGACCCATCTTTTAATGCTGACGTTTTCGGCGCAGTCACCATGGTTATAGGTCGGTATGAGGACCATCTTTTCCCCTGTCTGTTCGTTAATATAGTAGAGGGGATTGTGGGCCTCCTTCAGGGAAAGCCGCCGTGAAAAAACACGGAAGGTGTCAAAGGTTACTGAACTGTAGTAGAGGGAAATCGCCTGTATTCCCTCGTCCTGGTAGAGACGGAAGTTCCCGGGGGTGGTCATCATCTCCTGGGGCCTCACGATGGGGCTCCAGGACGGGAAGAGATCCTTGACCCCGCTCCCGGACCGGTTGCTGATGGCCCGTTCCACTGACACCCGAAACTCGTTTTCGTTGAGGGCCGAGGCGAGGCCGTTATTGTACGACATAATGATAACCTCGTCCCCGTTCTCTTTAACCCTCCGCTGTATGTCGCTGATGATGTCCGGGGCGTACCGGGGGATCTGCTCCTCCAGGGAAAAAAGATTTTCGATATCCCAGACACCCTTGACCGGAACTCCCTGCTGGTTGTAACCATCCATAACGTCGATGATCTTTCTAATAATACGTATATCCTTGCCGAAACCGGCCTCGTCATTAGTGTCTATGCGGTAGGAGTGGTAGAGGTTCGCGTGGTAGCCGAATGCCACGTAAACCTTGTGGTCCGTCCTTCCGCCGATGAGGGTGAGGCGCGGAATGACGACGGCAGTAAAAAGGTAAATCGCAATAAATGAAAATAATACAAGGAGAATTGAACTGATTATACCGAATTGTTTTTTCATGTGTACACTCCTTATGGACGCTCAGGTTTTTTCCCTTAACAAATACCAGATCCCAGAGGGGGAGAAATATCAAGAACATTTCCGTCTATAAGAATAAAATCTCCCCCCTTAACAAGGTCAAAGATCTGGTTGCAGTATTGAAGAGAGAGAAGCACCTCTTCCTTTTCCCCCGACACCACAAAGTCATCAACGACCTTTATATTAAGCGCGGGGAGGGACTTAAGTCCGTACAGCTCGTAAATGTATCCAGGAAGGTGGAAGTCGGAACGGTGTACCCGGTAGTAGAGATATTCAATACCGTCAATCACGTGAATCAGTTCCGGCTTGAACAGGGTCATGAGGAGGTAGTCCTTCTTCTTATAGTACTCAAGAACCGGGTAGGGATCTTTCCGATTATAATAATCCGATTCGACGGTGCAGAGATCGTAATTCCTGACGCGCTTTGCATGCCGGTATTTTTCTGGATATTTCTGCTTCCAGTTTTTCGCCCTTTTATTATACGAATAGATGACCGAAGCCAGTATCTCGGAGGTAATTACCCTTCTCTCAAGGAGGAGCTTATAGGAGGGGGGGGTTCTCATGTTTTTTTTTACCGGTTATTATTAGGATGACTATACGTTCCCGCCGCTCTTCTGTCAAGCAATGAGTGGGAAAGTGTTCCCTGACTTTTGCTTGACTTGCACCATCATTCTGTTTATTCTTGTGATGTGATTCAATAATACCCATTAAAAATAAAATGATAGACACAGATTTCGACAGCGCCCCGGTCCGGGAAGATACTGATTATAACAAAATCGTTCCACTCCGGTATCGAATGCGGCTGAACGCGCAGAAGGTCCGGCTGAAGATCGGGCAGAAGGTTACCCGGCAGGGAACAGATGTAAACATATACCGCTATGTCATAGGCCTTGGGGAAAAGCACTTCAAGGAATTTGACAGGCGTATTATCGATATAATAAAGCTCTTCCCCTGGGCGAAAAAAAAACACCTGCGTTTTGTCATTAATGAACTGATTCTCAACACCCAGTTTTCCATGCTCCGGGAGGTGGTAAACAGGATTCAAGCAAACAAAAAAATTTCGGGATACTTCTATTTGACACTGCATATTAATGACGATTTCGCCTCCGTCGGGATAGAGGAATTCGGCGACTTCTTCGATTACTACAGCTATCTGGAGCTCCAGGACAACTTTGATCTCTTTCACGCTGACCAGGAGGCGTTTTACGATGAATCATCGGAACTCAGGGTAACGGGACTCAATGATCTATCGCGGAACAGCCTGAAACTGATACTGAATGAAGACCACCAGCTGATAATTCCCGACCAGTCGAACAAGATCGCCCTGTATATTGTAGAACACGCAACAAACCACGACTTTTACATCAGCTCCTTTTACAAAAACGGGATATACATGTGGAAGAGGATACACTTCAGGATCGAAAACGGCCAGTGACGAACACCGTTTACATTACCAGAAATTTTGCTAAAGGAAAACATAATGAAAATACGAAAACTAAATGGCAACCTGGCCCTGAAAAACGACGGACAGCTTTCCCTGTTTTTCGTCGGGGTCGGAAGCGCTTTTACCAAAAGGCAGTACCAGACGAACCTGCTTATAATTAAGGGCAATGATCACCTCCTGGTAGACTGCGGGACCAAGTGCCCCCAGGCCCTTTCTGAACTCGGGCTTCCGGTTACGGAGATTGACAACCTCCTCATTACCCATTCCCACGCGGACCACATCGGCGGCCTGGAGGAAGTTGCCCTTATGGGGCGCTACGCCACGAAGAAAAAACCGGTAATGGTCATTGACGAAACATACCAGCACATCCTCTGGGACATGTCACTCAGGGGTGGGTGCGGATATAACGAAGAGGAAGCCAGCATCATGCTCTCTTTCGGGGATTTTTTTAATATCATCCGCCCGGAATGGCTCAGCGATTACCAGCGTGAGACCCTTGGTGCGACGGTCGGCTCCATCGACATCAAGATGATGCGCACAAAACATATTCCGGACAACTCCCTCGACTGGAAGAGTTCATTCTGGAGCTGCGGCCTCATTATCGACGACAGGGTCATGTTCACCAGCGATACCCGTTTCGACGAGGACCTGGTCAACGCCTATGAAAAGACATTCAACTTCGAGGCCATCTTCCACGACTGCCAGTTCTTTACCGGGGGGGTGCACGCATCCATCGATGAGCTGAACGGCTTTTCCCCTGAGGTAAAAAAAAAGATGTACCTGACCCATTACGGAGACAACTGGGAAGAATTTGAGGATAAGGTGGACGTTATTGGTTTCGCTGGCCTTGCCAGGCAGCACGTCTTCTATGATTTCACCTGATTTCAATGCGGGGTCTCAGCTCCTAAAGTATGCCATTCGAACGGCAGTAACGGATCGCTTCCCTGATATTGAAGATATCTCGAAGCTCCGGCTCCTCCTTGAGGATATACCGGAGAAAGGCAACTACTGAGTCTCTGTTAGCGGTAACGACCGAAACCGCCTCTTTGCCTCCGCTGCTCAGGTCCTTGAAGAAACCGGAAATCGAGTCCACATCTCTTTCGTACCTGTCTCCGTCCTGCTTTTTGCCGTGGTGCTTTCGAAATGATTCCATTTCATCGATTATTCCCTCATAGGGCGATTCCGGTTCAGACGGAGGTCCGGAATCACCGGCAGGGACACTCTCGCCGGTGAGATCCATGAGTTCCCTGAAGAGCTTAACCTTGTCCTTGTTCTTCCTGTTCTGGGTCTTTAACCAGAGTTGTTTCAGTTTCTCTATGCTCAGACTGGATTGAATTTCCTTCAGAAGATCCTTTTCCCACTGGATTGTTTTCTCTAACAGATCCCCCTTGTTGTTGATTGCTATTATTTTCAATATTCGCTTCAAATCGCTGAAGAAATCTTTATCTTTTGCAAAGACCGAGAATATTTCATCGGTATGGTTGTTTTTCAACCCGTATTTCACCCCCTTCAGCCAGGCGTACTGAAGGGTCGATGGGACCTTCTGCAGTTCCTCGAGGAGACCCTCGTCAGGGGTTTTGCTTTTGACCATTTCAACTGTTCTGTTTACCAGTTCTTTCTTTCTTCTCTCGATATCGCTGACTACCCGCGATACCGGCCCCCTCTGTTCCGGTTCCAGGAAACCGGCAAACTTCACGAGGATCGGTTTGACTGTCTCAATGGAATCGGAAAAAGCCCGGGCTATGTTTATAATGAGGTCACGGATCCGTTCCTGTTCCGTTAACCCGTCATCTTTAATTTCCCGGCTCTCCTGATCATTTTCCGGTTTGACGGTTCTCTTTTCCCGAGTATTAACGGGAACGCTTTCGGCACTCTTCCGGGAAGACTCGCTTTCGGGAACCGTCTGTCTACCGGTCATTGCTGTTTTTCCAGACTGCCTGTTTCGTGTAATAAATGTTCGGTAATAATCGACCATGCGGTGTATCTTATGGATTTTAGCGTCCCGGTTTTCGTCAAACCATCCCTTCTCCTCACCGTGAACGAGAAGCCACTTTTCCAGGAGCACTATCTTTTCCTCGGGTCCGAACTCAATGGATCTCGTAATATAATTAAATGCTTTCTGGAAATCATCCCGCTTCAGAACAAAAGAGAGCTCCTCCCTCTTTTTTTCGGGGATGTCTTTCCCCCGGGTGGTTTCAGCGATCTTGTCATGGCTCAGGTTCTTGCCGTAATCGGAGATGAGCTTCACCAGGGAGGGGCTGCTCTCTGCGTGGTCCCGGGGAAGGGCCTCTGTTTGCCCGCTTCCGTTGCTCGAACCCTTCCTGTTAAAAAGAACTTCCCCCTTAACCCGGTATACAGAGGGCTCATCGACTTCCAGGTCGTCACTCTCACGGCCGGTTTCACCGCCTTCAGGTTCGGTGGGGTAGGCTGCTGCCGGTTCTCTGTCAGAAAACGAGTACTCGCCATCGGCCGTTATTCCCGCAGCCTCATCTTCAGTTTTATAATCATCGGGTAATGCATCTGCAGTATTTCCCGAGGCGCCCGGTTCATTTATACCGGTATCACGATCTTCACCATAGAGCCAGGAATCTTCCTTCGGACTTTCGACCGGTTTTTTGATCGTCTCTTCCGGCACATAATCTCCCTGTTGATAGAGCCATTCCTCTTTTTCATTTTCTCCTGTTGCACCGGTACGCATTTCATCTTTTTCAACGTCCTCCTCGAATGAACGTTTCCCATACTTATCATCAAAAGGGACCTCGTCCGCTATCTGGAACCCTTTTTTCTCTTCTGCCGAACTGTCTTCGGTCGGGGCGGTACCGGTGCCTGAAGGGGCGCTTTCCCGGGCAAAATCCGCTTCACTGTAGAGATCTTCCTCTTCATTGAAATCATCATTGTCAGCAACATCGTCAAACCCCGGTTCTTCATTTACCGTATCTGTCTCATCGAATACCGGTTCGGTTTCCATGGTTGTCTCTTCAGGCAGTGCGGCCCCTGTTTCAATTTCTTCATATTCATTATCTTCCGGGATTTCGTCAAAATCGTCAGGCAAACTGACGGGGGCATCAGCCGGCATGCTTTCATCGTGATCGTTCAGTTTTTCCCGGACCGCATCTTTCATCTCCTCGGGGATTGATTCATCGTCCATCCACCTCACGAGAATTTCTTTTTCAATATATTCCGCCGTATCCTCCCCGAAGGTCTTTTCGTTGCTTTTATACATGCCGTCGATAATCTTTGATATTGCACCAGGGTCCGAGGCGTCAGCGTTGAGCAGGTAACGGGCTTTGATCATTTCCGCGTATTTTTCGATTTTTTCATCACTGACCGGGGCTTCCTCCGCCTGCTCCTCATCAAAATTTTCACCGGGAGATTCTTTGTTCACGGCATGGGCATTCCCTTCATCCGGAACGGTTTCATCAGTAGATGTATCATCCTCTTCGGGAGGTTCTTCACCGTCTTCCTCAGCGGGCTGAACTGTTTCACCGGCGGGAAAATCATTGCTCACTGTTTCAGTGTCCTCTTCCATCGGTTCGTCATAAAGGGGAAGGTACTTTTCAAGTTCCGGGTCCCATGATACCCGTTTTTCGAATATGTCACCCGCGCCTTTTCCTTCGTTTTCGACCAGTTTCCTGTGCTCGCTTCGTATCAGGTCACGGTTTATGTCCTCGTCGTCGACCAGGCGCTGTTTGATGCTGATGATAATCAGTTCAATTGATTTTAGTTTCTTCGAAAGATCCGGATCATACTGCCTGAGTTCCAGGTCGCATGTCTTGACTACCATGTAGTGGCCGTCCTTCTCCACCATCGCCCTTACGGTGTTTTCAAGCCGGTCCATGGTCAGTTTCCTGCCGCCCAGGTCCCGTTCCAGGATCCTGAAGTAGACGGGGTAGCGCTCGTTAAAATAATTGTTCACTATCATGTCGGTGATGACGTTCAGGTTCAGCTGGCTCAGGCGGGGATGGACCTGGTTCGCCAGCCTCATGCGGAACTCGTAAAAGTGGGAGAAAGATTCATCTTTCAGGAGGTTCGCGATTCTTTCAACCGGTCCGAAGAAGTGAAGGTTCAGGTTGAGAAAATTGAGCCTGTCCGCGAGATCCGCAACGAGATGTTTTCTCCCGCTCGGGGAGTTCACGAACCTTTCAACAAAATCGTTGTAATCGATGGACGATACAGCAGCCATGACATTTTACCAAAAGTTTATAGATTCTCTCTGATAGTATACTATTCTGAAAATTAAACAACCAGTTTTTATTCATCATACGATGCTCTATTATTATCGGAATCCCCCAAAAAAAATTTGCTTTGCGAGTCACTTTTCTTGACAATCACATATCTTCGATAGTAAGTTATAGTGCTGAACAGGTGTTTTTTGATGACCGAAACTGATTATACCGCCCGCGAAATCCTCGAGATAAAAAGCGCACTTATCTACGTCGCCCTGCTGTTCATGATAACCATAATCGCAGCTGTCTTCATGTTCGTTTCAAACGTGCGGACTGAGAATATCCTGCGTCCGGTTCTGATTAACCTGCTGGCCGTTTCCCTGGCTGTATGGATCTACCGCAGGAAGAAAAAGAAACTCAGCGCAGCGGTACAGTCGTGGTTCGTGGGATTTATCACCTGCACCATTCCCTTTCTTGCAAAATACAGCTACGCCCAGGACAACGGCTGGACCTTCGCAGCCCAGTCGTATAATTCATCCATACTGCTCATTCTTCTTCTCGTGGGGCTCCAGCTTCTCTATCGGCCGAAGATGTACCTCTTCTTTATGGGCTACTCCTTCATCAACTGGATCCTCTTCGTCATACTGGCCAGTCATTACGGGGCCGACTTCCATTTTTACGCTATTGAAAACGGCAAACCGGTTCTCGACGGGGTTATAATCTTAAGAGAGGTCTTTTTCATTATCGTTGCCATGGTCCTGGCATTCGTGGTCTACCTGATAATGCCCACCGTGAGGGAATACGACGAAATTACCACTGAACAGAAAGCGACCATAGAACTTCAGTCTGAAGCCCGTAAGGAGATAGCCAGGGAGATAAAGGAGAAGATGGCGGTCCTTTTTGAACAGGTTGACGAGCAGAACCTTTTTATCAACAGGTTTAACGACAGGATGCAGAACCAGGCCGCCACCTTTGAGGAGGTTTCTTCCACGCTCCAGGAACTCTTCGCCTCGGCGGAAAATATTCACGACTCATCAGTCTCGCAGGTCGACGGGAATGTCAGGATGGAAACCATCGTCAATGAATTCAAAAATATCAAGCTCGAGACTAAATCGAACCTGGGCGCCACCTTTGACAACATCGCAGCGGTGGTTGACCGGACAAGCCTGTCAACCCAGAAACTCATCGAGGTCGAATCAACAATCAGTAGAATAGAACAGCAAAGCGGCCGTATATCGGAAACCATTGCCCTCATCGTTGACATCGCTGACAAGATCAACCTCCTGTCCCTGAATGCCGCGATCGAGGCGGCCAGGGCAGGGGAGTACGGCAAGGGATTTGCGGTGGTAGCCGACGAAATAGGCAAACTCGCATACCAGACCCAGGAAAGCATAAAAGAGATTGAAGGGGTTCTCACCATCAGCAATAAAACCACCGCAGAAGGGGTCCAGGTTATCAGGGACACGGCGGATCTGATAAAAGAACTGATTGGGAACATGAACGAAAGTTCCAATAAAATCAAGGTTCTCCAGGAGAGCATCCTGGTCGAAGAAAAATACATAAATGTCATCATTGAACAGATGTTCAACAACATAGAGCTCGCCAGGAATATCGGGACAGGAACTGACGAGCAGAAATCAGCCCTGCAGAACACCACCGAGGCGATTGAACACGTTAATGAGCTTCTCGCCGAGATGGTGACGGAAATACGCGATCTCGCATCCACATCAAACACTATCCTCGCCAGCGCGAACGAACTGATGGAACGGTCAAAAGACGCTGTTTAAACCATGCTCCATAAAGAACCCACAGCCATGAATTAACCTTGACAACCAGCACCAGACGGCGACTATACCATCGTGTCGGGAAAGGGTAACAATATAATCGATTCATTCCGGACTGTCCTGATAGTCATCGCGATACTGTGGGCAGTGCTTCTCGTCAGTTTTTTCGTGCCATTGACCAGTTTCGGCATACGGCCCAGGACCGTGACCGGGCTTGTCGGTATATTCTTCGCCCCGTTCCTCCACGCGGGCATTTCCCACCTGGTGGCGAATTCCGTGAGCCTCCTTATACTCGGCACCGTGTTTCTCACTACCGAAAGAAAACTTTCTTTTCTTATAGTCGCTCATTTCATAATAATCGGAGGGTTCGGCACCTGGCTCATCGGCAGGGCCGAATTCGTGCATATCGGGGCCAGCGGCGTCATTTACGCCATCCTGGGATACCTGATCTTCAATGGAATATTCCAGAGGAACCTGAGGACCCTGCTCATCAGCGTGGCTGTTTTCATCTTTTACGGCGGTGCCATCTGGGGGGTTCTTCCAACCGGCGGGTTTGTCTCCTGGGAGAGCCACCTCTGCGGCTTCCTGGCCGGCATTATCACCTCCCGGATCTACGCCGGGTCACGGCGGTGAGAAAACTTATCCATAAAGCCAGGACATGAAGTCCTGGTAAAGTTCACTTTCATTGAATCTGGACGCGTCCTTTATAACGCCCCCCGCCATGTCGGAATGACCGCCGCCGAACCCTGTCCCCTTGAGAACGTCCTGGATTACGAGTGAAGCGTTCCACTCTTCCCGTTCGCTCCGTATGGAAAAATTCACCACCGTATTATTAAGGGCGCAGAGGATAACGAAGTCAACCTCCTCCAGGGCGAGAAAAAAATCCCCCAGTATCCCGAGGAGGTTCTGGTTGCAACCCTTCTCAAAAAAACAGAAGGCTACGTCCCGGTCTATTTTCACGTTATCGATGGCGTACCGGTAAAACGCCAGGTCTTTTGTCTGGATATAATTACGGAGAATCGTGTTCTGGAGCCTGATGTCAGAAAGCTCGTACAGGTCAGCATAGGCGCGTATGTCCTCCTCGTTTACCCCTCTGGTCAGGAGGGCCGTGTCCATGTTTATCCCGATCATGAAGGCGGTTGCCACATCCCGGGGCACGGAGACGTCCAGCTCTCGGTAGTAGGTGTAAATCACAGTTGAGCAGGCGCCGTATTCCGGGCGGATGTCGCTGAATTTTACGTCCTCGGGGGAGGTTACCTCGTGGTGGTCAATGACCGCTATTTCGTCACCGATGAGGTCGGTTACGTTCTTGTTCCCCTTGCAGCCGTCAACGATAACAATTTTGTGTTCCTCTTCAAGGTGATGGCTGTTGTTATGGGTAATGTCAATATCAAGCTGTTCGATCATCTGGACCAGGGAATCCCTCTGTATTTCGCCCTCGTAGATAATGTGGGAGTTCACCCCCAGCTGGTTCAAAAGATACTGCAACCCAAAGGCCGATGCGACAGCGTCGTGGTCAGGGAAGTTGTGAGTCTGGATGTAGATATAGTCTTCCCCCTTAACGTGGTTAACGATGTCATCAATTATTTTCATGAACAACTCCCCTTTACCGCAATACGGTCACGTGGTAACAGCGCTGCCTTCTTTCAAGGATGGCGTAGATTCTCCTCTCATCCTGGAGCTCCAGGAGCGTTTCCATCAGCAGTGACCGGAACTGCCTTCTCAGGGCGTCCCCGAGGAGGAAACCGAATTTCCTGTTCAGCCTCTCCATTATGAGCCTTGAGAGGCCGTTGCGCGAATTTGGAACGGGAAGACTGACGTAATAGTCGTCAAAAAATATGTCGAAACTCACCCCGTAGCTGTGAGAAGAAACAAGTGTCGCGTTCGGGTTTCTGCCCATGAGGCTTTTCTGATAATCCAGGGGGCGGATAGCAGACGACACGGCAATCTTGACCGCCGGCAGGTCTTTTCTCTTCCGGATATTCTTCTGGAGCCTTTCCGTGATCTCCTTGAGGCCGCGATATGCGGCAGGTGTGAGGTACCGGTATTCCTTTCGGACATTATAGAAGTAGTGAAGGTCATCCCTTTCAGAGGGCACGGCAACAAGTATACCCCGTGAAGCCAGTTTTCTCAAGGCTTCAGCTGATCCAACCGGCTCAATACCGGTCATCTTCGCTGCCCGTATATGGTCAGGGAGGAGAAATTTTCTCAGCATGGATTCCTTTTCCAGGGTCGCGTAGTCCCTGTACACCGGGAAATTCTCTATAAAACCGCGCTCCACCGCATAGGCCGCATCAAGGTACGCGTCAATATCAGCGAGAACGGTTTTTCTGAAAGAAAAGTGCCAGTATACCGATGCTGCGGCCATGGCGAGAACTGCCATGGAAATAATGATGACTGACCTGGTTCTCATGGGCTTCGGTTGAAGATAAAATATCTCTCTTTATTCTAGGACACGTTTTCCCCTGTGTCAATACATAATTCAGAATATGACCGGTTCAGGCCGGGATCCTGTTTTTAATGGGGCTGCTTTTATCAGGGTCGTTTTCTTCCTTCTTTTTTTTTCTACCCTGGTAACTTTTGATGCTGTAACGGGTGACCCGGTGAAGGACCAAAGGTACGATAACCACGAAGGGGATGGTTCCGAGAAAAAGGGGTATGCCGATTTTTATAAAGACACTTCCCAGCTCAAGGAGGGTGCCGATAAAGTTCGCCTGTATGACCGGCTGCCACAGTTTTACGAAATCAGAATAAAGCATGGGGCTTTCCACGGCAAAGAAAACCCTGCCCAGCCAAGCGCCGAGGTAGTAACAGATAAAGTAATAGGGAATAACGGTAAAATAATTTGTAACCCAGGTCATGGTCCAGCCGATGGCGAGATTAAACTTGAGCCTCCCGGAAAAATGAAACATCGACCAGAGCAGTCCAACCAGGGGCATCTGGAGACCGAACGTCGGGGTCATGGCGACTATAGAACCGATAAGCACGCTCCGGGTTATGATATGGGGGGGGAGTTTACTCTCAAGGATAAGGCTTCTGAACCTGTTCTGTACAGTTTCCATCCACCCTGAGAGGTAACTGTTTCTGGCCCGGTTTTTCATAATACCCAGAAATAATATTTATAGGTTGATAACAGACTGATAGCTATTGATAATAATCATTTTCCCATGTAAATAAAAAATATGGTGTGGAATTAATTTTTTCGCAGCTGAAATATCCGCTGCATCACTCTTCAGATGAATCAGGGGGTTCCGTTGTGTCAGTCCCGGCGAACTTGCCGTTTATCCATTTCCCGTTCAGGTGGATCTCTCCATTATAGTACATTACTCCGAGGCCGTGCTTCTCGCCGTTCTGCCACTGGCCGATGAATTTCAGACCGTTGTTGTAATAATAGGTCCCCTGGCCGTGTTTTTTCCCCATGAGAAACTCGCCGGTATACCTGTCACCGTTGGAAAAGTAGAAGGTCCCCTGGCCGTGCATCTTGTCGTGCTTGAACTGGCCCACGTATTTATCACCGTTCGGATAGTAATAGGTTCCCTTGCCGGATATCTTGCCGAAGATAAACTGCCCCTCGTATTTTTCCCCGTTGCTGAAGGTGATGGTGCCGTAGCCGTTTATCCTGCCGTTGAGAAAGGTGCCCACGTACTTGTCCCCGTTGGAAAACTCGTAGATACCCTTTCCGCTATAACAGTCGCCGGTAAGGCATTTGGAAGAAACTGAGACCGCTGAGAGCGAAAGTGTAATAATTGTCAAAATTGACAGATATATTTTCATATTATCCTCCTCGCTTCAAAAGAGGCTTACACGTTGGATTCAATAAGTATATACTCCCCATACATCGGGAAGTACAAAAAATTAAAAAATATTAATCATATTAGTCTTTCTGATTACAAAATAATACATAATACTAATAATTGCAAGTCAAATAGGGTTACCCCCTGGCAACGAATTAATATGGCGTTTATACACAAAGAAGGTTTCATGGGAAGGATTTTTATACCGGACCACGACCCGAATTTAAAAAAGAAACATGGCTGTGACGACTGTTTTTCATGCCAGAACTGCAGTAACGAGAGGTGTTCGCTCTGTCTGAATAAAAACAGGACTGCTGATCAAAAAAAAGATGCCTGATAAGCACTATTTAAGGTACCACTGATCCCCTATCTTAACCAGCTTTATTGGAAGATAGAAGCCCTCTTCATTATATACTGCTATATTATTCTCATCTATTACCGGCTTGATTTTTTTCGCCTTTTTCAGATGTTCAAGGAGTTTGTCCGCTTTCTGCTCGGAAAAAACCTTGATGATCGATTCCAGTTCCCCTTCATTTTTCGCGGCTTCGAGCATTCCCGGGGGCATGTATTTCTCCACGAACGCTTTATGGTCTTTCTTCTCCAGGATTGATATCATACCGTCGATTACATCCATGAGTTCCTTCTCAACATCTCCGGCATGGAGGGCTATGGGCGTAAGCATGATACACAAGACAAGGGTTGTCAGTTTTTTCATAATCTGATCCTTTGGTTTATTTTAATCATTTTTCTCTTTTTCTTCAATTCTCTTCTTATCCATCATGAGGAGTTTTCCATGTTCATACTCCTCCCGTGCTATATTTCTGACACGTTCTGCGACTGCATTATAGTAATCTGAACTCTTCGTAAGATAATCTGCTATGCTGTCATAGAGTTTACCCAGGGCCACCTCGGAATCAGCGAGCGTTGTTAAAATCTTCCTGACATCTTCTTCTTTATGAACATAGGAAAAAACGGATTTCGTCAGATTCTTCTGGTAGTTCCTGATAAGCTCCAGGTTTATCTGCGGCTTTTTATAGTCGTTCATTGTTTGTTCAATAATCTGCCCATGGACGTTTGAATGCTCCTCCATGTAGGAGATGACCTGCTTCGCCGCCATCAGGCGGGTAAGGGCCTTTGTTTTTCCGTAAAAATCACTCAGGGTATATTCCAGTTCAACTATCAGTTTCAGAATATCATCAGCCATTGTCCATCCAGTGTTTACCGTGTTAAATTTGATACCGGACACATCCCAAAACCAGTCCAGGGAGACTTCTAATACCTGGTTTTTAGAAGTCCCCAACTCTTAATTGAACATTCTCACGGTTATATTACAAGAAGAAAAACGGCAGATTGTAAAAAACCTGTCTTCATAGTACCCCCCCTGTTAAACGTATGCTGCATGCGCATCAACATCCATTTTTTGTTTGAATTATTTAAAATACCTTATCATAGTGGCACAGACACAGGAGGAACAACAGCATGATCAAGGAATTCAGCAGGGAAGAAAAAATGGCATTAATTGCCGTGACAAAGTATATAATCAACGCTGACGGCATGGTTACTAAAAGCGAGATAAGCAGGATTAACGATCTGGCGGAAGAAAAGGGATTCGAGGACTTCCAGTCTCTTTTTAACGATGTTGATCGTGAGATATTATCCATGGAAGATCTGAAAGGACTGATTGCCAGGGTGACGAATGAGAAGCACCGGAAGGGTATTGTGCGATATGCCCTTGATTTCTCCCGTGCCGACGCGAATTTAAACCCCGACGAGGTCGATATACTCAACTACATGGGTAAAACCTGGGGGCTCGATATCAGCTCCATCCTGAAAGGCTGATACGTACTACCGCTTAAAGGCAATACGTATATGGGCCACTTCCGGCCTGTTACCCACGCGGACCGGAGGCCCCCAGGTGCCGTAGCCGGTTGATACGTAATAATGGGTATTCCCAATCCTCCGGTATCCAGTCGCAAGTTCAAAAATCATCCCTACGACGTAATTTCCCGGCCAGAGCTGCCCGTCGTGGGTGTGTCCGGATACCTGAATGTCTATACCGTTTTCTGCCGCCTCCACCAGGTTATAAGGCTGGTGGTCCATGAGTAGTATCGGGAATTCCCGGTCCGCTTTCATAAGAATCTCCCCGAGTGGCTTCCTTGTCCCCCGGTTGTACCGGTTATAGGTGAGATCCTCCCTCCCGGCAAGATAGAACGCGTTGTCTACCAGGAGAACGTCGTCCCTGAGAACGGTAATATTGTGCTCGCAGAGATACCGATGGGCCGCTTCCACGCCGCCGATGTATTCATGGTTCCCGGTAACGGCAAAGGTCCCGTACCTTGATTTGAATTTTTTCATAATCTCACCCAGGTTCCTTTCGATAACGGGCCTGAGATCCTCGTCAACGATGTCACCTGCCAGGAGGATGATGTCAGGGTTTATCGACTCAATCAGTTCCGCAAGCTTCTCCAGGCGGGAATTGCTTATAATCGTTCCGAGGTGGATATCCGTGGCCAGGGCGATATTCAGCTCCGTGAGATGCCCGGCAGTTTTATCAAGGGAAATGTCTATTTTATTGACCCTGGGTTTGATACTGTTGATGTAGCCTGTGAAGATGGTTATTGACGCAAGGATGATAATCGACAGGGAGGTAATTATTTTGACTTTCCCGTAATTATCAGTGATAATCCCGGGGAAAATGCCGAACATCTGATCACCCAGCCTGAGGATGTCCAGGAAAACCACGGCGAGAAAAAAATAGAGCATGAATCCAAGCCAGAAAGACCCGAGCCAGATGAAGGCGTCACTGAGGGAACAGATAAGAATCCGCTCAAAACCCCTCCCGATGACGTAGGAGAGTGAGAGAAAGAGAAAAAGGGCGATATAGGCATACCGGATATATTTGTCTTTGGGGAGGGCCTGTAATCCCCTGATGAATATATAGTAGTTAGTGGAAACGTAAACAGCCAGAACCACTGAAAGAAAGATGACAATATCGATTGTTCTCATGTATAATTGTTACCTTTTTCTGCCGCAGATGGAGTATAATTAGGGAATCATAATATTTGATTCCGTTTCATATTAATACAATGCATTATCCTGTCAAGGGTAAAGTGTTCCTGGGAGTGATTAGGCCCTCTCCATGCAGGACGAATGAAGAGGGGAATGAGCAATGTAACTTATTAAGCAGGGGTTTCCATAAATGTTCTTGAAAAAAATATATTAACTCCCTATATTGTATGACTGAATCGATAAATCGAGTGCATACCGGAGACCATATGCCGAGAAACATCGTCTATTACCAGAACGGGGAAAAAATCATCGAGGCCGGCGCCGACGAGCACAGGATGTACATTATCCTGGAAGGGGTCGTCAGTATAACCATTACCGACGGGCAGGAGAGACTGACCCTGGCGAACCTGAAAAAGGGTGACTTCTTCGGTGAAATATCCCTCTTCACGAAAACCCCGCGGAGCGCCACAGCGAGCGCCCTTGGTGACGTGAAGCTTGCCTATATCGACGATGCCGAGGAGCTGAAAAAGTTTCTTATTAAAAACCCGGCCTTCGCCGCCAAGATGGTCACCATCCTGGCGCGGAGGCTCGCGAAGACCGATGAAATCCTGATAGGGAAGGTTTCCGAGCTCAACAGAATGAAGATTATTCGCGAGGTATAGGCGGGCGGTTTATTCGTTCGCTGTCATGAAAAATATCAGACTAACCGGAGAAATGCCATGTATAGAAAATATATCGTACTTTCAATAATCCTTACAGCACTTTTCGTACTGCCGCACTGCTCAAGCAAATACTGCAAGGAAGGAAACTGCACAAACGGGCAGGGCACCTACGAACATAAATCCGGAGATATCTACATCGGATCGTTCAAAAACGGTAAAAAACACGGAGAGGGCACCTATAAATGGAAGAACGGGGACGAGTATACCGGCTCCTATGTTGACGACAAGAGAAACGGTAAAGGGACATATACCTGGGCCAACGGAGACGAGTATACCGGGGAGTGGAAAGACGGCCTGAAAAACGGTTTTGGGACCTTCACTAGAAAAAACGGCGACACCTATACCGGCCAGTGGCTTAACGGCAAAAAGCACGGGAAAGGCACCTACCGGTGGAGCCACGGGGGAACCTACACCGGCGAATACAGGGATGACCTCAGGCACGGATACGGAATATATACATGGCCGGACGGAAAGCAGCTCAAGGGGCAGTGGAATGAAAACAGGTTCATGGGTGAAGAGGGAGCAGTGGAGATAATCGAAGAAGATGTGAAAGAAGAAAAAAAAGAAGAGAACGAGAACTGATTTTATTTGTAACCTGATCAAAGGGAGGGAATCTTATCCTTTAATCGATGGTACTTATCATAGATCCTCCTTTTAAAAATTAAAAAGCCCTTCGGGGCTTTTTAATTTTTCACCTTCACCGAGAATTGCCCGGTAATAGACGAGGGCCATGTACTCCTTCAGGGCAATTGAGTGCTTCATGAAAGAACCGGGAAGATAATCGATCCAGAACCGCTCCCTCATGGTCCCTATCATGCCGGCCGGAACCGGGGTCACTGAAAGTCCGGCCTGTTCAAAAAGATAAGCCGCCCTGGGCATGTGAAATGAAGACGTCACGAGAAGGGGGCGACTGAATCCACGCCGACTGCAGATCTCGGCCGTATATCGTGAATTCTCAAAGGTATCCCTGCTTCTGTTCTCCTCGATAATCATGGAAAGTGGTACCCCCAGGTCCCTGAGAAAGCGGGTCATGATAATCGAATCAGAATCCAATTTTTCGTAGACCTTTCCCCCGGACATGATGATCGGAATTTTCAGCATCCTGTAGAGTCGAACAGCGGTGACCAGGCGGACCAGGGATTCGCACGACGGGACCCCCGAACCGGTAAGATCAGGGGCCCGGGACCCGGCACCTCCCCCGAGGAGGACGACAACGTCGCCCCGGGGATCAGCCGGTACTGTGTATTTCGTCTCCAGGGGCGCCAGGAGGAAGTCCCCGGTGACCGGCATGGCCAGGGCCCAGAGCAGAAGTCCTATGGTCAGTGAAACGAGTCCAGCCCTGAATCTCTTTTTGAAAATCAAAATGACGGAAACACAAAAGAGTATGGTAACAAAAATCCCCGGTGGAAGCAGAAAGGGTGTTAGTATCTTTTTTATGATGAACATGATGGACGTCCCAAGCTGGCATTAAATCTGTCCTGTTTTTCAAGTCACCATGTATCATAATATCAATTTTTATCAATGATAAATCCTTGAAAATATTTCTTTGTTTATTATTTTTGAATAATATGGCACAGGGATCGCTGCGCGCCCCGCCGGATTCAAATACCATTATCAGAATGGAGAAATCATGTCCCGGGAAATAATCACCATCGACTGCAACTATATCGTACCAAAATTCGCCGCCGCTTTCCTCATGATTGAAGGGGACAGTGCGGCATTCATCGAAAACAACACGGTCCACGCCCAGGGGTACCTCCTGGATGCCCTGTCTGACCAGGGGTTGACGCCTGAGCAGGTGGAGTATATTATCATTACCCATGTGCACCTGGACCATGCCGGGGGAACCTCGTCCCTGGCTGAAAAATGCCCCAATGCCACGGTTATCGCCCATCCCAAGGCGGCCCGGCATGTCATCAACCCGGAACGCCTTATAAAGGGGGCCGCGGCGGTATACGGGGAAGAAATGTTCAATAAGCTTTACGGAACGATACAACCGGTTGATGAAGCGAGGGTCAGATCAATGGAAGACGGGGAAACCCTCCCGTTTGGCGACACGGAACTCCATTTCATATACACCCTGGGCCACGCAACCCATCATTTCGTCGTTCATGACGCGTCACGCAGGGCGGTTTTTACCGGGGACTCCTTCGGCCTTCAGTACCCGATGGTCCAGGGGGGATCCCGGCCGTTCATTTTCCCGTCAACAACGCCGTCCGATTTTGACCCCGACGAGATGCTTGCGAGCATTGACCGGATCCTCGAGACCGGGGCTGAACACGCGTACCTGACCCACTATGGGCGGGCGTGGGACATCAGGGAGGCCGGTGACATGCTGAAGGAAAATGTCACCAGGATGAAAGATATTTATCTCGAAGCAATAGAGAGCACCCTTACCGGAGATGAACTCACCCGGTTCTGCAGAAAGGGGGTAAGTGATTTTTTTGATACTGAAATTAACGAGAGAAATATCGTGTTGACAGACGAGATGAAGAAGCTGATCGAGGTGGACACTGACCTGAATGCCCAGGGGATCGCCTTTTCGGCAAAGAGAAACCGAAACCGGTGACCGGCTTCGCTACTCGATTATGGGCCAGTTATTTTGAAGGGCCAGTTCCCGCAGTTTTTTGACCGGCGCCACGCACACCGGGTTGTCCACGGCCATGAGAACGTGCCTGTCAGCAAGGGCATCCCCGTAATAATATGAATTGTCCATTGAAAAGCCCCGTGACGATACGTATTCCCGGAGCCGATTCAGTTTTTCGCCACCATAACAGTATTCGCCGATGAAACGGCCGGTGAATGAGCCGTCCCGTTCTTCCATCTGTGAGCAAATCATGTCGTCCATGTCCAGGTGTTCCCTGAAGGGCTCACAGGTAAAGTCAGTAGAGGCGGATAAAATCACGGTCTGCCCGCCGTTTGTTTTATGAAATTCTATTTCCTCGACAACCTTTTCCCTGAGGAGGTGCTTCATTTCCGAGTGGAACAACCTGCTTACAAAAGACTTCATCGATGATACCGGCTTATCCTTCAGCACCATGGACATCTTTTCAACCATGTAGCGGGTGTTCACGATGCCGGTCATCTTCAGCAGGGAGAGGAATAACCCGAGCCTCATGTCACCCGGGGAAAGCAGCCCCTCGCTCTTTGCCGCACGGGCTATGATTGAACCGCTGTTTACGGTCAGGATGGTTCCGTCAAGATCGAACAGGGCCAGGTATTTATTCATTAACAGTACCGGAATTCCATGAACGGTAATATCGAAAAAAGCTTGTCAGCGGGTGTTATTTTCATTCTCTTATTCACCGTACGGCGGTAACATGTGCCGTTCCAATGCTGTCTCAAGTATCCTGTAACGGACAGGATTTAACCGATAACCAGTTATTACCAGGATCGATATGCTATCAAGAAAAAAAAATCATGGCGCTGTACTTCTTCTGTTCGCGTCAGCTATCCTGCTCAGTTGTACGCAGAAATACCGGATCTATCCGGATCTCTGGAAACAAAACAATGACCGGGCGGTACAGTTTTTCGTGATGGGGGAGGAATACGAAAACCGGAAATACATAGACAACGCCATATACGCCTATTCACAGGCTATACGCCTCGATTCAGGGTATGCGGCCGCCTATTTCTCCCGTGGAAGCCTGTACAGCCTCAAGAATGAGAATACAAAGGCGATTGAGGACATCTCCCGGGCGATAAAAATCCAGCCCCATGACGGCTGGTTCTACATATCCCGGGGCATCATCTATTTTAACGCGGGAGAGTATATGAAGGCCCTGCCGGATTTGCGTATCAGCGCAGAACTTCTTCCTGTCACCCGAATAACCGCATACTATTATCTCGGCGCCACGTTCGCCATGCTGAAAAATGCGAAAAAATCGGTGTCCTATCTGCAAAAGGCCCTGTTTGAAGGATACGACAATGTCACCGCGTTGAGGGAGGACCCTGCCTTCAGGTATATAAGGGAGGAACAGGTGTTTCAGAAATTCGTAGAGAGGCTTGAAAATCTGAAAAAGATTAACAAATAGATGAATCAGATAATACCGCACCCGAGTTTCAGGCGAATAATACCAAACACCACCGCCATGGTCCCCAGGACAATGCCGGCTATGGATTCACTCCGCGTCTTCGGTTCATTCTGCTGAAGACCGACTGAAGAAAAAATCAGGCCGATTATCCCAATGGGAACGCTCACCCAGTTGATCATTCCCAGAAGGGGGACGCACCCCACCAGTGAACCGAAGAGCGCAATAATGCTCAACATGAAGCCTGCTGTTGACATGGATGTCTCCTGTGTTACGTTTCTTTCGGGAATAGTGAAACGTCTCAGAGTATCATACGCACCGTATTCGGCAACAGGTTCCGTGACCATGGCAAAGATGTCAATGCCTTTTACCGCGCCTGCGGATGTCATCCAGGGCCAGGATATATATGTCTGGACAGAAAACAGAACATGAGGCCTGCTGATACAAAAAAAGGAGGCTTGCCATGAAAACACGAAAACCGGTTCTTACTGCTGTTTTTATCGTGATCATTCTGATTGTTATCTTTGTCCTGAAGACCCTGTACCAGTCCGGGGCTTTCAAATCCATAAACGAAAAGGAATGCTGTGACTGCCTGAAGGTTGAGAACCTCCCGGGGACCGAGGACATCGTCATAGACAGGGACAGCGGTATTGCCTTTCTATCTTCCCATGACAGGAGGGCATATGTGGAGAGAAGCAGCAAAAACGGTACGATTTTCATCTATCCCCTCGATACATACCCTGGAAACCCGGTTCCCGCCACCAGGCATATTGATTTTCCCTTTCATCCTCATGGAATCAGCCTCTATAAGACAGATAATGGGAAACTGCTCCTCTTTGTCATAAATCACCGTGACCTGGAACTTACCACCGTTGAAATCTTCGAGTACGCGGGAGGTACACTCACGCACGTCAGGAGCGTTGAAAGTGAACTTATGATATCCCCCAATGACCTGCTCGCCGTCGGGGATGAGCAGTTCTATTTCACCAATGATCACGGCACCAGATCCGAATTTACCCGGGCCCTGGAGGATTACTTCCAGCTCCCCCTGGGAAGCGTTGTCTTCTGCAGCGGCAGTGACTGCAGAACCGCGGCCCGGGGGTTCACCTACACCAACGGCATCGCCTTGAGCAGAGACGGAATGACACTCTATGTTTCTTCAACTACCGGCAGGTTTCTGAGGGTCCTCGACAGGAACCCATCTGACCATACCCTGAAAAAAAGGAAAGACCTGAAGCTGAATACCGGCCTCGATAATATCGACGTTGACGAAGAAGGGAACCTCTGGGTCACCGGCCACCCGAAACTCCTGACCTTTGTGAAACACGCATCCGACCCGGGAGTAAACTCCCCTTCCCAGATTCTCAGGATTGATCCTGAAAATGATTTCGCCCATGAAACCGTGTATGTTGACAGCGGGGAAAAGGTTTCCGGGGCCAGTGTTGCCGCCCGGTTCAGGAACAGGCTGCTTGTCGGAACAGTTTTTGAGCCCTTTATCCTTGACTGCAGGTTCAAATAACTTCGAATGAACTACCGCGAAATACAGAACAGGGACATGACCTTCGCCGCCGGTGCGGCGGCAGCATTTTTGTGCGCCCTGTTCGGATCAAACGCGGTGGCGATAAAACTCTCCCTCAAGGGGTTCGGTGTTTTTACCACCGCCTCGATTCGTTTTTTTATCGCTGCCGCTGCCATCTATGGCTGGGCCAGGATAACAGGCCGCTCACTGGAGGTCAAAAGGGGGCTTTACCGCCATGTGCTGGTGGTTTCCGTCTTCTTTACCCTTCAGTTGAGCCTTTTGTACCTCGGTCTCAGCCTGACCGAAGCGACCAGGGCGACCCTTATCGTCAACCTCCAGCCTTTTGTCGTGCTTGTCCTTGCCCATTTTTTCATCGAGGGGGACCGCATTACCCTGAGAAAGGTCGCCGGAATGGTCCTTGGCTTTTCCGGGGTCATCCTGGTCTTCGCAGGAGGCAGGGGGGCCGGCTACGGCATTATGGCAGGCGACTTGATAATCCTTGCATGCGCGCTCATCTGGGGCTCGGTCGCGGTCTACACGAAGCGGGTGATCCACGATTTTGAGCCCTTCCACCTGGTGTTTTATCCGATGGTGTTCGCGGCCCCGGTCTACCTGGTCCAGGCGCTTATCTTTGATCCGGTGATGTTCATCAGGCCGGACATCGTCTCGACCGGGGCCCTCCTGTACCAGAGCCTGATTACCGCTTCCCTCGGGTTTGTACTGTGGAACAATCTCCTCCAGAAATACGGTTCAGTGGCGATGCATTCCTTCATTTTTATCATGCCGGTGACAGGGGTTCTTCTGGGAGGTCTTGTTCTCAATGAGCCGCTCACACCGATGATCATCCTTTCACTTGTCCTTATTGTTTCCGGTATACTGGTGGTCCTGGTAAAACCCCGGGAAGTAACTATTTTCCCGTTCAGGCGGTGGCGCATCTAGGACTGTCCCGGGGGCAAAAACATGAAGATTTTTCATTGACGCCCCGTACCCGGTCCCATATCATTATGTCACCGATATGAATAATGATATATTCGAAATAATCGAAGAAAACCGGCTCGACAGTTTCGTTATGTTCGAGGAGATAACCGGGGATGATCTGGAAGACCTGTCCGGTCTATACAGGGAACTTACCGGAAATGAAACCGACATCCAGGCGCTTCGTGATAACTACGGCCGGGTGTCGAGAAACAGGAATTATATTCTCCTCGGTGCCAGGGCAGGGGGAAGGCTTGCGGGCTCGGTAATGGGTGTTGTCTGCCATGATCTCACCGGCAGTGGGCGCCCATTCCTGGTTATCGAAAACCTGGTTGTTTCGAAACAGGACCGGGGCAAGGGCATAGGAAGGCAGCTTCTGACCCTCCTCGAAGAGATAGGCCGGGAAAGGGGGTGCTATTACATGATCCTGGTTTCCGGTGAGGAGCGTAGCGAGGCCCAAAGGCTGTATGAGTCACTCGGTTTCAGCGAGAACCCCGTCAGGGGGTACAGAAAATTTATCTAAGGAACGGGTTACCCTGTATCAGGAGGTGTATACATGAAAATCGTACCAAAAAAATCCTTCGGACCCATTGATTTCACCATGACCAGGCGTGACGTGGAAAAGGTCTTCGGCAATCCAGACCTGAACAGAGCGCGGGACGAAGACGGGGTAGTGGCCGTATCCTATTTTGACGGCCAGATGGAGCTCTATTTCTACGAGCTGAACAATTTCAAGCTTTCAAACATCGTCATTGAGCGGGGGGACATCAGGGCGGAATACAACGGTAATAACCTCTTCACCATGAAACATGACGATATCGTCCGGACCCTTAAGGTCGACGGCGAAATAACGGAACTTGAGGAGAACTTTTTCGAGGATACCGGCGAAAAGGAAGAGGTCATCGATTTTGAATCCCTCGGGATACGGCTCTACTTTGATGAGAACAACGACCTGTCTGAAATAAGCCTGACCGAGGGAGAATATCACTGAAACGCGGTATTTCTCCATGAAACGGGCACCGCAGAATCAGTCAACATACTCTGATGTATGATCCGAATTTACCAGTTCCCGGTATTTCATCACCACCTCTTTGAAATCCTCCCATGCGTCCCTCTTGAGGGATGGATTCCTCAGCAGGGCAGAGGGGTGATAGGTGGCTATCATCTGCCGGCCGGTCCACTCCATCCATATTCCCCGGGCTTTAGTAATTTTTGCGTTCCGGTCCACCATGGCGTTCAGGGCCGTTGACCCGAGGAGAACGATAATTGAAGGATCCACGAGATCGATCTGCCTCATCAGATAGGGAAGGCAGGTCTCCTGCTCATCAACATGGGGGGGCCTGTTTTCCGGTGGTCGGCACTTGACTATGTTGCCGATGAACACGTGGTTTTCCCTGGTGAAGCCGCAGACCTCCAGTATCCTGTCCAGAAGTCTGCCCGACTTGCCCACAAAAGGGAGGCCGGTGCGGTCCTCGTCGAATCCCGGGCCCTCTCCTATGAGAAAGACCCCTGCCGAGTGGTTACCCATGCCGGGGACCGTCTTTTTTCTGCTTCGGTGGAGGGGGCACTTCGTGCAGACCTTTACCTCCTCTTCAATTTGTATAAGTTCTCTCTTCATTTTGTATTTTCAGTAGCGAAACGAATGCCATTCAGGTGAACTATACGTCATCACATATCCCATGAAAAGAAAAAAAAATATGTCTCCTGAATAATTTCCTTGCAAATTGTCAAGATGGGGCAATAATTGCGAAAACTCAAACCGCCTTTAGCTGCAAAAAATCACGCAACAGGAAGACAAGGAGGAGACAATGAGCTCAATTCCGGATGATCTCACGTACACCAAGGATCACGAATGGATAAAAATGGAAGACGAATTTACCGGTTCCTGCGGCATAACTGACCATGCCCAGGAGATGCTTACCGATATAGTTTTCGTTGAACTGCCCGAGGTAAACATCGAGGTCAAGGCGGGGGAGCAGGTCGCGGTCGTGGAGTCGGTCAAGGCTGTTTCCGACGTATTCGCCCCGGTTTCAGGGGTCATCAAAGAAGTGCACGAAGTTCTCGAAGATTCACCAGATCTTCTGAACAGCGATCCCTACGGAGAGGGATGGATTTTCAAGATAGAGATGAAAAACACGTCAGAGCTTGACGCCCTCATGAACGCTGACGCATACACGGAATTCGTGGAGTCCGGTGACTGAGAATGAGTTATATCAGCATCACAGAGAATGACAGGAAAGAGATGCTGAAGGCTATCGGGGTTTCCACGATTGACGATCTCTTTCACGATATCCCCGCTTCCATACAGCTTGACGGCCCCCTTGACCTGCCGGCCCCCCTGTCCGAACCCGAACTGTACGCCCACTGCCGGAAGATCGGTGCCGGGAACCGGGATGCCGTTTCCTTTCTCGGCGGGGGAATCTACCAGCACTACATTCCCGCCGCGGTGGACCAGCTGGCCGGGAGATCTGAATTCTACACGGCCTACACCCCGTACCAGGCAGAGGTGAGCCAGGGTACCCTTGCCGCAATATTTGAGTACCAGACCTTTATTTCCCGGCTCACGGGAATGGACCTGGCAAACGCGAGCATGTATGACGGGGCCACCGCCCTGGCCGAAGCGGCCTTCATGTCCGTCAGGTCAACGAAGAAGGACACCCTGGTGGTGAGCGCGTCGGTGCACCCCAACTACCTGGAGGTGCTGAAGACCTATGCCTGGGCTGCTGACATAAAACTGAGAATCGTCGACTGCCACGAAGGTGACTCGAATCCAGAATGCGTTGAAGAGGCGATGGGTGAGACCGTGAGCGCGATCATTATCCAGAACCCGAACTTCTACGGCATTATAGAAGACGTCAAGGCCATCTCTGGACTTGCCCGGAATTACGGGGCCCATACCATAGTCGCTGTCACCGAACCGGTGAGCCTCGGGCTTTTAAAATCTCCGGGGGAGCTTGGTGCTGACATCGCCTCCGGGGAGGCCCAGGCATTCGGGAATCCGGTCGGCTTCGGAGGGCCCCTCCTCGGCTTTCTCGCCGCGAAGGACGAATTCATGAGAAAAATTCCGGGCCGCCTCATCGGGAAAACCGCCGACCTTGACGGCAACGAGTCTTACGTCCTGACCCTCCAGACCAGAGAGCAGCATATCAGGAGGGAGCGGGCGACCTCGAACATATGCACGAACCAGGGGCTCTGCGCACTCAGGGCCACCATCTACCTGAGCCTGATCGGAAACAGGCTCCTTGAACTGGCACGGTACAACCACGCCCTTGCGTCGAGTGTGAGGGAACGCCTCATCGAAAAAGGATACTCCCCGGTGTTTGACCGGCCATTCTTCAACGAGTTCGTCCTGAAGATACCCGGGGCGAAAGAAAAGCTCAGCGCCGCCCGCGAAAAGGGGGTCCTCGCAGGGATTCACCTTGCCGATTACTACCCCGACGGCGAAGACCGGGTCCTTGTGTGCGTGACCGAGTGCAGTTCCGCTGACGACATCGATCTCCTGATTAAAACACTGTAACCGGGAAAGAGGAAAAGAATGAAACTCATATTTGAAAAAAGCAGGGCAGGAAAAAACAGGTACACTGTTTCATCGGATGTGCCGGGAAAGGGTTGTCCAATACCTGAAGAATTCTGCAGAAATTCCATAGACCTGATTGACGTGAACGAGACCGAGGTGGTAAGGCATTACGTTGAGCTGTCACAGATGAACTTCGGTGTCGACACCGGCATGTACCCCCTGGGGAGCTGCACCATGAAATACAACCCGAAAATCAACGAGCGGGTTTCGGGGCTTTCCGCCTTTACTGAACAGCATCCCCTGGCCGGAGACGAGATGTCCCAGGGGAGCCTGGCTGTTCTCCACGAACTGGCAGGTTATCTCGATGAAATCACCGGTATGCGGTTTTCCCTTGCCCCGGCGGCCGGTTCCCACGGAGAACTCTGCGGGGTCATGATAGTGAAAAAGCACTTTGAAAACCTCGGTGAGGAGCGTCCCATCATACTGATCCCCGATTCAGCGCACGGAACCAACCCGGCGTCGGTCGCCATGTGCGGCTTCGTGGTGCGGGAGGTCAAGTCCGACAGGCAGGGCAACGTTGACGTGAAAAGCCTGAAGGACGCGGTAAACGGGGACGTGGCAGCCATGATGCTCACCAGCCCCAACACACTGGGGCTCTTCGATCCGAACATCCTGGATATAGCGAAAATACTCCACGACAACGGTTCCCTCTTTTACGGAGACGGGGCGAACCTGAACGCGACCCTCGGCCGCGCCCGCATGAAAGACATGGGTTTCGACATCATGCACATCAACCTCCACAAGACCTTTTCCACGCC
>CAZEPS010000022.1:0-29237 GCA_964514165.1 uncultured Leptospirales bacterium
CATATGAAAATCAACAGTTTATGGAACGATACAGGGAGATTGCCACGGCTGCCAGACTCGCAATGACAGAGCAGGAAATATAATTATTACAAAAGCATAAATGCGAACAAATTTCAAGCTCTCTGTGACTCCGGGCCTCTGTGGTTTGCTGAAGGTTATCAGAAACAGTTAATTACGAAATAATATGTAAAGGAAGGATAGTATAATGTCACGTGCACGTTCCGGAAAGATTCATTCCCAGAAGAGAAAATCCGTCCTCAAGGACGCGAAGGGATATATCGGTGCAAGGAGCGTCCTCTACCGGACAGCCAAGGACGCACGCCGCAGGGCCCTGGAGAACGCCTACAGGGACCGCCGGAGGAGAAAACGGGACTTCCGTTCTCTCTGGATTGTCCGCATCAGCGCTGCGGCCAAGCTCTGCGGCATATCCTACAGCAAACTCATCGGCGGCATGGCAAAGGCGGACATAGCCATTAATAGAAAGATGCTCGCGGACATCGCGGTCCGCGATATGGAAACCTTCAGGAAAATCGTCGACAAGGTCCAGGAAGCAGCCTGAAAAGTGCTGTCATGAAATCGTTGATTACCAGGAAAAGCGCTATCACGATAGCGCTTTTCCTTTTATTTATCGCGAAAACTTCCCTCATGGGGCTTCCCCTGACTGAAACCATTTATTCTCCCAGGGAAGGGGCGGTGGAAATTTTTTTCAGGGCCGAGGTCCACCGGGTTGACAGCTACTACCAGAAGGAAATTTTCGGGATAGGTCTCGGGGTGCTTTACAACTTCAGCTTCTTTGTACGGTTCGAATACGTTCACAAGGGATTTTTCACGTTCAAAGAAAACGAAATTGGTGATCTCTTTCTCAAGGGGAAGTTCCATATCGGGGACTTTGCCGGAAACAGTATACATCCAGGCTTTCTCCTGGAATTCCGGTTTCCAACCGGAAAGAACGCCTACTCGAACACCGAGTGGCGCAACCTGGCCCTGGGGCTCAACGAAATCAGGCTCGGGCCATACTGCCGTTTCGACGTCGTCGAGGCCCTCTTTTTTCATTTCAACCTGTTCTATACCTTCAGGGAGGGGCAGGGGGAGGATTTTTACGGCGGGTTTTACCTGAACATTTTCGACGGGGAAACCTGGAAGCGGGTTTTCGGGCTCAACCCGAATTATGACGACACCTTCCTCAGCAACAAGAGGCTCCGCAACGACTACTTCTCGGTTTCTCTCGCGATTAACACTAACGTCCTCTACCCGGTGGTCCCCTTTATCGAGGCATACGGATCTTTCAGGCCGAGTAAAAGCAGGATAGATACCAGCAACGTGCGCGTTGAGGCGGCGGGGGTGAACCCGGTGCTCCTCGTCTCGGGCGGGATCAGGTTCTTCATCAACCGCTCAACCTTCATCGGCCTTCACGGCGTCTACAATCCCTTTCAGCACGCAGGTTTCACAAAGGAAATCTACGGGATAGAGTTCAGTATCCAGTTTTGAAACGTGACCCGCATGCATCGGCCCGGGAGCATGGCGCACTTTTTGGTACTAATTTTTACGAGTCTGCAAATATAACTTGACGCGGTCAGTAATCTCGTATTAACTTTTATCTGAACTTATTGAATTATATTAATGTGTAACCATGGTTTAACCGAGAATATTCACAAGACATAATCAACTGTCCGGCAGCGGCCCGTGTATTTTTAGTTAAGCCATGAGATGGAGGTATTGAGAATGATTTCTATGCAGCAGCTTGAAGAGCTTGAGAACAGGATTGTTAAAGCCCTGCAGTTAATAGGGGATCTCCGGACGGAAAATTCCAAGCTGGAAAGCGACAATGACGAGCTGAAAGGCCAGGTTGAAGAGGCGAAACTCAGCCTCGAGGAAAAAGAGCAGGAGATACAGCGCATACGAGCCGAGCTGGATGAAACGACCAGGGAACTCCAGGAACTCAACGAGAAGGAGGAGGTTCTCGAGAAGAAGGTCATTTCTCTCCTCGGAAAACTTGACACACTCGTGGACGGGGGCGGAAAAGTACCTCCGGGAGACAAAATATCTTCACCGGCGGCCCGTTCAGCAGCGGCCGCGCCGCCGCCGCGTAAAGAAGAGCCGGGCATGAGCGACGACGTTGTTGTACTTGACGACACCCTCGAAGAGGACACCGGCGAAGATATCAGCATTGAGTCTGTCGATACCACCCGTGATGAAATGGTTGATGAGGACGAGGACATCATAATCATCGACGATGAATCCGACATGGGTGGAGAGGATATAGCGGTGGAAACCGTTCCCGAAAAGGAAGAAGACGAGGATGAGATTATCCTCCTCGACGACGATGATGAGGAGATCGTCATCGATGACGTTGACGACGAGACGATTATCATAGACGAGGGCGAATCCGGAGGGGAGGACGACGAGTTTCTCATCGTTGAAGAGGACGAGAAGTAAAAACTCGTAATACGGGGTTTTACCATGGAAAACAGGGTTAAGGTAACCATATACGGCCAGGAATACACTATCCGGGGGGACGCTCCCCCGGAATATATCCAGGAACTGGCCGCCTACATTAACGGGAAGATGCGTGACATCAGCAGCCAGTCTTCAAGCACGAGCCCGATGCAGGTGGCCATACTCATGGCCCTGAACGTTGTTGACGAATATTTCCAGCTGAAAAAAATCAAGGCCGGCGTGGACGGCGCCATAGAGAAAAAGACCATGGAGCTGATTTCAATGCTGGACGAGGGTATAATAGGGGATATCTTTACAAGGCATGGGCAGCAGCCCCCCGCGGCCCATTTCCGAACGTGACCCTGCACAGCGAGGCATACCGCAGAAAACATGCTTACGAGCGGAGGGATACCTGTGACGGGGAGAACCCCTTCCGCCATTCACCTGCCGAAAAGGGGAAATAGAATGCCTTTTTCCGGGAATTTTTTTTCCGGGACTTACACTTTCACAAAATTTTACCGGTATAGACATTTAGAAGATGAGCGACATCAAATCCTCCACTGATGAAGAGCTGATAAAGATCTATCTGAGCGGAGACGAGAGGGGTTTTGATGAAATCTACTCACGGTACGAGGCGAGGCTGAAGAGGCTAATATACTATTACGTCGGGGATCCGGACGATGTGAACGATGTCTTTCACGAAGTGGTCATTCGTGTGGTCAAGCATATCAAGACCTACAACAGTAAACGGGCCTTCTCATCGTGGATATACCAGATAGCCGTAAACTGCAGCAAGAACTATATTAAAAAGAGCAGGCGGGACATGTCCCTCATAGAGAAAGAGAAGTTCCGGCTTTCCTGCACGGAGAACCAGGAGATGTCCCCGGAAGAGAGAATCATCAACGACCAGGACATGAAGGAGTTCAACGCCGCGGTCGAGAGCCTGTCGGACAAGTTCCGTGATGTGTTCATACTCCGGTATGATCAAAACATGAAGTACAGCGACATATCCGGCGTGCTGAACTGCTCAGAGAGGACGGCAAAGTGGCGCATGGAGCGAGCCGTGGAAAAGATAACCCGGTATCTCCGAAACAGGGGTATCGTTTGACGGATTGACTGAAACATGAAGGTTGAAAAAGAAATACGGGAAATCCTGGAAAGGCTGAAAAGCAGGGGTAAGTACCGGGACATTGATTCGGAAAAGCTCCTGGACCTGTTCCGGTACAGCGAACTCGCGGTGCCCGACGAACTCGCAGCCGAAGACCCTTCAGGCGCTGTTCGCGCACGCGCGGCCCTCGCGGAAAAGGGCCGGCCGCTCTTCCAGGTTTCTCCTGTTCTCCGGTGGGTTGCGGTTCCGGCACTCCTTGTTGCCGCGGCGGTGATTTATTTCACGGCCGGCCCCTTTCCCGGTGTACGAGTGAAAGGGGGTACGATTGTATCCTTAGCGGGTAAAGTCGAGATAGTACGGAGTGGGACGGCCATACCGTTAGAAGCGGGCATGACGGTAGTTCCCGGTGACACCCTGGCCACCGGGCCCGGCGCCAGGGTCGACCTGGATTTCCGCCGGTTTATCCGGATGCGGGTCTCCGCGAAGAGTTCGGTCACGGTACGGGAAGCCCGTTTTACGTCAGGGGAGAGGCGGTTCGAGATACTGGTTTCCCGGGGCACCGTGGTTATTCATTCTGACAGGGCGGGTGAAAATGAACGGGTCACGATATTGACCCCCTCTTCCAGTGCCGTTGTGCGGGGTACCATCTTCGGGGTAACGGTCTATCCAGAAAGGGTCTCCCGGTACGAGGTCTTCGAGGGAAAAATAAAGGTTAGATCCAGGATAGATCCTTCCTCGCCCCTTGATGAAAGAGAAGCCGCGTATATCGATGAATACCTCGAGGAACACGCCGTGATGGTGGGGGAAAACCAGGTCTGCAGGGTGAAACCCTCTGACCCGGGAACCGTCACCGGGGCTACCATAGCGGAGCGCGTGCGTGGGCTGGAGAGCCCGGTGATCGTGACTGACCGTAATGAGGGCTTTACCATGGCGGATGAGCTCCGCGGATTCATTAAAAAGAGCGGTCCGACGGGGGACGGCGCGGGGCTCGTTTCTGTACGTGTCGTGACGTATCCCGATAACGCGAACATCTATATTAACGGAAGAAAGAGGGAGCACACCGGCGGTGAAATCCTTATTATCCCGGGACTTCATGATCTGACCGCGGAAGCACCCGGCTACAAGCCCTTCGAAAAAAAGATAACAGTTGATGAAAAGAGCGGTACCATTCGGCTGAAACTGGATAAAAAGAATACCGGCACCATTGAATCCTGGATTACGGGCCTGACCGCCTCCTATCTCGCCTATGATTCGGCCATGAATTACCTCGTCAGCATCAGGAAAGACGGCAGGGTGGAAGCCACAGACATGGAGAGGCTCCTCTGGTCAGTCAGGCTCGACCATGAGGTCGTCTCTCCCCCGGTAGTTTTCCATGGCGTTATCTACCTTTTGACGTCAGATAACAGGCTCAATGCCATGGCGGTGCAGAGCGGCAGGGTTCTCTGGAAGGCCTATATCACCGGCGCTGTTGATGATACCCTTTCGATCGTCACCGACAACACCGGCCTCTATATCGGAACTGACCAGGGGAGGCTGTACCGGCTAGGCCTTGACGGCAGGCAGATCTGGAAGGCGGTTTTCAAGGAACCGGTTGTCACTGCCCCGGTGCTGAACCGCTACATGGTGTATACCGCCCTCAGGGGCGGGACCATCGTGGGCGTTGACCGCCGATCAGGGGTCAAGGTCTTCAGGAGGAAGTTTCCCGGTGCGCCGGTTACCTCCCTCGCGGCTGACAATGAGAACATCTATTTCGCCCGGGGCAGGGTCATTACCGGTTTCGGTATCATGAAAGACGAACCGGTGTGGGAGTACGCGACATCCATGAGCGACATCTTCCACATAACAGCTGAAATGGGCAGACTCTTTGCCTACGGCAGGGGCGGATATATTTACAGCATTACCACCACTGGTGATTTTATATGGAAAACCCAGCTCGGCAACGAGATAGTGAACAAGCCTGTCATGGATACAGCGGACCTCTATATCATGTGCGATCAAATCCTCTTCGTGATCGACCGGGAGGAGGGGCACGTGGACTGGTCCCTGGTAATACCGCCGGTCTTGACCGGAAACCTTGCCCTGTCGGAGGACAGAATGTACTTCGTGTCCCGGGACCGGGGACTGATTTCGCTGAAGAAATGATTGCCATACTTGCCAGAAGCCCCTGATTGTTGTTTTATCGTTGAAACTTTACGTTCTTGAACCCCTTCGGGGGTGACGAGCAATACAATACGATTTAAACGATATTTTTCGCAAGCCGGGGCTGTGTTTATTAAGTTATCACTATCACCCATAAAAATTCGTCAAAGTGGCCAAATCCGTCTAAAAAATGCTTGAAATGAGAGGCGAAGAATAACTATATTAATTGTTTGCGTAACCGGCAAAATTTATTGAACGGGAACATAAAACCATGGATCTAAGTGAACTGATAAATAAACAGGAAGACCTGGATGTAAAGATAACTATCGCAGACCAGGAGGAGGAGATCTCCGGCGAGGGGGTAATAATCCAGCTGGTCAGTTTTCTCCTGGAGGACGTGGAGTACGGGGTCGACATCCTCTCTGTCCATGAAATTCTCAGGTATCCCGAATTGACCAGGCTTCCGAACACCCCTGAATTTATCAAAGGCGTCATTAACCTGAGGGGTAACGTTATACCGGTAGTAGACGTCAGGATTCGGTTCGGCCTGACAGTAAGCGATATTACCGATCTGACCCGGGTCATCGTGGTTGAAACCGGGGAAAAACTCGTGGGCCTCCTCGTGGACAACGTGCACCAGGTGGTACGAATACCGGAGAGCAGCGTGGATCCCCCGAGTGAACTGATTGAAGGGGTGTCCGAACAGTTTATAATGGGTATCGGCCGTCTGAAGAACAGGCTTATCGTTATACTGAATCTTGGAAATATTCTTTTTGAAGACGAAGAGCAGTAAACGGGGTTTTCAGTAATTACATTTTTGGAGCAGTATTTATGGCATTTTCACTCGGCGAATATCAGGACATATTTCTCGAAGAGGCAGACGAACAGCTGCAGGAACTGAACCAGAATCTCCTGGAACTTGAAAAAAACCCTGATGATCATGATATTATCAACAATATTTTTCGGGCGGCCCATTCCCTGAAAAGCTCCGCAGCGTTTGTGGGGCTCAACGATCTGAGCGATCTGGCCCACAAGATGGAAAACCTGCTCCAGGGTATCCGTGACGGCTCTCTGCAGGTGACCACCAGCACGGTTGACGTAATATTCAAGTGTTTCGACGCCATCAGCGGCGTCATCGACAAGGTGGCGTCTGGAGAGGCACCCGACCAGGACCTGACCTGGATCATAGAGGAAATCCAGGCCGTCAGCGAAACATCCCGTTCCGGAGAGGCCGTGAGAAAACCCGCGGAGAATGCCGGGTACTCCGAGGCTGAAATTCCCAAAACAGTGATGGATTCGTCGGACCGGCGCAAGATTAAAAAGGGCCTGGAAGAGGGAAGGCGGTGCATGGAGATAACCGTTTTCATGGACGAAACCGCACAGATGAAGTGGGTCAAGGCCCAGCTGGTGCTGAACAACCTGGCAAAAATCGGCCAGGTCGTGACCACAATACCGGGCTCGGAGAACCTGAGTGACGACTCCATGGGGAATGTTTTCAAGGTGATATTCATCACGGAATATCCCCTGGAACAGGTCAGGTACTCCTGCGATATTGATCTTGTGAACAGAATTGACATTCGGAGCATCAGTCTCGGCCAGAAAGACGATAAGGTTATTCTGAAGTTCGGTGACGTCGACACATACCATGCGTCTGTCGATACATCCGATCTGCCCTCAGAATATGAAGAGGACATTGATTTTGATGAGGATGAGGATCTCATCGAAAGCGAATACGATATCGAAGATGAAGAGACAGAGGAACAGCTTAACGCCCGTTATTTGGAGAAGGCAATGGCTTCCAAGGGAGTAACCAGGGAAAAGGATGAGCAGGAAAAGAAAAAGATAACCGTCCTGAAAACAGTGAAGGTATCCATAGACAAGCTTGACCAGCTCCTCAACAACGTGGGGGAGCTGGTAATCGCGAATTCCGGTTTCTACAAGCTCTACGAGGAACTCCGCGCGGCCAGCGAAAACAAGGGCTTTATCAACGAATTCAAGAGCCGCATGGAACAGATGTCCCGAATCGCGAAAGACCTCCAGACCGGTATCATGAAAACAAGGATGGTTCCGATAGGCTCCGTGTTCCAGCGCTTCAACCGCCTGGTCCGCGACCTGGCACGGGAGTTTCAAAAAGAGGTGCAGCTTGTCATCAAGGGCGAGGACACGGAACTCGACAAGAAAGTCATCGATTCCATTGGTGAACCCCTCCTTCACCTGATACGAAACGCCATTGATCACGGCATCGAACCTGTTGAAGAGAGGAAACGCCTGGGTAAATCCGAAACAGCCATAGTGACCCTGAACGCCTACCAGGGCGGCAACCAGATATTCGTCGAGGTCAGCGACGACGGCCGGGGCCTCAACCTGGAACAGATCAAGAGGAAGGTCATTGAGCTGAATATGGCCACTCCGGAGATGATCGCGGCCATGGACAACACCGACATTTATAACTATATTTTTAACCCGGGATTTTCGACCGCGAAAAAGATAACTGACATATCCGGCCGCGGCGTCGGCATGAACGTGGTGAAGGAGATCGTGAACGAGCTGAACGGCTCTGTGGGCATCGAAACCGAGGCGGGCATGGGAACCAACTTCATGCTCGCCTTCCCGATCACACTGGCAATCATACCCGCCATCATGACCAGGGTTCAGAAGGAGATGTTCGCCATACCCCTCTCAGATGTAATCGAGACGATAAAGATTTCGAATACTGACATCACCACCATCGAGGGGCACGAGGTCATCAACCTTCGGGGTGAGATCCTCTCCCTGCTCAGGCTGAACCATTTCATTGGCCTGAAATCGGCCCTGAGTCCGGACACCAAGGTTCCGGTCGTCGTTGTCGGTTTCGGCAACCGGAAAATCGGTCTCATGGTGGATTACCTTGAAGGGAAACTCGAGATAGTAATCAAGTCACTTGAGCAGAACTACAGGACCGTTGAGGGATTCGCCGGGGCCTCTATTCTCGGCGACGGGAGCATCTGCCTTATCCTCGACATTTCTTCAATGATGAACCGTGTTATCGTTGAGCAGGACAAGATGGCCCGCCTCGAGCGAATGAAGCTCGCCGAAGTGGGACAGGCGAAATACGAGCAGGTTGATGATTTGAAGGATATAAAGGACGCCCGGGCCGGGAAACCGAAAGAAGACGAAAGAGAGGAAAAGATATCCGACAGGGCTCAAGAGCCGGCGGCCCCTGGAAAAGAAACCAGGGAAGAGGCAAAGGCCCCGAAGGAAGAGTTTAAAGAGGTCCCCCTTGACAAAATTGAACCCCCGGTGAAACCGTCGGACGAGATTATCAAGAAGAAGGATGAACCTGCCGTTGCGCCCCCGGCCGGGGATATTAAAAAAGAAGAACCTTCCGCCGCCCTTCCTCCCCGTGAAGAAATTAAAGAGGAAGAAAAGCCTGCCGGGAAGCGGGTACCCGCCGAGGCCATGGCAAAACCTGAAGAGGACGAGGTCCAGAACCAGGTAGTGGGAGCCCTGGAAGATTTTAAGAAGGAGCTCCGTGACAGCATAAAGACCCAGGTCGATTCAGGGACACCGTCCGATCACATGGCGGAGAAGCTCGACATTACCCAGAACGACCTTAACGAGTTCCAGATAATAGCCAACATTGGGGCCGCCAACGCGGCGGAGTCACTATCTAAGATTATCGACAAACGGATCGATCTCTCCATCCCGATGGTTACCATACAGCCGGTTGAGCAGATTCCGCGGTACCTTGGCCACGTTGACAGCGTGTACATCGGGGTCATGCTCCCGGTGCTTGGCGACGCCCAGGGGACCGTCCTCTTTATTTTCAACGAGAACACGGGTTTCGAGCTTATCGATCTCCTCTGGGGCACGAATATAAACGAGGGGAGGGAACTCACCCCGGACGGTGAATCCGCACTGAACGAGCTGACCAACATAGTCGGATCCTCGGTCATAAACGTTTTCGCTGAAAAGTCGGGTCTCGTCATCAAGCCGGGGCTGCCCATCATTGTTCACGACTATCTCCAGTCAGTCATAGATTCAATCCTGGTAATGCATAACATCAAGAACGATTACGCGATTGTCATGGACACCGCGTTTTATTATGAGAACGACAAGATTATCGGCAACCTGCTTCTCCTTCCGGAATCAGAGTCCCTTAAAAGAATTGTGGAACGATTAAGGGAAAATGTCGAGAAAAATTAAAGTTCTCGTTGTCGATGATTCGGCCCTCGTCAGGAAAATAACCACCGATATTCTGGAAAGCGATCCCGATATTACCGTTGTTGGTACCGCGAACAACGGCCAGACCGCCATCTACCGGAACAAGCAGCTCGATCCGGACGTAATCACCATGGACATCGAGATGCCGATCCTTGACGGGCTTTCCGCCCTCAGGGAGATAATCTACACCAACCCGAAACCGATCATCATGATGAGCGTCCTGACACAGCACGGGGCAGAGGCCACCTTCCAGGCCCTTGAGTACGGGGCGGTTGATTTTATCCCGAAACCGTCGTCCATGCTGAACCTGACGGTGGACGAAATAGGTGAGCTCCTCATCGCCAAGGTAAAGAACGCTTACAAGTCGAAGGTAAAGCCCCTGAAGAGGCTGTCAGGGGAACCGCCCCTGGAAGAGAAGCTTTCCCCTGGAAGAAGGGTACGGATACCGGTCACCCCCCCGCCGGAGAAGGTTACGACCGACAAAAAGACAAGTTCCAGGCTGATCGGCATCGGCACGTCAACAGGAGGCCCATCGGCCCTGATTAATATTTTTAGATCGTTTCCGAAGGATTTTCCCTCGTCCATACTTGTCGTCCAGCACATGCCGGAGGGTTTCACCCGGGCGTTTTCGGAGCGCCTCGACACGATATCGGAACTGAAGGTGAAAGAGGCTGAAGAGGGCGACGAGGTGAAACCAGGCTGGGCCTACATTGCTCCCGGGCATTCCCACATGGCAGTTGATATATCGAGCAGATCGAACCGGCTGAGGGTTTACCCCGGGGAGAAGGTGAGGGGCCACCGCCCATCCATCGACGTGCTGTTCCATTCCATGGCGGACAGGTTCGGCGAAAACAACATCGGTGTTATCATGACCGGCATGGGGCGGGACGGGGCTGATGGTATATTGCGGATAAGGGACAGGGGAGGATATACCATAGCCCAGAACGAAGAGACCTCGGTTGTGTTCGGGATGAACCGGGTCGCCGTTCAAAACGGTGCCATAGTTGACGTTCTCCCCCTGTCAGATATAGCGAAAAAAATAGTTGAACACCTGTAAACAGTGTGTATTTGATGCACCAGGGATATATTAAATAGTTAAAATCTGGGATTAAAGCAATATTTTTATTGATTTTTATTTTATATTGCTTATACATGTCAATTGGAAACAGATAGTAAACAACTCGGGAAGCAGTTATAATGAAATTTGGAGTTTTTCTATGGCGACCATTTTAATTGTTGATGATGCAAAATTCATGAGAACTCTTGTTAAGGACGCCCTCGTTCCCGCCGGCCATGAGATTATCGGTGAAGCAGAAAACGGAAACGAAGCGGTCGAACTTTACAAAAAACTCAGCCCCAATCTGGTCACCATGGACATAACCATGAGGGAGAAGGACGGCATCGAAGCGGCCGAGGAGATTCTATCCCTTGATCCGAATGCCAGGATAATAATGGTAACCGCCCTCGGACAGGAGAACCTGTTGACTAAAGCGATTAAACTCGGCGTCAAGGATTTCGTGGTTAAACCGTTCCCGCCGGAGAGGCTTCAAAAGGCCGCTGAAAAAGCACTGGCATCCTGATATAGTTTTTCTCTCATTCAGAAACCATGAAAATGCATACTCATGCATTTTTATGTTAGTTAAACCGTACAGTTTATACGCGGGAAGCCCCTCGATGGCGGGATGTCTTTGAGGGGTATTTTTGTGTTTATTAATTACCAAGATGAGTGATATTAATGAAGTAAAATCACCGGACCAGGATGGATATGTCCTCCATGTTGAGAATTTTGATGGACCCCTTGATCTGCTTTGGGATCTCATCAAGAAATCAAAGCTGGACATAACAGAGATATCCCTGTCCATGGTCACGGAACAGTACCTGGAGTACCTGCGGCTGATGGAGAGCCTGAACCTGAAGGTGGCCATCGAGTTCATCCGCATGGCCTCGGAACTTATCTACTACAAGACCCGGGCCCTTCTCCCCGCTGACGAAATCGAGGACGAGTATTTCGTGCCCCCCCTTCCCCCCGAGCTTGTCCAGAAGCTTCTCGAGTACAAGAAATACCAGCAGGCGTCGCTGAAGCTGAAAGAGCACCTTGATTTTCACTCGGACACATTTGTCCGGTGCGCGGCAATCGAGGATTTTATCGAGCAGGAGGACTATATCGAGGCGTCCCTTTTCGACCTGCTCAGGGCCTTTGCCGACGTCATCGAGTCCCAGGCCGTCGTGGAGCAGGAGAAGATAGTATTTGACGAGATACTGGTCAGCGATAGAATCGCCGGAATCACGGAAATGCTCCGCGAAAAAGACGTTATAGATTTCAGGGACATCTTCACCGCCAAGCCGGCACGGCCCGAAATAGTGGCCTCCTTTCTCGCGATACTTGAGATGTCCAAAACGGGTCTCATAACGATTCTTCAGCACAAGGTCTTCGGCACTATCCGGCTGGCACGGAGATTCGCCGTAAACGAGGTTTCATAGTTTTAATGGGAAACGAACACGAAACTGAACAGGAAGAAATGGAGAAAACCGATTCCGGTCTCGCAGATGTTGAGGGGGATCTTTTCGAGGAGGACCCTTCTCATGAGGAAGACGGAGAGGTGACCGAAGAGATTTCTATAAAGGGGCTCTTTGAGTCGGTCCTCTTTCTCAGCAACGATCCGCTCCCGGTCTCTTTCTTCGTTAAGAACTTTTCGATAGACCGCACCCAGGCAAAGATTATTCTGGACAGCCTGGTCGACGAGTACGAGGAACGGGAAGGCGGGTTTAAGCTGATAGAGATATCAAACGGCTACCAGTTTGTCACGAACGCCCGGTACGCGGACCATATCAGGCGGGCCATGGGGCTCAGGAAGAGGGAGAAACTTACCCGGGGGATGCTCGAGACCCTGGCGATAATCGCCTACAAGCAGCCGATCGTCATGGCCGATATCGACGAGCTCCGCGGGGTCTCCTCGCGGATGATGATTGCCAATTTGATGAAGCGCAACCTGGTGAAGCCGGTGGGGAGGATGGACCTCCCCGGAAGGCCCCTTGCCTACGGGACCACGGACGAGTTCCTCCGGTTTTTCGGGCTGCGGAAGCTCTCCGACCTGCCGAAGCTTTCCGAGATAAAGGAATTTTCCGTTGAGGGAATGCTTTTCGATGAATGATTCCCTGGAAGACATGGACCGCCGCATCCTGGACCTGATTTCAAAACGGAGCGAAAGATACGTCGAGGAGGTGCTCCGAAAGAGGAAACCGGGTGAAGTGTTCTCTCCCGAAGACATGAAGGCACTTTCGGATCTGATAAGCAGGGAAAATCCCGGCCCCCTTCCTGACCGGGCCCTGGAAACGATCTTCAGGGAGATGCTCGTTTTTTCCGTAGAAACAGCCGAGCCCTTCAGGGTCGCCTTTCTCGGCCCGGAAGGGACCTTCTCCCACCTGGCTTTGCTCGAGTTTTTCAATGACGGCGTTGAACGGGTTCCGGTTAAAACAATATCTGAAATCTTCCGGGAGGTTGAAAACAGGGGCGCCGAATACGGTGTCGTGCCGGTGGAAAACAGCGCCGAGGGGGCGGTAACCTATACCCTGGACGAGCTGAAAGAGACTGATCTTTCAATCGTGTCGGAGAAATACCTCCGCATATCATACAGCCTCCTCTCAAACTGCGGCAGTATAACAGACGTTAAGCGGGTCTACTCGCACCCCCAGTCCCTGGGGCAGTGCAAGGGGTGGCTCCGGGCAAACCTTCCCGGGGCCGAGATAATCAGCCTCAGTTCCACGTCCCAGGCGGCTGCCCTCGCGGCTGAAGAAGAGGGGAGCGGAGCCATAGCCTCAGAGCTCGCGGCCTCGATCTTCGGGCTCAGTGTCCTTGCCGGCAGGATAGAGGACTCACGGCAGAATTACACCAGGTTCTTCGTCATCGGGAGGCGGGAGAACCGGCCCACCGGCAACGACAAGACCTCGATTATCTGCGCGGTCAGGGACAAACCCGGTGCGCTCATACGCCTTCTGAGCCCCTTCAGCGAGGCGGGAATCAACATGACCAAGATCGAATCCCGCCCCGACAAGAAAAAGATATGGGCATACGACTTTTTCATCGATTTTACCGGCCACAGGAACGATGAGCTCATAGTGAACACCCTGGAGAAAATCAGGGAAGAGGCGATATTCCTGAAGATCCTCGGTTCCTATCCGGCCGGCAACTGAGCGCAGGTTGAGGCTGATGAGTTCTGAATTTAAAAACATAGCGGTCATCGGGCTCGGCCTCCTCGGGGGATCCCTCTGCAGGGCACTCAAGAAACGGGAAGGGGTCGGTATATCCGCCTTCGGGAGGGACGAGAGCCGGCTGAAACCCGCCATGGACGACGGGGTAATCGACCGGGCCGGCCCCATGGAACAGCTCGATCTGAGCGGGTCTGATCTTGTGGTCGTGTCGGTGCCGGTGACCGCCTCGATTTCCGTCATACGGAATATCCTGGTCCGTCCTGATCTTGGCCCGGACGCGATTGTTATCGACGTGGGGAGCGTCAAGGGCTCCCTCTGCCGGGGAATTGAGGACATTCCCGGCGCGGCGCGGTTTATCGGGTGCCACCCTATGGTGGGGTCCGAAAAGATGGGATACCGGCACAGCTCTGGCTCCCTGTATGAAAACGCCTGGGTCATCATAACCCCCGCCAACGGCAACAATAATGAAGACATTGAAAGGATAGGCCGGTTCTGGCGGGAACTCGGCGCCAGGACCGTGATCGTCGAACCGGAGACCCATGATCTCCTGGTGGCGTACACGAGCCACCTGCCGCACATCATATCGTGCGTGACCGTTGAGGCACTGATGAAATTTCTCGATGAATCGGGAATAGACCGGGATATCACCCCCTTTATCGGACAGGGCTTTCGTGACGTGACACGGGTAGCCGCCGGTTCGCCGGACATGTGGCGGGAGATCCTCGAGAACAACAGCGTACACATCGCGGACGCGGCGAGGAGTTCCCTTGAGGGTATGGAGCGGTTACTTGAGCTCCTTTTGGAAAAAAACAGTGACATGGAAAAAATCGGAGAATACTTTTCGAAAATTAAGAAATTCAGGGAGTCCCTCTGATGGACAGAAGAGTTGTTGTCGCGGTGGACGGCCCCGCCGGTTCCGGGAAAAGCAGCGTGTCCCGGGACGTGGCCGTGCGCATGAAGCTGAAGTACATCGATTCCGGTGCAATCTATCGCTCGGTGACCTGGTATTTTTTACAGAAATATTCATCCTGCACCAGGGGTCTTGATTACGGCGAAGATCTGCAGTATATTGACATAACCCAGGAGTTCCGTCATGACGGCACCACGCGGACATTCGTGAACGGCAGGGACGTTTCCGAACTTATCCGGGACGAACTGATCAACCGCAACATTGGGCCTGTTTCCGATGATCGAAAGGTCCGTGATTTCGTCAACGATCTCCTGAGAAAGTGGTCTCTTGAAGAGTCAATTATCATGGATGGGCGCGATATTGGAACAATCGTGTTCCCTGACGCGAATCTTAAGGTTTTTCTCGATGCTTCAGTAGATGAACGGGCACGGAGAAGGATCGCCGAATACAAGGAAATGGGAAAAAATGTTGACGAAAAAACCATCAAAAATCAGATTATACAGCGGGATCAGCAGGACAGGAACCGTCACTTCGGCCGGTTGAAAAAGGCGGATGACGCGGTCTACCTGGACACGACTGACATGACCAGGGAAGAGGTTGTTTCCACCCTGTCGGATCTCATAACACAATTGTAGGGTTTACAGACATGGCTCAGACATTGCAGGAATTTGGCGAAACCATAAACATGGAGCATGTTGCTGACTCAGCACTGGAAAGTATTGAGCCTGGCAGGATCATAGACGGTGAAATCGTCACGGTGGACACGGAATTCGCCTACGTGAACGTCGGAACCAAGAGTGACGGAAGGGTGCCCCTGGAGGAATTTTCCGACCAACCATCGGTAGGGGACTCAATCCAGGTGATGCTCAAGGGGAAACGTCTCGTGGACGGCCTGTACCAGTTTTCAAAGAACGCCGCTGACGAAAAGAAGCAGTGGGACGATTTCATCACTGAATCACAACAGGGAGACGGTGTCATTACCGGCACGATCCTCAACGCCACAAGCAAGGGCAAGATAGTCCAGTGCGGCGGTATTAACGCCTTCCTCCCCTTTTCACTGACCGCTGATCTGAAAAACCGCGGCCCCTCGGAAGAGAAATATGAATTCAAGATAAAGAGCGTAGACAGGAAAAAGAGATCGGTGATACTCTCCCGCAAGGAACTCATCGACGAGGTAATTAAGGAACGGTGGGAGCGGTTTGCCGAGAAATACAGCATCGGCGACCGCATAACAGGAGAGGTAATCAAGTTCGTTGAATTCGGTGCCTTTATCAGAATCGAAGGCCTGGACGCTCTCCTCCACAGGAATGACATGTCCTGGAAAAAGGTTTTCAAGCAGAGAAAACTTCTGAAACTCGGCGAGGTGCGCGAGTTTATCATTCTCGATATCAACCGTGAAGAAGGGAAGATTTCCCTCGGGCTGAAACAGCTCAACGAGGATCCGTGGGTAACAGTCGATGAGCGATGTAATCCGGGTGACGACGTGGAAGGGACCGTTGTCACCGTTACCACCTACGGCGCGTTTGTCGAAATTGAGGACGGGGTTGAGGGTTTCGTCAGCAGCGGTGACATTTCATGGACAAAGAACACGGTTAACGTGAAGGACGTTCTCCACAAGGGGGAAACGAGGCAGTTCCGCGTTCTGGATGTCAACAGGGACGACAGGAAAATATCCCTCGGCATGAAACAGATGACGGAAAACCCCTGGCAAACCGTTGATGAGCGGTTGCCTGTCGGTTCTGTCCATACCACAAGGGTCAAGAAGAAAGTCAAGTTTGGGATATTTGTCGAGCTTGAGGATGATATAGACGGCCTGGTCCATAATTCTGACATTTCCTGGGACGAGAGCAGGGACGCCGCTAGCGGTTACTCGGTCGGCGACGAGGTTGAGGTCAAGATACTTGAAATAAAAAAGGATGAAATGAAGATAGCATGCGGCATGAAGCAGCTCACCAGGTCGCCATGGGAAAGCATAAAGGAAAAATATAATCCCCGGACCATGGTTGAGGGAACCATCTCCGGCATAACCCAGTTCGGACTCTTTGTGAAAATAGAAGACGATGTTGAGGGGCTGGTCCACATCTCCGAGGTTTCCCGGAAGCGTATAGAAGACCTTGAGGAGCACTATTCCCTCGGTGAGGAGGTGAGCGTCATGGTTATCGGCGTGGATGTTGAAAAGAAGAGGCTCTCCCTCAGCATCAAGCAGCATGACATAGTGTCTGAAAAGAAGGAGCTGGAAAAAATACTTAAAGATACCAAGCCGGGCCGTGTCACCATCGGCGATATGATCAACTTCAAGAATGAAGAGTAGCCATGTCACCACGTAAGAGAGTTTACAGGGAAAAGGAAATCGAGATTGAAAGGAATGTCGTCGAGACGTACATGATGTCTACACGCGACTTTGCGAGGAAATACCGTAAACCGGTTCTCTTTTTTTTCATCGGCCTGATAGTCGCTGCGGTCCTCTTTGTGGCGTCGGTCATCTACATGGAAAAGGTTACCGCGAGGAACCTTGCCCGGTATGAGTCAATAATGGTTCCTTACATGGAAGAAAGCCTTACCGGTACTGTTCAGGATATCGAAAAAACTATAGCTGCCCTGAAGCAGTTCATTGAGACGACACATTTCGGGTTTTCAAGGAAAATGGCTTTCTATTCACTGGGTAACATATACTATGAAATGGGTAATTACGGGGACGCGAAAAAGTATCTACTTGCTTTCTCGAAGAGATCCAACTCCCGTGTCTTCGCTCCCATTGCCCTGCTCAAGGCAGCCGTGGCAGCGGAGGAAGAAGGGAAGCTCGACGAATCTTTAAAGATTTACGAGAAACTCGAAAAGAAGTACGAGATAAGCATCGTATCTGATCAGATGTACTATAATCTTGCACGGGTCTACAGGAAAAAAGGCGATTCGCTGAATACGAAAAAATACTATAACAAGGTAATCACCGAATATCCTCAATCGATGTACGCGCAGGACGCTAAAGAGCGTCTGTTTTTAGTCAATAAACAGTAAATTTCACTTGACACCGGTTCCATTCTGGAGACAAGTATCCATCTGATTAACACCGGATTCATATCGTTTCAAACAGGGAGATTATCGTGGCTGTTCCAAAAAGAAGAAAATCAAAATCAAAATCCAGGATGAGACGATCTCATCACGCCCTGGAAGCGCCGAACATCAGGCCGTGCCCCAAGTGCGGCGCCTATGTCATTCCTCACCGCGTATGCAGTGAGTGCGGATATTACAAGGGCGAGCTTGTCGTTGAGAAAAAGGTCAAAATTAAAGACTGATTTTATTTTTTCAATTGTATGCAGGGGGCTGTCTAAACACGGGCAGCCCTTTTTCATTATCACTTGACAATCTTCACCGGGTTCTTCTAATGTGTATCTGCTCATGGTTGTGACTTTTGTTTTTTGCGGCCCTTACTTCGGGTGACATAAACGATTTCGCACAGGGGGATACAGATGTCTGTTTCTGAAAGGGTCAAAAAGCTGATAATACACCAGCTTGGTATTGATGAGAACAACATTACCGAAGATGCATATTTCGTTGACGATCTTGGAGCTGATTCAATTGACGCCGTGGAACTGGTGATAGCATTTGAGGTTGAATTCGAAATTGATATTCCCGAAGAGGACGCTGAGAAACTGCTCAGAGTGGGGGACCTGGTCAAATATGTTGAATCAAGGATCAGTAAAAATGAAACATAGATGATTATATTTTTGTAGTAATTGCATGTCAGAAGCCAGCAACATAAACAAGTCTATCAGGAAACAGACCAGGAAAAGCAATACCCGCCAGCTTGACAGACTCCAGAAAACCCTCGGTGTTAAGTTTAAAAACAGGAGCATTCTCAATACCGCGCTTACCCATCGATCCTATGTCAATGAAATCGGTGCGAGTATCAGGGACAATGAACGCCTGGAGTACTTCGGTGATTCTGTACTGGCGTTGATCGTCAACGAATATTTATACAAGCATTACGAGCAGTATCCTGAAGGAAACCTTGCCAAGATAAAATCCGCGGTGGTATCCGAGGCTACACTGTCCAAGGTGGCTGAAAAGATGAACCTGGGAAGTTTCATACACATGGGAAAGGGGGAGGAGCAGAGCGGTGGCAGAGAGCGCCCGTCCATCCTGGCCAACACCTTTGAAGCTATTATCGCCGCCGTCTATCTCGACGCGGGATTTAAAACCTGCAAGAAATTCGTTCTAAACAAAATCAAGAATGAAATTGAACGCATCGACCGGCTCGCATACCTGAGGGACCCGAAAACCACGCTCCAGGAATATGTCCAGAAAAAATACAAGGAGCGGCCGGTGTACGAGCTTATCGAGGAAAAGGGCCCCGATCACCAGAAGGAGTTCATCGTTAATCTCCTGATAGACGGCAGGGTTGTCGTCAAGGGAGAGGGGACCAGTAAGAGAAAGGCAGAGATGAACGCCGCGATGGAAGCCCTTAAGATGATAGATGACAAGGAAATCGAAATCTGATGTTTCCGTGCGACAAAAACGTGAGGATAAGGGTCGGAGGTATTCTGGTAAGCGACAATACCGTTCTTCTGGTGAGTCATAAAAAAAAGGGTGATGTGTACTGGCTCATTCCGGGGGGCGGTGTTGATTACGGTGAATCCCTTGAAGAGGCCCTCGTGAGGGAGTTCAGGGAAGAGCTCAATATACACGTCAAGGTTGATAAGACAGCTGTCATGTTCGATTCGATAGACCCCGAGGGCGACAGGCATATTCTCAACATCTGTTTTTTCTGTTCCCATATTGATGGAGAGTTCCTTCTCGGAAGTGAAAAACGGCTTAACAGTTTTCAATTTTTCAGCGCGGATGATATCTCCAGGCTTCCCATGTATCCCCCCGTTAACGCGAACCTTATAGCCATTTTACAGGGGCAGAAACAGGACATATACCTGGGAAAGTTATGGGAGAAAAAATAGATACAATACAGGCCAGCACCGAATCCGGCACCTATAATATTCTTATCGGCTCTTCGTCGTTTGAAGACATATCCATACATGAATTTTTGAACAGGTACGATAAAACAGCCTGTATTGTCAGCAGACGGGTGTTGTCCCTGCACGGAGACTATATCCAAAAGAACCTTTCCAGGGTCAACCAGAACCAGATATATGAGATGGATGACCGTGAGGAGAATAAGAATTACCATTATGCTGGTGAGTTCCTTGAGAGGCTTATTAACGACGGTTTTACCAGGAAATCCGCGGTCATCGGCATAGGAGGCGGTGTTGTCGGCGATTTTGCCGGGTTTGTTTCATCCCTATACATGAGGGGTATCCCTGTCGTCCACGTGCCGACAACACTTCTGGCCATGGTTGATTCAAGTATCGGAGGAAAGGTGGCGGTAAACCTTTCCAGGGGGAAAAACATGGCCGGTTCATTTCACCAGCCCTCTCTTGTAATAAATGACATTTCATTTCTTAAAACTCTACCGGACAAAGAGTTACTGAACGGTGTTATCGAGGCTCTGAAACATGGCCTTATCGGGGACATCGATACCCTTTTGATGCTGGAACAACATGAAGATAGTTCATTCATTGAAGAATGGTTTCTTACAAAAGTTGTTACACGATCAGTATTGTTCAAGACTTCTATAGTTGAACAGGATGAAAGGGAATCCGGCCTGAGGGAAATCCTGAACTTTGGGCATACCATTGCCCACGGCATCGAATCGTACCATGGGTATCGAAATGTTACCCATGGTGAAGCGGTTGCAGAGGGCATTGTAATTGAATCTGATATTTCCCGGCGGGTTGGATTATTGTCAGATTCGGAATATGATAGAATAAAAAAATTTGTTGAGAAATTTGGACTTGCCGGTAACCTGATAACTATGAAACCGAAAGAACTTATCGCGCACTTAATGCTGGACAAAAAGAATTTCGGCGAAACAATCCGGTTCACACTTCTCAACGGTATCGGAAATCCGTCCATTAAACAGGCTGTCAATGAATCAATCCTCCTTGATGTACTATGGGCTCATTTCAGAGACTCTGACAGTGGAATCTGCACATGCTGAATTATACGGTTCGTGATGCTGACGGGCAGAGGATAATTGAACTTTCTGGCGGGCTTGACGTCACGACCGTGAACACTTTTAAAAACGCCCTCATGAATACCAGTGAGCGGGACAGCCTGGTGCTCAACATGGAAAACATAAACCTGGTAACCATCGCCGGCATCCGGGCCCTTGTGGACCTCTCATTTCACGCAAAGGAGCACGGGAAGCGGGTTGTACTCTTATGGCCAAGAGAGAATCTTCTGAAGCTGGCCGAGTCGATGGAGGTTTTCAGCTACCTCATTTTTGCCCACAGCATTGAAGAAGCAAAAACAAAAATTAAATTTTTTACCTGAAAAAATCTAAAAAAACGATCATAAGCACCAAATTTGCCTTAATTTCTGCAAAAAAACTCTATAAAAAACCCGATGTGAAATCATCACTGTTCACGCTACGCCCATTTAATGTTTGCGGGAATTAAGATCCATGGTTATATCACGGAATCCATTAATGTGAAATAACACGTTACGGCTATTTACTCCCTGTAGAAATTATATACACTAATATAATGAATTGTACCAAAAAAAATATCAATCCCGGCATTATGCTAGCATGAATAATCAAACAGGTTCAGAAAATCAGGAACGGAACATCGGCTACATAGTTTCAATTCGCGGCAGCGTTATTGACATAGAGTTCCCTGACAGGATGCCGGAAATATCCCACATGCTTGTATCAGAGGGTGAATCAAAACTTATGGTCGAAACACAGATGCATCTTGATGAGCGGCGGGTGAGGGGAATTGCCCTGACCTCGGCGGAAGGTATCAGCCGCAATACCCGGATGGTGGACACCGGCTCTCCCATCATGGTGCCGGTGGGAAAAAAACTTCTCGGCCGTATGTTCAACGTATTCGGTAAAACCATTGACGGCTCCGGTGATATTGACGCGTCAGAAAAAAGATCGATATTCCAGAAGATAGTACCCTATACGATGCGAACCACGACCAACGAGATTTTTGAAACCGGCATAAAGGTCATCGACGTCCTCGCCCCGATAGAACGGGGCGGAAAGGCGGGTCTATTTGGAGGAGCCGGGGTCGGCAAGACCGTGCTCATCATGGAGATGATTAACAACATGGCCGGTATACATAAAGGGGTGAGCATCTTCTGCGGTATCGGGGAACGGAACCGGGAGGGTGAAGAACTCTACAGCGAGCTCAAGGACGTTAACGTTCTCGAGAACTCGGTGCTGGTTTTCGGCCAGATGAACGAACAGCCCGGGGCCCGTTTCAGGGTCGGTCACTCGGCCATGGTCATGGCCGAATATTTCAGGGAAGATGAGCGGCAGGATGTGCTCCTTCTCATTGATAACATATTCCGGTTCGTCCAGGCCGGTGCGGAAATATCCGGCCTTCTGGGGCAGCTCCCTTCCCGGGTCGGCTACCAGCCGACCCTGGCGACAGAGATGTCCGAACTCCAGGAGCGTATCTGCAGCACCAGGAACGGGGCTATTTCGTCTATACAGGCGGTGTATGTTCCCGCTGATGATTTTACCGACCCGGCAGCGGTGCATACCTTCAGTCATCTATCGTCGTCACTGGTTCTTTCACGCAAGAAGGCGAGCCAGGGTCTGTATCCTGCAATCGAGCCGCTGCGTTCAAACTCAAAGATGCTGATTCCACATGTAGTGGGCGAGTTTCATTACCGGGTGGCCCAGGAGAGCCGTAGGGTGCTGGCTGAGTACGAGGAACTTAAAGATATTATATCCATGCTCGGCATGGAGGAACTGTCGAAAAAAGACCGGGAGACCGTGCACAAGGCACGGCGTCTTGAGAAGTTTCTTACTCAGCCCTTCTTCACCACGGAACAATTTACCGGCAAAAAGGGGAAACAGGTCCGCCTCGAAGACGCCTTGAAAGGGTGTGATCGCATATTGAACAATGAATTCACGGATTATCCTGAAGACGCCCTGTATATGCTCGGAACCATAGACGAAGTGAAGAATGAGACTTAAGATTATCGAACCGTTTAAAATAATACTCGATGAAGAGGTCGCGTCCCTCTCCATAGAAGGAGGAGAAGGATCCTTTACTGTCAGGGAGCGGCACATTGACCTGATTTCGGAAATCGTTCCCTGCATAGTGAAATATAGCCGGGGTGGAAACGAGTCCTATGCCGCGGTAAACAGCGGAATCCTCCTGAAAGAGGGAGAAAACATAAACATCTCAACAAAAGACTGTGTCCTGAGCGACAACCTTGAAGAGCTGTATGATGTGGTAAGTGATAGATACCGCGCCAGTGATGAACGGGAAAAAGAGATTAAAACCGGGCTCATGAAGCTGGAAAAAAGAATCATGAGGGGGATGCTGGAGCTTGAAAAAGAAAAGTTTTAATTCCCTTAAAGAGGAGCAGCACGAGAACTTTAAAAAAACGATTCTCGAGAAGAGGAAAAAGAAACTGAAGCGCGGCAGGTCAAAATCTTCTTCACTCTGGTTTGGGCTCGGCATGTTCGGTATCGTGGGATGGTCAATCGCGATCCCGACTATAGCCGGGGTGCTCATCGGGGCCTGGGTTGATTCAAAAATCGAAAGCCCCTTTTCCTGGACCCTCATGCTCCTGGCCCTCGGCATACTAATCGGCTCGGTAAACGCATGGCTATGGATGAAGCGGGAACAAAAAAATATAATAGAGGAGAGGAAAGATGAATGAACCGTACATGTACCCCCTGTCTCTGGTTGTCGGTGCTCTCTTCGGATTTGCGTACTATGCCGTCCTCTGGATAACCGTCAAGCGTATGCAGTCAGCGTCTCGGCCGGCTGTCTTCATGCTGGCAGGCACAGCCGGCAGGCTCCTGGTCTGCTTCACTGTTTTCTTCGGGTTTTTTCAATTCGCAGGATGGATCAATCTCATTTTCATGGGAACCGGTTTCTTCATAAGCCGCATCATATCGGTCCGTTATGTCCGCAGGAGTAAACCCGATGATATTACCATTAAAGAAACAGGGGGCGGAACTCTTGTATGAATATTACTCCTGATTCCATTGTTTACTGGCAGGGAAAGTTCGTAAATATCAACGCGACCCTGGTATATACCTGGATTGTCATGGTGCTGATAATAGCCCTCTGCTGGTTCGTTTCAAGGAGGCTTGTGATCAGGGGAAAGATCTCCCGGTGGCAGCTGACCCTTGAGATAATCGTGGAATATATCATCGGGGAACTGAGATCCATTTTTCAGGAAGAGCCTCACCGGTATCTCCCCCTGCTTGGAACGCTGTTTATTTTCATATCAGTTTCGAATTTTCTCGCGTTCATTCCGAAGTATCACCCCCCCACCGGTTCTCTGGCAACGACCGGCGCCCTGGCGGTGACCGTATTTTTCTCGGTATTCTTTTTCGGCATATCAAGGAAGGGGCTTCCCGGCTACCTGAAAAACTACGTCAGCCCCACGGTGGTAATGCTTCCGTTCAACGTTATGGGCGAGGTCTCCCGGACCATCGCCCTGGCGGTCAGGCTTTTCGGCAACGTCATGAGCGGCACCCTCCTGGTGGGGGTCATACTTTCACTTGCCCCCCTGTTCTTTCCGGTGCTGATTAATGCTCTGGAGCTTGTTATCGGTCAGATTCACGCGTATATTTTCACGATTCTCTCCGCCGTGTATATCGCGTCCGGGGTGAGGTAAGAGGAGAATGAATTGTTTATAGAGAATGTCAAATCAGGGGTCGTTATAACCGTGTACGGAAACACAATTAAAAATCAGAGGAGATTACAATGGAAAGCGTAACCATAGTCGGAGCGGCATCAGTCATCATCGCCGGGCTCACCATCGCCATCGGTTCAATCGCGGTGGCCCTGGGCCAGGGAAGGGCGGTATCCCAGGCCCTGAGCTCCATAGCCCAGCAGCCTGAGGAATCGGGCACCCTCACCAGGACACTCTTCGTCGGCCTGGCCATGATCGAGTCTGTCGCAATTTACTGTTTCGTTATTTCGATAATATTGATCTTCGCGAATCCCTTCTGGAACTTCGTCATCCAGCAGCTGCCGGGTAAATAGAGATGGAGATAGATCCCTTCACCTTTGTCGCCCAGATAGTGAACTTCCTGGTGCTGGTTTTGGCCCTGAAGTTCCTGCTATTTGACCGCATCAAATCTGTCATCGACACCAGGGAGGACGAGATAAACGGACGGTTCAACGAAGCGGAGAAGCGAACCGGTGAAGCCGAAGAGGAGAAGGAGAAATACAGAAAGCGGAACGAGAGTTTTGAAGAGGAAAAGAATGAACTCCTCAAGGAGGAGAAAAACAGGTTCGAGACACGGTATGATTCGCTGATTGAAGAGGCAAAGGAAGAGGTCCGCCGGAAACGGGAAAAATGGATCCGGTCAATCAACGAAGAGGAGGAGTCCTTTTACCGTGAACTGAAGAAACTGGTCGGTGATGAAACCATCTCCCTGGCGAGGCAGGTGCTGGGAGATCTCGCGAACGGAAGCCTGGAAAACCAGGTCATCGAAAATTTCCTGGAAAAGCTGGAAAAGGGGGGCCTCGATGAAGAGACCCTCCGGATGATGAAAGATGACACGGCCGGTGAATTTACGGTGAAAACATCGTTCGACCTTTCGGATACCGTAAAGAACCGGATAGAGCAGGCCCTTGAGGGGCTTGCCGGCAAAAGCCCCCGGGTGGAATACGAAGAATCGGACACACTCGTCTGCGGCGTAACACTGCTGTCCGGTGATATCAAGGTTTCGTGGAGCATCGATACGTACCTGGAAACTTTGAAAGGCAGGTTTCGGGATATGCTCTATATCCGAAATTGAGTATAGTTTTCATTAATAATGAACATAAAAAAGCATGCTGATAACTACAATACAGGAAGCGATACATTACCTCAAGAGGGCGCGGGAAGAGCCAATGGATGAGATAAAACAGGAAGAAATCGGGACGGTTATTTCCATAGGGAAGAACGTGGCCAGGATTCGTGGATTGAACGATATCATGTCTCACGAGGTGCTCCTGTTCGGAAAGAACAGGGCGGGGATAGCGTTCAACCTGGACCGGGAGGAAACCGCTGTCATAATGCTCGACGAGAGCGAGTCCCTCAGGGCCGGGGACGAGGTCAGGAGGAGCGGCAGCGTCGTGCGGGTTCCGGTCGGCGATGAGCTTCTCGGCAGGGTCGTCGATTCCCTGGGAAGGCCCATCGATGACCGGGGGAGCGTAAACGCCGCGGAGCAGAGGCCGATCCAGCGGGACGCACCGGCCATAATCGACCGGTCCCCGGTCAAGCGGCCCCTCCAGACCGGGATCATGGCCCTGGATTCACTCATCCCCATCGGCCTGGGCCAGAGGGAGCTCATCCTCGGGGACCGGCAGACCGGGAAGTCGGCGATTACCGTTGATACCATCATAAACCAGAAAGACAAAGATGTTATCTGTATCTACTGCGCAATCGGCCAGCGCAACTCGGCCATCGCCCGGGTGATCGACGATTTTAACAATAACGGCGTCATGGACAGGTGCATCGTCGTTGCCGCGAGCGGCGACGAGCCACCGGGGATGATATACGCAGCGCCCTACGCTGCCACGGCCATGGCAGAGTTCTTCATGGACCGGGGTGACGACGTGCTGGTGGTGTACGACGACCTGACCAGCCACGCCCGGGCGTACCGGGAGATTTCACTCCTCCTGCGCCGCCCCCCGGCACGGGAGGCCTATCCCGGCGACATATTCTACATCCATTCCCGGCTCCTGGAGCGGGCGACCCAGTTCAAGGAGTCCCTGGGGGGCGGGTCCCTCACCGCACTGCCGGTCATCGAGGTACAGGAGGGAAACATATCCGCCTATATCCCAACGAACCTTATTTCAATCACCGACGGGCAGATTTACCTCTCAACCCGTCTTTTCCAGGAGGGGATAATGCCCGCGATCGACGTGGGAAAATCGGTGTCCCGGGTCGGGGGCAAGGCACAGCTCCCGGCCTACGGCAACGTCTCCGGTGACCTGCGCCTTGCCTATTCCCAGTTCGAGGAGCTGGAATCGTTCGCCCGGTTCAGCACCACCCTGGACGAGAACACCAGGAAAAAACTCGTACGCGGACGCCGCATTCGGGAGACACTCAAGCAGTTCCAGTACCACCCCCTGACCGCGGCAGAGCAGGTCGCCATACTCTTCGCCGTAAAGGATGGCCTGTTTGACGGGATAGCGCTTAACGGCATAAGAGAGGCGAAGGACGTAGTGAAAGAGACCATGAGAGAACACATGGCGGAGATAGGAGAACACATAACCGGGGGAGGCGAACTCGATGATGAGATGGCTGAGCGACTGAGGAATAAACTGAAAGACGCCCTTTCAGAACTCGAACAAGACGAAAAGTCTGATGAGTAAGACCGAAGCGATAAGCAGCAGGATTGACAGCATCCAGGACATGCAGTCTGTGGTAAAGACCATGAAGTCTCTGGCAGCGGTCAAGATACGCGTTTATGAACGGGCCGTTGAATCATTGGGAGAATACTTTGCCACCATTGAAAAAGGAATACAGGGGGCCCTGATGAACGCCCGGGTAATACCCGCCGGGTTGTCTCCGGGAAAGAGAGGCGGGGAGGGGATAATCGTGTTCAGCTCAGAGCAGGGGATGTGCGGCCAGTTCAACGACAACCTGCTCTCCTACATCGAGAATGAACTGGCCGGTTCAGGTAATGATCCCGGTGAAATCACTGTCCTTTCAATCGGTGAACGGCTTACGCACCGGCTTACTGACCTCGGGCTCTCAATCGACAGGGAGGTTGGCCTGTCCGGGTCACTCGGCGACATTACTCCCCTTGCCGAGGAGATTGTCCTTACCATGGAACAGTGGCAGGAAGAAAAAAATATCACTACGGTACACCTGTACCACAATACCCCGGTTTCGGGAACAGGGGCAGAACCGGTGAAGCGGAAAATGTTTCCCCTTGATGTTGAGTGGATTGAGAGTTTAATTGAAAAGAAGTGGGAGTCCCGTTGCATCCCCATCTACCGGGTGCCGTTCGATGAACTCTTTTCGTCTCTGGTGCGGGAACACATCTTTGTCATGATACTTCGGTCCTGCGCCGAGTCCCTGGCCGGGGAAAACGCCAGCAGGCTCTCGGCCATGCAGTCGGCGGAGAAGAACATAGACGAAAAACTCGACGAGCTCAATTCGGAATACCAGCGGGAGCGACAGTCCGAGATCACCGGCGAGCTTCTTGATATCGTTTCCGGTTTCGAGGCCCTCACGAAGCACGGGGAGTGACCGTGGATCTCAACCAGGACCCGGTGCTCGTCATTCTCGGTTGTTTTATAATCTAATTGTTATCCTTTCCGTTATTGCCGTTGCCCGTTCTTTTTGATACCGCGTTGAAGTGATCGAGCTTTTCCATGACCAGCCGGTTCACCGAGCCCTTTGGGAAGGTCCCGCCGTCTTCCATGTCGCCGGCCTTCATGCCGGTAAGAATTTCGATACCCTCGTCAATGGAATCTATGGCCCAGAGGTTGAAATTTCCCCTGTCAATGGCCTCCACTATCTCGTCCTTGAGAACGAGGTGGGGATGTTCCTGTCGGTTTTGTCCATGGTGGTGTCAAAATCCGCCTTGACCTTGAAGAGCTCGGAGAATTCCGGCACCCTTGCCTGGAGAAGGTTGTAGAGGATCGGGGTTCCTACCAAAATGATTTTCACGTCCCGCATCATCATCAGCCGCTGCTTTATCTGCTCGGCCTGGATGTTCTGGCCCTGACCCTGCATCTGCTGCTGGTTCGCCTTGAATATACGTATGTTCTCGAGGATATCATTCTGAACGTCCTCGAAGTAATCGGAGATATTGTCATATTTACTGTATTTATCCCGGAGGTTTTCCATGGCCCCCCCGACGGTGTTCAGGACCACCTGCCGGTCGAATTCACGCTCCTGCTTCTGCTGGTCCTTCTGGAGGCCCCGCATCTCCTTCTGCAGCTCTTTGAGTTTCTCGTTAATCTCGGATTCTTTGCCGCTGAGTTCGCTTCGTTCCTCCTGTGACAGGGACTGGATCTCGTCCTGTCCCATGGGCTTGCCGTCTTTTATCGGAACGATTACCGGCCCCATCATGGTCATGTTGATGGCGAATCCCCGCTCGTTGGCGTACTGGTTGATCTCCTGGGCCTTCTGCTTTCGGACCTGCTGGATTTCGTTCATGTTCTTTTATTTTTTATATGAGTACTCGTC